>JBKDTB010000177.1:0-4031 GCA_046340515.1 Cyanobacteriota bacterium | reverse complement strand
GGTGATGTAATCCGGGCGGCGATTCTGATAATCCAGGTAGTAGGCGTGCTCCCATACATCCATGGTGAGCAGTGCCTTCTGGCCGTGGGCCAGGGGGAGATCAGCATTGCCGGTCTTCGTGATCTTCAGGCTGCCGTTGTCAAGCACCAGCCAGGCCCAGCCGCTGCCGAACTGCGTTGCACCGGCCGTTTTGAACTGTTCCTTGAAGGCGTCGAAGCTGCCGAAATCCGCTTCGATCTTGGCCGCCAAATCGCCGCTGGGGGCGCCACCACCACCGGGCTTCATTCCCTGCCAGTAGAAGGTGTGGTTCCACACCTGGGCGGCGTTGTTGAACACGCCGGCCTTGCTCGCGTCACCAGCCACCGCCAGGATCGTGTCCTCCAGCGACTTGCCCTCCAGCTCGCTGCCGGCCACGAGATTGTTGAGGTTGGTGACGTAGGCGGCATGGTGTTTGCCGTGGTGAAATTCCAGCGTGTTGCGGGAAATGTGGGGCTCGAGCGCATCGAGGCTGTAAGGCAGGGCGGGCAGCTGGTGCGCCATGGAAGAAAGATGGAGGTGGAATAACCCGGCCTGGCCGGGGGGGCGGCGGCATCCTACCGATCAGATCCGGAGGGCAAGGGTCGGGCAGCCGACCCTCAGCGGCCCACCCCCAGCAATTCCACCTCAAACACCAGCGTGGCGTCGGGGGGGATCACACCGCCCGCGCCTCGGGAGCCATAGGCCAGGTCGGGGGGGATCACCAGCTCGCGCTTGCCGCCCACCCGCATCCCGGCGACGCCCTCATCCCACCCCTTGATCACCCGACCGCCACCGAGGGGAAAGCTGAACGGCCCGCGGCCGTAGCTGCTGTCGAATTCCTTGCCGTTCTGCAGGGTGCCGCGGTAGTTCACGCTCACCGTCTGCCCCGGGGTGGCTTCCACGCCGTCCCCCACCACCAGGTCGGTGATCTGCAGGCCGCTGGCGGTGGTGCGCGGCTTGGGAGCGCTCATCTCGCCCCCGAGGGCGTTGGCCTGGGCCAGGGACGGCGCGTCGTCGGAAGGAGCCATGGTGAAGAGAACAGGGTTGGAGTCGTCGGGATCAAGCTCGAGGGGCGAGCGCACGGCGGCAGCGGCCATGGTGCCGCCTGCCGGCGCCGGATCCGCAACGGCCGCGGCCACGGTCGTCGTGGGCGCCGGAGGAGCCGCCTGCACCACCGCGGGGGTGACCAGCTGGCTGATCAGCGCCACCATCAGACAAGCCAGGCAACCGCCCGCGCTGATGAGAATGTCTCGCATGGAAGGAGATCGAGGCAGGAGAAGGGAGCTTGGAAAGTCTGGCAGGGGGGATGGGGTCCCTTGCCGAGGGCATGGGGGAGGGCGGGTCTAGGTGAGGCTCTGGCTCTGGCTTTGGCTTGGGTTCTGGCGCAGCTGGCTTTCCAGCCGATCGATCCGCCCCCGCAGCTCATCGATCTCCCGTTGGCGCGCCAGGCCCAGGTCTTGCAGCACCTGGTCGCGGTTGCGCTCCAGCTGGCGCTCCGCCTGCTGCTCCAGCTCCGGGGTCTCCCCCCGCAGGGCCTTGAGCACGTCCTCCACCAGGGCGGGGGCGTGGGAGGGATCCAGCTTGCCGCTCTGCACCCACTCCTGGGTGACGTAGCGCAGGCGTTCGGCCACCAGGGTGGTGGTGCCGAGTCCCCGCAGAAGAAGCATCTGCAGCAGGTTGCCCTGGTCCATGGTGGCGAAGGGTGCGTGGGTGCCATCTGGAGAATGGCAACGCGCCGAGGTCCTGACCATGGGCAATGACCGTCTGCCCCGGTGGCTTCTGGTGGGGGCCGCCGGTGCCCTGGCGGGGCTGTCCCTGCCGCCCCTCGGGTGGCCCTGGCTGCTCTGGCCCTGCCTGGCCGTGCTTTGGGCCCGAGTCGGCACGGGGCGCGGCGGTGCGGCGGCCCTGTTGTGGGGCAGCGCCGCGGTGCTGGTGAGCCATCGCTGGTTGCCGTCCCTCCATCCCCTCGACTGGATCGGCGTGCCCGCGCCCCTCAGCCTGCCCCTCTGCCTGCTGCTTTGGGCCCTCTGCGCCCTGCTGGGGGGAGGGTTGGTGGCGGCTTGGGCACTGCTCATCGGTCGGCTGGATCCCGCCCGCCCCGGCACCGCCTTGCTGGGGGCTGGCCTCTGGGGCGCGGGGGAGGTGCTGTTGGCGCGGGGTCCCCTGTTCTGGATCGGCCTGGGTGCCTCTCCCCTGCCGGGAGATCCCTGGCTGGCGGGGGTGGCGGTGTGGGTGGGGGCCGGGGGGGTGGCGGCTCTCCAGATGCTGCTGGGTTGGGCCCTTTGGCGCTGGGCGCGGCTTTGGCCTTCCTGGTGGGCGACACGCCACCTCTCGGGGCGGATGGCGCTGGGGCGCTGGGGGCTCCTGCTGGCGGGGGGCGTTCTGGTGCCCCATCTGGTGGGCGCCGCAACCCTCACTCCCCCCATGGCGGCCCGGGCGGCCGGGGAGGGCGGGGGGGAGAAGGTGTTGGTGGTGCAGCCGGCGATTCCCACCCGCGAGAAGTTTCTGCCGGGGCGGCAAGAGCGGCTGATGGCCCAACTGGTGGGGGCCCTGGAGCAGGCCCGCCCCCGTGGCGCGACGGTGCTCTTGCCGGAGGGGGCCCTGGCCGAGGGCCAGCGCCTGCCCGCTCCCGCTCCGGTGGAGCTGCTCAGCGGAGGCTTTCGCCGCACCCGCGCCAGCCTGCGCAGTGCCCTCCTGCGCTTTGCCCCCCGGGCCACGGCTCCGGAGGGGTGGGTCGACAAACACCGGGTCGTTCCCCTCGGCGAATGGGTGCCCTTGGGGCCGCTGCTCCGCTGGAGCGGCCTTTCGGCCGTGGGGGGGATTGAGCCGGGCCAGGCCTCCCGCCTGCTGGAGCGTCCCGGCGGGCCGATCGGCGTGGCGATTTGCTATGAGATCGCCGATGGACGCGGTCTGGCCCGCGCCAGCCGCGCTGGAGCCCGCTGGCTGTTGGCCAGTGCCAATCTCGACCCCTACCCGCTTGTCCTTCAGAGCCAGTTCCTGGCCCTGGCGCGGTTGCGGGCGATGGAAAGCGGCCGCTGGCTCGTGAGCGTCGCCAACACCGGTCCAAGCGCCCTGGTCGATCCAGCGGGTCGGGTGCGGGGGGCCCTTCCCAGCGGGCGACCCGCCACGGCGGTGTTCTCCGTGCCCGCCAGCGCCGAGGGCACCCCCTATCTCCAGGCGGGGGAGCGGCCCCTGATCGTGTTGATCATCGCCGGCCTCGTCCTGCGGGCGGCCGGGCGCTGAGGGGAGGGCTTCAGCCTTCGGCCAGGGGCGCCCCCTCCACAAGGGAGGGCGCCAGGCGCAGACCCGGCTCCCCGACGGGAACCACCAGCAGATCGGCGGTGCGGATGCGGGAGAGCAGGCGGGTGGTGGTGACGCGGGTGGTGCCGATCAATTCGGCGATGCGCTCATGGGTGAGGCGGAAGGGGAGATCACACCAAGCGCCGCAGCGCCGTCCCAGACGCCGCACAAGCAGGGCGAGCAGGGCGTGCAGGCGTTTTTCCGCGTTGCCCAGATGGCGGATGCGCAGCAGCTGGAGGGTCCACTCGTTGACCGGGTCGAGGGCCGGACCATCACCGGAGAACTCGTGGCGGCAGAAGCTCAGGGCGGTGAGGGCTTCCACGCAGACCCCCTCGCTGCAGAGGCGATCGGTGCGGAGCTGATCGCCGGCCTGGAGGAAGGCGATGGTCATGCCTTCCGTTTCCTCGCAGGGGCAATAGACGCGGGCGATGCCGCTCAACACCTCCAGACAGGCGGCGGAGGTTTGGAAGCCCGGATCCAGCAGGACGGATTGGCCCGGGGGGAGCTGGATCGAAAGCCCCGACCGGGGGGAGGCGGAGGGCTGGGCCATCGGAGCCAAGGGCACTGGCGAGGCGGACGGCTTGCAACCTAGAAGACCTTCCCTCCTTTTTGCAAGCGATTCTCAATTGCAGAAGACAAGGGCTTCGCGCCCGGCCCCGGTCGCTCCCCTGTCCGTCGGTCGACCCGCGGGGTCTGGCTCTTTTCGGGGGGGG
>JBKDTB010000176.1:0-2923 GCA_046340515.1 Cyanobacteriota bacterium | reverse complement strand
TGATTCACGCCAGAAAGGTTGATGTCCGCGGCGTTGGCCGCGAAGGGCGCCAAAAGCCCAAGGGCTGCGGGCGCCACCAGCAGTTGCTGGAAGAGTTTCATGGAAGTTGACCTCACACAACGGGCGCAAGGCGCCGACGTGATTTTGACGATTCGTTCCTGTCGACACACCCCCGCGTGTGACAGAACACGGAACGCCCTTGGGCCCCATGGCAGGTTGGTGGGAGCTTCCAGGCCGTTTCATCGGCACGCCGTCAAGCCAGACTGCTGACGGTTGCCTTCCTGTCCTGGAGCCCCTGATGCGCTCTCCCTTCGCCCCCGCAGGGGGGCCCCGGCGGCGGAGCTTGACCTGGTGGGTCACCCTTGGGGTTCTCTGGGGGGTGGCCACCGCAGCGGATCGGCTCTGGCTCGCCATGGATCGGCGCCTCCCGAGCTGGGATCAGGCCGACTATCTCAACAGCGCCCTCGACCATGGCCGAGCCCTGGGACTGATTCCCCCGGGCGGCGGCGGTTGGCGAGCCCTCCTGGACCTCTCGCCCAAGATTCCTCCCCTGGCTTCCCTGGTCAATGGCAGCGTGATGGCGATCGCCGGTGATCAGCCCGATCAGGCCAGCTGGGCGCTGTCGGTGTGGCACGCCTTGCTGCTGGTGGTCGTGGCTTGCTGGGGGCGGCAGCTGCTCGGACGCGGCTTTGGCCTTTTGTGCGCAACGTTGCTCCTTCTGGTGCCCGCCTTGGCGCATCTGCGGGTCGATTTCACCCTGGATCTGCCTGTGGCTGCCAGCGCTTCCCTGGCCCTCTGGCTGCTGGGCCGCTGGCAGGCTCCCGAGCCGATGGGAGGCCGCTGGGGGCAAATGCTGCCGGCGGCCCTCGCCGTGGCCGCTGCCTTGCTGGTCAAGCAGAGCTCCCTTCTGCTCCTTGCTGGACCGGTGCTCTGGGCGTCGGTGGGGGGGCTCCGCCGGCGCGGGCGGCGGCTCCAGGTGGTCCTCGGCGCCCTTCTTGTTTTGGCGCTGCTGCTTCCCTGGTTGCAGCACAACTGGATCACCACCCTGGGAGGCACCAATCGAGCGGTGTTGGAGTCGGCGGCGGCTGAAGGGGATCCACCGATGCTGAGCTGGGCCTCCCTGAGCTGGTATGCCCGGGGCTTGCCAGCTCAACTGGGGCTGGTGCTGCCTCTCCCCCTGCTGGCCCTGGCGCTCGTTGTGGCCAGCGATGCCCTGCGCCGCGGGCAATTGAGGCAAGGGTGGGGGTTGGCGTCATCGTCTTTGTCCCACGGCTGGGCCTGGCTTGTGGGGTGCGCGCTGAGTGGCTGGCTTCTCACCACCCTCAGCCCCAACAAGGATCCCCGCTACATCACGGCGGTGTTGCCGCTCTTGGTGATCCTGCTGGCCCTGGCCTGGTGGGAGATCGGCTGGCGGGTGCGGCGCCGCTGGGGCCGCAACCCGGCCCGGGCGCTGCTGCTGGCCGGTGTCGCCGCTGCCACCGGCCAGGCGATTGCTGTGGCGGCGGCCCAGATCCACAGGGAGGAGCCCGCACCCGTGGCGGCACTCACGGAGCGTCTGCGGCAACGGGTGGGGGACCGGCCCATCACCTTGGTGGTGGTGCCGGGCAACCCGGAGCTGAATGAACAGACCGTCACCACCTTTGGACGGTTGTCGGGAGGACGGATCGAAGGGCGCCGTCTGGGGCGGGCGCGACGGGAGCATCCCCTCGTGCTGGAGCGGAGTCAGTGGTTGCTCTTGGCGACTGGGGATCAGGGCACGGATCGTCCCTTTTCCAAGGAGCTCAGCCACCGAGTGCGGGCGGACAGCCGTTTCGCGCGCGTGGCCGCCTGGCCTTGGAGCCACGGGCGAGAGGTGGAGTTGTGGGAGCGGCGTGCCACCACTCCGGCCGTGCCCTTTGATGGCGACTTCATCCGCTTGGCCCGGGGCATGGAGCGGGGGCCCGCCGGCCTGGGCGCCCTGTTTGCCCGCATCGGGCCGGAACATCAGCTTGATGCCCATTTCCAGTATCAGGAGCGGGTGCGTCACTGGGCCCTGGAACGGTTGCGTTCCCAACCGAAGGATGCGGATGCCCTTTGGAGTCTGGCCCTCGTGGCCACCCTGCGGAATCGGCCTTTGGAAGCGGAGCAGTGGTTCGCCAGCCTGCAAGGGCAGCATCCTCACAATCCCTGGCCATTGGCCTATCGCGCCGTCGTGCTGCTGGCCTCCTGGAATCCGTTTGCGGCCCATGCCGTCTTGCAAGAGGCCCCGGCCACGATGCGCGAGGAGGCCGTGCTCCATGCCCTGGAGGATCTGAGCGGTGTGATGTCTGGACGTCTGATGCGCTTGGCCGATCTGCGGGGCAGCCTGCCCGCAGCGATTTCGGATGTGAAACATCGCCTGCAAGCAGAACGGACCGGTTCAAAACAAAGCCCCCGCTGGACGGATCCATCGGGGGCGGCAGCTGGGTCCGCAACGGTGCGGAACCGGTTGATCAAGGAGAAGTGATCAGGCTCTCAACGCCCGATCAAACGGCATTCTCCGCGATGGGCAGACCCTGTGATGGTTGAGAACATTCGGCCATGGACACCTCCTCCTTGGGGGAAAATGACTGCCGGTGGCGCTTTCGGAGAGAAATCCAATGGAAAACTCTTCCACGTCACTGCTGCCGGAACCATCTCATTCTAGGTGAGCCGCAACAGTGGATGTCACGGAAACGGTCAAATCAAAAAAAAGCGCCCGAAGGCGCTTTTGGGTCCAGAAGCAGAGTGGACGCCTCAAAGGGCGTTTCCACGTGGCAAAACTTCTTCGGGAAAGACGAATTTTTCGTGGGGTTGATCGGCCGGGGCCATCCAGGCTCTCAATCCCTCATTGAGCAAAATGTTCTTGGTGTAGAACGTTTCAAACTCTGGGTCTTCAGCTGCGCGAATTTCCTGTGACACGAAG
>JBKDTB010000175.1:0-14882 GCA_046340515.1 Cyanobacteriota bacterium | reverse complement strand
CTCCGTGCTCGCCACCCTCAACCTCAATGGGGATTACGTCAGTGATGCCGCTGCCGCCGTGGTGGGAGGCCTGGGGATGGCCCCCGGGGCCAACATCGGCGACACGGCCGCCATCTTTGAGGCCACCCACGGCACGGCCCCGAAGCACGCTGGCCTCGATCGCATCAATCCCGGCTCGGTGATTCTCTCCGGGGTGATGATGCTCGAATACATGGGCTGGCAAGAGGCCGCCGATCTGATCACCTCCGGTCTCAGCGCGGCGATCGCCCATCAAGAGGTCACGTACGACCTGGCCCGACTGATGGAGCCCCCTGTCGAACCGGTGAGTTGCTCCGGCTTCGCCGAGGCGGTGGTGCGCCACTTCGGCGGCTGAGGGGCGCCATGGCGCGCGCCAGGCCGTGACCAACCCGGAGCCGGGGACGGACAACGGAACGGCGTCGGGGGCGCCGGGGCAATTGCTGAGCATCCTCGGGGTGGGCTTCGGCCTGGCCGGGGCCATCGGCGCCACCATCGGCGCCGGGATCTTGCGCACGCCCGGCCTGGTGGCCACCCAGCTGCCCAGCGCTCCCTGGGTGATGGGCGTCTGGATCCTCGGGGGCCTGCTGGCGTTGCTTGGGGCCTGCTGCGTGGCGGAGTTGGCCACCGCCCTGCCCCGAGCCGGGGGCTGGTGCGTGTTCGCCGGGGAAGCCTTCGGCCCCCGCGTCGGGGGGCTGGTGGGCTGGGCCGACTGGCTGGGCCACTGCATCGGCCTGGCCTGGGAGGCCACCATGGTGGAGGAGATCGCCAGCCACCTCTGGCCCGTCCCGCTCGCCGGACTCCACCTCACCCCCCGGCTCCTGGCCCTCCTCTGCCTGGCCGCCCTCGTCGCCCTTCAGCTCTTCGGGCTGCGGGTGGCCAGCGCCAGCCAGGACCTGCTCAGCCTGGTGAAGTCGGTGGTGTTTCTGGCCCTGGTGGCCGCCTGTTTTCTCCTGCCGCTGCCCGCCCCGGCCAGCGGAGCGATCGCGGCGCCCCTGCCCCCCTGGCCCGGGGAGGGAGGGGACTGGCGCGATCTGGTCGGGGCCTTCGCCCTGGCCCTGCAGGCGGTGATCACCACCTACGACGGCTGGGTGAGTCCGGTGTATTTCGCGGAGGAATTCAGCGATCCGGCCCGGGATCTGCCGCGCTCCCTGATCGGTGGGGTGGGGCTCGTTTTGGCGCTTTACCTCCTGATCAACGCCGCCCTGCTTCATGTGCTGCCCCTGGGGGATCTGGCCCGCTCCCAGCTGCCGGCCGCCGAGGCGGCCCTGCGCCTGCTCGGACCGCCCGGAGGCCGGCTGATCACCGCCATCACCCTGGTGGCTCTGCTGGGGCTGATCAACAGCATGCTGATGGCCGGTTCGCGCATTCTTTACGGCCTCAGCCGCGAGGGACGGCTCCCTCCCCGGCTGGCCACCGTGAACGCCGGCGGCACCCCCTCCGTGGCCGTGCTGCTCACCGCCGGTGTGGCCACCCTGCTCCTGCTGGGGGGCTCATTTGAGCGGCTGCTCAGCCTCGGGGCCCTGCTCTATGTCGGCCTGCCCCTGACGGGGGTCGCCGCTCTGGCCCGTCTGCGGCGGCAGCGGCCTGAACTGCCGCGCCCTTTTCGGGTCTGGGCCTATCCGCTGCCGCCGCTGCTCGTGGCCCTGGTCTCCCTGGCCTTTCTGGCGGGGGAGGTGCTGACCCGTCCGGCCGACGCCCTGCTCGCCATCGCCCTGGTGGCCGCCGGCCTCCCCGTCCTCTGGCGTCCAACGCCCCCGGCTCCCGCCCGACCGTGAACGGGGCGGCTTCCCCCTAAAATCGCCATCTTTGAACGTCCCCCGGTGACCAACCTGCGGGTGCTCGTGGTTGGCGCCGGTTTCGCCGGAGCCGTCATCGCACGGGAATGCGCCGACGCCGGCCATGCGGTGCACGTCATCGATCGTCGCCCCCACATCGGCGGCAATGCCCACGACACGGTCAACAGCCACGGCGAGCGCATTCACATCTACGGCCCCCACCTTCTGCACGGGGAGAAGGATTCGGTGGCGATCCGCTGGTTGAGTCGCTTCACCGAATGGGTGCCCTATGAGCATCGGGTGCGGGCCCTGCTGGCCGATGGCCGCACCACCCCCCTGCCGGTGAATCGCACCACCCTGGAGGATGTGTTCAGGGTTTCCCTCCCCAGCGAAGACGACGCCAGGGCCCTGCTGGCCGCCGAGGTGACGCCCCTGGAGCCTGGCAACACCGATGAGGTGTTTCTCGCCAACGTGGGTCCCCGCCTGGCCGATCTCTTCTTCCGGCCTTACACCCGCAAGATGTGGGGGGTCTGTCCCACCCGGCTGGAGGCCGCCGTGGGGGCCCGCTTGCCGGTGCGCTGCAATCGCGATGATCGCTATTTCACCGACAGCTTCCAGGCGATGCCCAAGGATGGCTTCACCGCCATGTTTGCCCGCATCCTCGACCATCCCGCGATTGAGGTCACCCTGGGAGAGGCCTATGGCAAGGAACACGACAGTCATTACGACCACGTGTTTTTGAGCCTGCCGATCGATGAATATTTCAACTTCCGCTTCGGTCGGCTCCCCTATCGCTCCATCCGGTTCGAATCGGATCAGACATCGGCGGAGCAAAGTGCCACGGTGATCAACTACACCGACACGGACATCTACACCCGCTGCACACAGTGGGATCTGATTCCCAATTCCGAACGCCGCACGGATGGCCAGCACACAATCACACGGGAGATTCCCTGTGACGCCAGTGAAAACAACAATGAGTGCTACTACCCCGTGCGCAACCGCGAGAGCCTGGCCCTCTACGAGCGCTACCGGACCCTGGCCGAAGCGGAACCCCGCAAGACCTTCATCGGCCGCTGCGGCCTCTTCCGCTACATCGACATGGTCCCCTGCGTGACGATCCACCTGCAGCTCTCCAGCCGCTTCTTGGCCGGAGACCCCCCGATCCATCCCGCCCGAAGCCCCCACCAGCTCCCTTGACCCCGCAGACTGCCAGGCCATGAGCACCCCCTCCGCCACCGATCCCTGCGTGCACTGCGGCTTCTGCCTGCCCACCTGTGCCAGCTGGCGCGTGCTCGGCACGGAGATGGATTCCCCGCGGGGCCGCATTCACACCCTCAAAGCCCTGGCGGCCGGCGAACTGGAGCTCGACGCCACGGTCGCCTCCCATTTCGACTCCTGCCTCGGGTGCTTCGCCTGCGTCACCGCCTGCCCGTCCGGGGTGCGCTACGACACCTTGATCGAGGCCACCCGCCCCCGGCTCAACGCCCCCGAGCTGCGCCCCCCCGCCCAGCGGGCCTTCCGCCGGCTGCTCTTCGCCCTGCTGCCCTACCCGCAACGGCTGCGCGCCCTGCTGCAACCCCTGCGGGCCTATGCGGGCACGCCCCTGCAGGCGCTGGTGCGCCGCGTCGGACTGCCCCGCCTGCTGGGTCCCCAGATCGCCGCCATGGAGCAGCTCCTGCCGCCCCTGCGCCCGGAGGCCTTCCGCGACGACCTGCCGGTGGTGCTCCCGGCCAAGGGGGAGCGGCGCTTTCGGGTGGGACTGCTCCTGGGCTGCGTGCAACGCCTCTTTGACCCGGCGGTGAGCCTGGCGGCCATCGAGGTGCTGCGCGCCAACGGCATTGAGGTGGTGATTCCCCCCGACCAGGGCTGCTGTGGCGCCGTCACCCACCACCAGGGGGAGGAAGCCCAGACCCGCGAGTTGGCCCGTGCCCTCATGGCCAGCTTCCAGGCGGTGGTGGGTCCCCGGGGGGCGGCCGGACCGGAGCCCTTGGACGCCGTGCTGGTCACGGCCTCCGGTTGCGGCCACACCCTCAAGGCCTATGGCCACCTGATGGCGGCTGACGACGATGGCGCCGCCGAGGCCTTCTCGGCCCGGGTGGCCGACATCCAGGAGTTTCTGGACGCGGTGGGCCTGAGCGCCGCCTTCCAGGCCGAGCTGAGGCCCCTGACCCACGCGGACGGCAGCGCCGCCACGGCCGAGCGCCCCCTCCAGCTCGCGTACCACGATGCCTGCCACATGCTCCACGGGCAGGGGCTGGGCGGACCACCCCGCTCCCTTCTCCGCCGCATTCCCCATGTGCGCCTGCTTGAGGCCAGCGAGGCCGGGGTGTGTTGCGGCAGCGCCGGCATCTACAACTTGGTGCAACCCGCGGAGGCGGAAGCCCTCGGCCGGTTGAAGGCCGATGATCTGGGCGCCACGGGGGCCGATCTGGCCGTGAGCGCCAACATCGGCTGCACGCTCCAGCTGCGGCGCCATCTCGGGGAGGCGCCCCGTCCTCTGGCGGTGGCCCATCCGATGGAACTGCTGGCTCGTTCCGCCGGCCTCGCCTGATTCAGATTCCTTCCATCCGTCGCCAGGCGATGTCCAGGGTGTCTTCATCGCCGAGGTTGCCCGGGAAGGTCACCACCGGCAATCCCTCCAGCCCACCGCCGCGGTCGTCCGGCACCTCGACCAGGGAAAGGCCGGGCAGAAGCTGCCCCCGCAAGGCCACCCGGTTCAGGCCGAGGCCCTCCGCCAGCAAGGTCTGGGTGGTGGTGCCCCCTTTACTGATGATGTAGCCCAGACCAGGCGCCAGAGCCGCCACCACGCGGGCCATGGAGGCGGCCAGGGCCTGGCCGAAGGCCCGCCGTTCCTGCCCGCGGCGACCGCCCGGATCCCCCCGGCTGGTGTGGAACACAGGCGTGCGACCCCGCCCCTGCACGGCGCGAATCCGCTCCGTCCAGTCGGCCTCCAGGGAGGCGAGCAGGCGATCGGGCCGGGGCCCCTCCAGCGTCCGCCACACCCGCGCCACCGGCACCTCCACCCCCTCGCAGCCGCTCTGGGCCAGGAGGCGGGCCAGCTGGGCATCGGCCAGGGGCACGTGGGAGCCCACCACCACCAGGCCGCCGCGGGGCCAATCGCCATCGCGGCGGCGCAGGGCCGCCAGCCCGGCTGAGGCCAGGGGCTGGGGAGGCAGGGGGGCCAGACCATTGAGAAGGCTGGCCGCGGAGTGGAACAGGAAGCGCCGGGCCGGCGGCCCGCCCCCCGGAGACGGCGGGGCCGTCAGCTCCCGCATCAAGGTGCCGAAGAGGGCCAGATGGGCCGGCCGTGCCGCGTCCACCACCACCAGCGTGTTGTCCCCCAGGGCCGCCAGCCGCCGGGCCAGAGCCTGCCGGGCGGGGATCGCCCGGGCCGCCTCCTCCAGCTCCCGCCACCCCAGGTGCTCCACCCCCGCGGCGGGACGGCGTCCCCCGCTCTTCTCCTCCACCCACTCCCGCAACACGCTGGTGTGGTAGCTGAAAAGCGCATCCCGGGCAAAGGGCGTTTCATGAACCGGCTGGCCATGGAGGCGATGCACGCCATCCACCGTGGTCCGCCCCCCTTCCAGGAAGGCCGGCACGAGAAAGGTGGCATCGATGGGCCCCAGTTCCCGGGCCAACGTCTCCACTTCCAGGGGAAAGTGCCCCCGCAGGGTCGAATCCCCGCGGCTCACCAGCAGGACACCGTCCAGGATCCCCTCCGCCCGGGCGGCCTCCAGGACTGGCCCCAGGGCGCGGCAGATCTCCCGCACCCGCCCCTCCGCCTCGGCGGGGGCCAGGGCCCGGGTGTTGGCCAGGAGGAAGAGGAAGGGGGAAGGCTGACGCAAGCCGATGGCCAAGGTGGCGGGATCCCAACGCAGCAGCAGGGGGCAGCCATGGAGGGTCTGGGATCCGGTGGGATCGTCGTCCAGCACGACGATCTTCAAGCGGTGCTCTGCCATGGCACCATCGTGCCGTGAACCAACCCTCCCGCGACGAGCTGCCCGATCTGGTGCGTCACTTGCACCGGGAGGGCACCCCCTGGCTGCCCGCGGGGCTGGCCAGCCGGCTGGATTGGGGCCCCCCGATCCAGCCACCCTGCCAGGTCCTGAGCGTGGCCGGTCTGCGCCGCATCGTGGAGCACAACCCTGGAGACTTCACCATCACTGTGGAGGCGGGCACGCCCCTGGCGGAGGTGCAGCGGGTTCTGGCCGCCCACGGGCAGTGGCTGGCGGTGGATCCCCCCTGGGGCAGCCATCCCCTGGCGGATCCCGCCGGCCCTCGGGGGGGCGGCAGCATCGGTGGCCTGGTGGCCCGGGGCCTGGCGGGCGGCTACCGCCAGCGCCACCTCGGCCTGCGGGATCAGCTCATCGGCATCACTCTGCTCCGAGCGGACGGCACGGCGGCGAAGGCCGGCGGCCGGGTGGTGAAGAATGTGGCCGGCTACGACCTGATGCGTCTGCTGGCGGGCAGCTGGGGGTCGCTGGCGTTGATCACGGAGGTGTCCCTGCGCACCCTGCCCCTGCCGCCCCATCGAGCGGGACTGCTGCTCCATGGCGACCTGGATGCGTTGGCCGACCTCGGCTGTGCCCTGCGGCGCTCCACCCTCGCCCCGGAGCGCATCGACTGGTGGAGCGCCTCCCTGGCCCGCGAGGCGCGGCTGGACGCCGCGCCAGCCCTGCTTGTGACCCTGGCGAGCGTGGAAGCCCACTGTCTCCACGACCAGCTGAAGGCGGTGGCGGACCTGGGCGCCCTGCCCGCCCGGAGGCTCTCAGCCTTGGAGGTGGAGGCGCTGCTCCAGGAGGGCCGCGGAGGCGACCTCAACCGGCCGGCTCCCGCCTGGCTGCTGCGGGTCGGCGTGAATCCCGCCTCCACCCCGCCGCTCCTGGAGGCCGGCGTGGTGGAGGGCTTCCACCTGGAACTGGGGGCCGGCAGCGGCCTGGGCATGGCCTGGAGCGCGGCGCCCCTGTCCGCCACGAGGGTGGAGGAGCTGCGGGGTCGCTGTGAGGCCCTGGGAGGATTCCTCACCGTGCTGCGCCAACCGGCGGAGGCCCACCTGGCCGCCTGGCGCGATGCCCCCGCGAAGGCCCTGATCGAAGCGGTCAAACAGCAGTTTGATCCGAAGGGGCAGCTCGCCCCGGGCCGCCTGCCCGGAGTGGCCGCTCCGGCTCAGTCCGCCGTCGCCCGATAACGGCAGACCAGGGCGCGGCTCTCCCCGGCCGCCAGCTCCAGACGACCGTCCCCGCTCACCAGGGCGCCACGGGGGCCGCTCCAGGGTTCAAGGCAGACCATGGGACGCGGGGGATCGGTCCACACCACCACCCGATCCAGCGGGGGGGTGAGATCCAGGCGGAGGGTGGTGCCTGCGGCCGGATCGCGAAGGGTCACCCCCTCGCCATGGGGCCGGGCCAGCAGATCCACGCCCGCTCCGAGCTGCGGCCACTGGCTGGCGGTGGCCACCTCCGCCTGGCTGAGGTGATCAAAGCAGCGTTCAGGAAAACCCTCCAGGTCCACCGCCGCCGGATCCACAACCCGGAAGTAGGGATGGAAGCCGAGGCTGAAGGGCATGGGCGGGGCTCCGGAGGGGCCGGTGTGACACACGGTGGCGGCGATGGCGAGGCTGCCGGGGCCGAGCCGCAGCTCCAGCCGCAGGCGAAACGAGAAGGGGAAGGCGGCGCGGGTGGTGGGGTCATCCACCAGGGTGAGCGCCACGCCCTCGCCATCGGCCAAGGGCTCCAAGGTCCAGGGGAGATCACGGGCAAAGCCGTGTTGCCGCAGGGTGGTCTCCCCCCGGGGAAGGGGAAGGCGATCGCCCGGCAGGTTGCCGCAGATCGGGAAGAGAACGGGAATGCCCCCCCGCACTGAGAGGGCGTGATCCGCGAAGCGCGCCTCATCGAGGTAGAGCCATTCCCGGTCGCCGCTGCGCCAGCCGGTCACAAGTCCGCCCCGTTCGGGGACGACACGCAGGGAATCGCCGCAGGTGGGGTGCGTGAAGAGCCAGTGGGGATAGGGGCTGGACTCCCGGATGAGGGTCATGGCGGGGTGGGGATGGCGGGGGGGAGGGTGTGCAGCCACTCCAGGAGGGCGGCATTCACGCGATCGGGCACCTCATCGTGGGGGCAGTGGCCGGCCTCGAGCACCACTTCGCTGGTCTGCGGTGGCACATGGCGCGCGAAGCTGTCCCGGCGGCCCGCGGCGTTCATCCAGGGATCCCGCAGGCCCCAGAGCAAAAGGAGGGGAGCCCCGAGGTGGGAGAAGAGGGCATCGAGGGGTTCGCCGCGGGGAATGTCGAACACGGTGCGGAACACCCCGAAGGCGCCAGGATCCCTGGAGGGCCGCAGGATCGATTCCACCAGCGCCTCATCGACGTTCGTGCGATCGATGTAGACCCGTTCCAGGGTGCGCCGCACCGTGGCGGGTCGGCGCAGGTTTTCGAACAGCAACCGCTGAACCACGGGGCTGGAGACGATGGCGCGGCCGAAGGTGCGGCGGGCGATGGCGCCCCAGCTCCGGGGCTCCACCTGATCTTCGCTGAAGGGGCCCGCGGCATTGAGCAGCACCACACCCGCCACCAGGGGGGGCGTGGCGGCGGGATCAGGGAGGGAGCTCAAGGCGGCGCCGGCCGCCAAGGCGGCATAGCCGCCGAGGGAATTGCCCACCAGGACGGTGGGTCGGCCGATCCGTTCGCGCACGTAGGCCACCAACTGATCGCGCCAGAGGGCACCGCCGTAGGGCAGGCCAGCGGGTTTGGCGCTGCGACCGAAGCCGAGCAGATCGATGGCGTGCACCTCATGGCGAACGGCCAGGGCGGGCAGGTTGTGGCGCCAGTGGTCCGTGGAGGCGCCGAAGCCATGGACCAGCAGCACCGCCGGGCCCTCGGGCGACTCGGGTGACCGCCGCAGAGCGTGAACGGGATGCCCCGCGAAGTGCCAGAGGGTGTCACCGGATGGAAGCAAGGGACCCAGGAACGCCACGAGACAGCGTTTCGATGCTAGGGAAGAGGGAGGGGTCAGCGGGCGACCCCGTGTCGAGCCGGCCATGCAACGGGACGAACGGGGCGACAGCCGCTACGGTCGAGCCGTAACGCCTCGGAGACATCGTCAGAAGACGCCAAACATGACGATCCAACAGCCCCGCAACCTGCGTCTTCCCACTCCCGGCTGCTACGCCGACCCCGACCGCAGCGGTCTGCTGGCCGAAGATGTGTTCGACGGCATGACCGAGCACCTCTTTTACACACTCGGGAAACTGGCCCCCACCGCAAGCCGCCACGACCTTTACATGGCGTTGAGCTACGCGGTGCGAGATCGGCTGATGACCCGCTATCTGGCGGGCAACGAGGCCATTTCCGCCACGCCCACTCGGGTGGTGGCCTATCTGTCGGCCGAGTTTCTGATCGGGCCCCAGCTGAGCAACAACCTGTTGATGCTCGGCATTCAGCGGGAGGCGGAAGCCGCCTTGAAGCGCTTCGGCATCAACAACATTGAAGAAATTCTTGAGGTTGAGGAGGAGCCCGGCCTTGGCAACGGGGGCCTGGGGAGGTTGGCGGCCTGCTTCCTCGAATCTCTGGCCACCCTGGAAATTCCCGCCACCGGCTACGGAATCCGTTACGAGTTCGGCATCTTCGATCAACTGATCCGCGACGGCTGGCAGGTGGAAATCACCGACAAGTGGCTGAAGGCGGGTTGGCCATGGGAGATCACCCATGCTGATCAGGCCTGCTTTGTGGGCTTCGGTGGGCGCACCCAGCCCTATCAAGACGACCATGGCACCTACCGTGTGCGCTGGATCCCGGCAGAACACGCGATTGGCGTGCCCCACGATGTGCCGGTGTTGGGCTATCGGGTCAACACCTGCGACCGACTGCGGTTGTGGCGGGCGGATGCCACCGAGTCGTGTGATTTCTACGCCATCAACATCGGCGATTACTACGGGGCCGTGGAGGAGAAGGTGGCCAGCGAGACCCTCTCCAAAGTGTTGTATCCCAATGACGGCACAGATGAGGGCCGGCGCCTGCGGCTGAAGCAACAGCACTTCTTCGTGAGCTGCTCCCTGCAGGACATGATTCGCAGCCTCGACATGCGGGGGTTGCCCATCCAGGAGTTTCCCGACCACTGGGCGATCCAGCTGAATGACACCCACCCGGCGATCGCGGTTGCGGAGCTGATGCGCCTGTTGCTTGATGACAAGCATCTCGACTGGGACACCTCCTGGGACATCACCCGTCGCAGCTTCTCCTACACCAACCACACCCTGCTTCCGGAAGCTCTGGAGAAGTGGGGGCTGGATCTGTTCGGCAGCCTTCTGCCACGCCACCTCGAACTGATCTACGAGATCAATCGCCGCTTCCTGCAGCAGGTGCGGCTGAAGTATCCCGGCAATGAGCAGATCTTGCGCAAGGTCTCGATCATTGACGAGGAGGGTGGCAAGGCCGTGCGCATGGCCCATCTGGCCACGGTGGCGTCCCACCACGTCAATGGGGTGGCGGCTTTGCACAGTCAATTGGTGAAGAGCGATCTCTTTCCTGAGTTCGCAGCGATTTGGCCAGAAAAGTTCATCAACGTCACCAATGGCGTCACACCGCGGCGATGGGTGGCCCTGGCCAATCCCAAGCTGGCCACGTTGCTCACCGAAGCGGTGGGCGAGGGATGGGTGACAGATCTGGAGCAGCTGCGGGCTCTGGAGCCCCTGGCCAATGACACGGCATTCTTGGAGCGCTGGCAAGCCACAAAGCTGTCAGTGAAGCGAGAACTCACCAATTACATCCATAGCCACACCGGAGTTTTGGTGGATCCAGCGTCACTCTTTGACGTGCAAGTCAAGCGCATCCACGAATATAAACGCCAACACCTCAACGCCCTGCAAGTGGTGGCGCAATATCTGCGCATTAAAAATGGTCGCACGGAAGGCATGGTGCCGCGAACGGTGATCTTCGGAGGCAAGGCCGCGCCTGGCTATGCCATGGCCAAGCTGATCATTCGTTTCATCAATGGCATCGCCGAAACGGTGAATGCCGATCCCGACATGGATGGCCTGCTGCGGGTCATTTTTCTTGCCGACTACAATGTCAAACTCGGGGAGCGCGTCTACCCTGCCACAGATCTTTCCGAGCAGATTTCAACGGCTGGAAAAGAGGCTTCCGGCACGGGCAACATGAAATTCGCCATGAATGGGGCCCTCACCATCGGCACTCTGGATGGGGCCAACGTGGAGATTCGCGAGCAGGTCGGAGAGGAAAACTTCTTCCTCTTCGGTCACACCACAGCCGAGATTGCAGATCTGCGGCAGAAGGGTTACTGCCCATGGGATCTGATTCCGGGCCAGCCAGAACTGGCCGAGGCCCTGCGACTGGTGGAGCAGGGTCATTTCAGCAATGGCGATCAGGATCTCTTCCGGCCGCTGCTGCAAAACCTCACCGGGTCTGACCCATTCTTTGTCCTGGCCGACTTTGCGGATTATCTGAGGGCCCAGGAGGAGGTGAGCCAGGCTTGGTCCGATGCGCCGCGCTGGAACCGCATGGCTCTCTTGAACACGGCTCGCACGGGCTTTTTCTCTTCTGACCGCTCAATCCGGCAATACGCCAAAGAGATTTGGCGCGCGGAGGCCTTCCCTGTGACGATCACCTGCGACATGGAGTGAGCCGCCAGCGAGCTCTTGAGGAGCAACGGAGGTCCTGAGGCTTCAGGACCTCCGTTGCCAGCGGCCTGTCAACTCCTGTCGCGATCAGGCAGGTCCGGTGTCTGGTGCAGAAGGCGATTGAGGCGGAGGCGATCCGCGTTGAGGGGATCGGGGGCCAACTCCCCGGCCACCTCCCGGAAGATCTGTTCCACGTCATCCGGCACGCGGACGTCAAAGATGCGCTCCATCAAGGCTTCGATGGAGAAGAGTTGGGCATTGATGTTCTCCAGGTCGGCCATGGCCTGCTGGAGCGCGTCCGACTCGGCGGCCACCGCCCCCCCACCTCCTTCTCCAGGGGCCGGGGAGGGGGTGGGATCCCCATCCTGAGACTGCTTCTGAAGCTCCTCCAGCACCCGTCCGGCGAGGGTGCGGAAGGATTGCAGGGCAGCCCAATTGAGTTCCTGCTGCTGGCGCAGGCTGGGATTCTCGCGAATGAGCCGGTCGTGTTCCCGATAGAACCGTTGGCAGTCAGGGCATTGGCAGGGCTCTTCGGGCACCGCTTCCCTTGTGTTGATCACCTTCCATCATGGCACCACGTCAAGGGGGTGTGGGAGGAGGGCAGCCGCTCCCAAGGGCCGGGACAGGCGCCAAACCGGACCCACCCCCTTTTCGTCAACCGTTCGCAACCAAAGCCCACCAAGCGGGAAGCCAATGTTTTGGTTTGCCCATTGTCGGAACAAAAGGGCAGGTCTGGCTATAACTAATTGGACTCTAAAAAAGGCCAAAGCCGCCTCGCGCTGATACCCCCGAGACTCAATCTCGATTCCAATTATTGCGCCTGGCAGCTTCTCTTTTTGCCATTAACTTTTACTACTCCCATGACCACTCCGGTTGCAAAAACCTGGTCTTTGCTTGTTTCTGCAGGCGCCCTCCTGGCCTGCGGCTCCCTGACCATTGCACCAGCAAAAGCTGATCCGCCAATATGCACCAACGGCTACTTGATTCAGCAAATCATTGCGGATGGAACGTACACCTGCCAACTAGGTAACATCACCTACGGGTTCAACGGGACGGAGCTTGGCGAATTCACAGTTGGCAATCCATCGGCAGCTCTTTATTTCACCAATGCACCCCTCTTCCAAACCATATCCTTTGCCGACATGAGCACCACGCAAAACCTGGTTTTCAGCTATGAAATCACTTCTCCCGTTGAGGAGATTCTTGGCATCGAAGAAAGCTATCTCCCCTCCACCCATTCTCCCACGTATTCGGAGATCATACCAACGGTTACTTTTCCGACAGCACCCTCATCGTATCCATTCGTAGTTGCAAACATCTTTTATCCAAATCTTGAGATCAACTCACTGACATACACCATCCACAAAACACCGGCCCCTCTCCCGATCGCGGGAGCCTCACTTGCTTTTGCCTTCCAGCGCAAGCTTCGGCAGCGCATTCGTCAAGGGTCCTGAAACCACGTTGTCAAGAAACAGGAAAGGACCGGCCCCCTTCTGACCAACAGCGTTCATCAGAAGCTTCTCCTGCCCACCACCCATTCCCCCATGGTCTTGCTGGCTGCCTCGCAGCCAGCTTTTTTCATGCCAAACCGGCTTCCGCAGAGGGTGTGGGGACACCCAGAGGCCCCCTGACGGGGCCCATCGCCAACGCCCCACCGCCAAATCAGGCGCCCCAACAGCCCTCAGCCGGGCCCGCTCGAACCGGCGCGAGCAATCTTTTGTGTTGATTTGCTGACGGTTGGCTTCGCCGCCATCTGTGGCTACAGCGGAATCAAGTGAGCCCTCGCTCAACGCGCAACCGATGGAACACGCCCATCGGTAGGCGCTCCATTTCGTTCACAGATTCTCTTCCATGCGCACCGCTGCGAAAAAAACCTGGATTTCCTTCGTGGCTGCAGCCGGCCTGATGATCACGGACACGCTGCTCACCCCGCCAGCCCAAGCACAGACCTGCAACAACGGCCTCCTGATCTACACAATCATCAACACCATTGGCGGCTATAGCTGCGAGCTTGGCCAATTGCAATTCACGTTCCACATAGATCTGGGAGAACTCAACAATGCAACGAACACCTCCTACCTGGATTTCTATGATTCACCATATCTTCAGGAGATCAGGTTCCTAAACACGGGGCCAAGCGGCGGGGTTGTTTTCAGTTATGACGTCCTCTCCCGCTATGAGACCATCGACAGTCTGGGGCTCACCTATGAGCCTGCCTTGCCAACGCCTGTGGTCGCGGAGATCATCCCCGCCGTTCCGGCATGGCCCCCTTCGACCACCCCTCGGAGCATCAGCACAGCCTTCGTGCCCAACCCACTGGCCACTCCACCGGTCTTCACGTCCATGACGCATAAAATCTATAAAAGTCCAGGACCTCTGCCTTTGGCAGGCGTCGGGTTGGCGCTGAGCTTCAGTCGCAAGCTTCGGCGCAGGGCTCGGCAAGCGACAGGCAGCAGCAAGCTCCCGTATTGATCCAGGCCTCCGCCCTCCGGCGCGCGGGTCTGGCAGACGGGGCTGGCGGGACTCGAACCCACGACCTACGGTTTAGGAAACCGTCGCTCTATCCGGCTGAGCTACAGCCCCGTGTTTCCAAAACACTCTAGTCGCCGCCGGCCGCGTCCCCCGGAAGAAGCCTGCCGGGAAACCATCCGGCTCCGTCCTAAAGTCTGTTTCAGAAAGCAGGTGAGGTGATCGCGATCAGCCCCATTCCCCGAAAGTTCGCTGCCGAGGGTGGGGATTTGATTGAGGAAAGTCCGGGCTCCCCAATGGCCAGGCTTGCTGGGTAACGCCCAGTGCGGGAAACCGTGAGGACAGTGCCACAGAAACACACCGCCGATGGCCCCTCGGGGCACAGGCAAGGGTGCAAGGGTGCGGTAAGAGCGCACCAGCGGCATCGAGAGGTGCCGGCTCGGTAAACCCCGGCCGGGAGCAAGGCAAGGGCTTCGGCCCGCGGAACAACGGTTGGCCACTTGTCCCGTTCCGTCTCATGGGCGCCGCTGGAGGCCGTCGGTAACGGCGGCTCGAGAGAGATGATCCACCACCATCGCCCAACCGGCCTGACGCCGGGGGGGGCGGTGGCAACAGAACCCGGCTTACGGCCTGCTTTCCCCCTCCTGCGCCAGGTTTGAGCGGACGCGTCTTGGATGCCAACGGTGACACCCCAACGTCTCAGCCAGCTGACTGCCTTTCTGTGTGGATTGGGACTCGATCCAGGCGCCCCGGACGGACCTGGTGTGACGGCCGAGGCTCTCGCCCCCATTGATGAGGCGCTTTGTCACAGTTCCCTCCGAGAGCAGCGCAGCCATGAGCGCCTGGAATTTCTCGGGGATGCGGTGCTGCGCCTGGTCGCCACGGAATTCCTCCGCCGAGAGCACACCGCCATGCGGGTCGGGGAACAATCGGCGCTGCGGGGACAGTTGGTGAGTGATCGCTGGCTGACGGCCCTGGCACGGA
>JBKDTB010000174.1:0-19418 GCA_046340515.1 Cyanobacteriota bacterium | reverse complement strand
GGAGTTTGTGCGAGAGCGTGTGCATTGGGTGGAGCTGCTGCCCGCCGCCAAGGATCCCTCGGCGCCTCCGCTGCTGCGGGCGCTGGCCTTGCTGGTGCAGCCAGAGGAGGAGATTTCCGCCAGCAGCGCCGCCATCCAGGCGGAGGTGGCCGGCACAGGTCAGGAGGAGGCGATCGCGGATGTGATCGCCGCTATCGTGGTGACAAGATTCAACGGCCGGTCGATCCCGGAGCTTTGCGCCATGGGCGGCATCACCCTGGAGGAGTTCACCCAGAGCGTGGCGTACCGCGAGATCTTTGGGCAGGGCCGGCAGGAAGGCCGGGAAGAAGGCCGGCAGGAAGGCCGGCAGGAAGGCCGCCAGGAGGGGGAGCTGGAGCTTGCCCTGCGCCTGCTGCACCGTCGCTGCGGGGAACTCAGCCCTCCGCAGGTTGCCTGCATCCGCGCCCTCCCCCTGGAACGTCTGGAGGCCCTGGCGGAAGCGCTGCTCGACTTTCAGAACCCTCAGGATCTCGAGGCCTGGTTGGGCACCGCAGCTTGACCGTTTTTTCATCAGACGCAAGCAGGAGGCGCGGCTTCGGAGCCGGAGCCCATGAAAAACCCCTGACAGAACTGCGATCATTATTCATCCAAGCCTTTTGCGATGCGTGGCCATCAGGAACGCAGTGGCGCATTGTTTTTCTTCGTCTTCATTGAAGAGCAAATCCCGCAACGTCATCCCCTGGCCCGGATTGGCCCGCAGTTGGATCAAGAGCTTCACCAGCTGAATGGCCTCTTCGAAGTGTTCCAAGCCAGGGCTGGAAGTCCTTTGGTCCTCACCGAGCAACCGTTGTTGAGTCCCCTGGTGCAGGCGTCCCATGCCTCTATGGAGTGGATCGACGGGAGGATGACTCATCACCATCTGCGAGACGTTCTGGTGAGGAATTCGGCCCGATTATGGAGGTTCGGAAATGGGTTTAAGCAGACTACAGGGGATGAAGATCGGCAACAAAACTCACGCCTCCAGAACGGAGCTCATAAACGCACTCTGCGAAGGAATGGCTGGCCATGGAGGCCGCATGAGGAGCTATCTGCCAAGTCGTGTGCCAATCAATGTCAAAAAGCCAGGCTTCCGTCGGAGACATCTGCAGAATCAACCTCAAGTGCGATTGAGGCGTCCTTCAGCTTTGAAATGACCGAGACAGTGATCTGGCGAGAAGAGAAAAGGGTTCAGTCTCTCTATCTCTAATCGCACCGGTGCCTGTGCCGACACCTCCGCAGAGGATGGGATCGACATGGAGATCACAGAGAGCTATTTGGTGATTGCCAACCCTCATCCCATCCCGAATATGGAGAGAAGGGCAAGTCCTGCGCCGGAGGCGGGATCGGTGTAGCCATTGCTGGCGGCCCAGCCCCAGTTGGCATCAAGAGACCAGGTGTGGAGGAGGTTGGTGGCGTTGTGTCGGAAGAGAACGGTGTTGGTGCCGGCGATGGTTTCGGCGGCGAGCATGCGGAAGCCGGTTGTGTCATCACCAACGGAGACGCCCCAGGGAGCGGTGACCTGCTGGCGTGTGGAGCCGATTTCCACAAAGGCTTGTCCATCCGAGCGGCGCAGGAGCTTGGTGTTGCCTTGCGAGTCGATGCTGGAGTAGGTATCGTCGTTAAGGATTATGCCGGTGGCGGCAGAAGGAGTGATGATCGTATAACCGGCTCCAGGGGAAAGGGTGAGGACGATGCTTTCGTCCGCCTCCGTGTCTGGATCAGGGGTGGGATCGATCGTGACCGTGGCTGTGCTGGACCCGGAGGCGAAGGTGACGACACCACTGGTGATGGAGAAGTCACTGGCACCTTGTTGAGTGTAATCCGAGTTGTTCCAGCTCGCGCTGCCGCCAACGTTGAAGCTCACTGCGAGGGAGCTGCTGGTGGTGCCCGTGCGGTTGAAGGTGTAAGTAAGATTGGCGGGTCCGTCTTCTGTAACCGTCTCCGGAGAGACTGTCAGGGTGATGACTGGCAAGCTGGGAGAAGAGGCCGTCACCGTCAAAGGCATGGAATAGCTGTTGTTGAAGTCGTTGGACTCTATTTGTACTGAGAAGCTGTCTCCAAGAAGGATTAAGTGGTATTGCCCTGGGGATGTGGTGTAAGGAATGGAGATTCTCTGATTCTGTGTGTAAGTGCTTCCAGGGGCAAGTGGTGAATAAGAACTCGCGCCTAAAAAGTTAATAAAGCGATCGCTGGAATCGTAGGTGGCATCACTGGAAAGATAAATGCTGTCCGTCCATGGACTGTTAGCAGATACTGAGCCGGTGTTTTTACCTGTCCAGGATAGATTGAATTCTTGGCCTATGCTCACGCTGCTCGGGGCCGAAGCGGCCGTGATTTGAAGGTCAGGGCCATTGAGGTCAAGGGTGATGGGAATGGCGAAATCATTGTTGCCTTTGCTGATCTCCCCCGCATAAAGATCTGGATTAGTTCTGATGAGCAAATAATATTGTCCAGGGGCGTAAATATATGGAATGGGTATGGATGTGTTCATGGCGTAGCTGGCGCCTGCTGCCAGTTGTGTGATGTCTGAGGGATTGGGGTTGGGGATCAATACATCAGAATAGCTGTATATCCTATCTGTGGAGAGATAAATATCATCATGCCAATTGCTGTTGACAGCCGTGGTCTGACCTACGTTTTTTACCGTCCAGGAGACATTGATGACTTGGCCCATGCTGCCGCTGCTCGGCGCCGAGGCGCTCATGACCTGGAGATCAGGGCCGTTGAAATCAAGGGTGATGGGGATGGCCAGTTGGTTGTTGTTTTCATTGCTCTCGCCCAGCCAGCCGGGACCGTCTGTTGCAAAAATCAGGAAATATTGGCCTGGAGCTTCTACTCCTGGAAGTGTTGCGCTGACTGTATTTGAGTAGGTTGCATTTGGTGCTGGGCGTTGAGAGCTGCTGGATTCCCATGACAGTTCGATATCGTGTCCATCGATCAGTTGATCTGACGATAGAAAAATGCTGTCGTTCCAATTGCCGGGTATGGTTGCTGAGCCGCTGTTTTTGACCGTCCAGCTCATGGTGACGAGGCTGCCAACGCTCGCCGTTGTCGGTGCGGAGGCAGAGAGCATCTGGAGATCTACCGTGCTGCTGCTTGGCTCACAGCGCAGCTCAAAATTGCCGGTTGCTTCCGATGTGTAACTTGTCGCCCGTGCAATGTAGGTTATGCCCGATGTTGGCACAAATGAATATAAGGAGTTTCCATTGGCATCGCCCTCGTCGTCAAAGCCGATGACTTCCATCGTTGCTTTGTTGATGATCTCCAGGCAGGCATCAAATCCGCTCTTCAGGGAGAGGCGGAGCGGCACGCCTGAGGATGCTCCCGTAATCTCATAATCCTCCGAGTATTTGCGTGTGATGGGATCCTTGCTGTCATTGACATCCAGACGGCTTGTGACCAACCCGTTGCCGGCAGCGATGGTGCCGCTCAAAGGAGGTGAAAACAGGGGAGTTGTGTGCAGGGTGTAGGCACCGGTCTTGGGGCTTTCCGCTGTCGAGCTGACTCGAACCACATAGCTGGCGCCAGCGGCTGGCATGAAGGAAAGATAGTCTTTGTCTCGTTCTGATCCGGTCACGCGCTCCAATGTGGTCGCATTGAAAACTTCGAGACAGGGGCTAACCTCGCTGCTCTCTACCCATAGCCTGATTGGCCTGCCGGCGATCACGCCGGTAATGAGATAATCCTCGTAATAGTAAGCAGATACACCGCTTACCAGGGGATCGGATCTGTCCAGGGTCCCGGTTGCTGTTGCATTCAATGCTGCGATCGTGCGGGTGTTGGTGATGGCAGGCATGGACTGCAGTTCTAAGGATGAGAGCTTTGCCATTCTACATCGAATCTTGGCATCTTGAGCGTTAATCCTTGACGGGTAGCCTTTGAGTTGACCTGGTCGTCCATGTGCGGGAGCGATCAAGGCTGAGCCACCTCTTGGCCATGTTCCTTTCGGCGGCATAGTTCCCGTGTCAGCATCCCCCTCTCCTGGTGGCTGGACAGGAGCAACGAGATTGTTCTCTGCCTCCAGCGTTCAGTCACGATGCCGCTTCAAATTGGGAGATGGTGGCCTCCTCCCGGGCTGCTCTGCGGAGAAAGGGGTGAGGGGCGGCGACCAGGCCAGTTGGAACCGAGGTACGAGATCTTGCGGTGCACGGATTGGCAGGTCAGCGATCTGGTCGCCAAGGGGATCGTCAAATACGCCATCGTCACCATCAAGATCGTGGAACGCATTCCGCCCCTCCCGAGGATGGCCTGCTCGAGGCGCTTCGCCTTGGGCTCATCCGCCTGTCCGTACGATGGCTTGGCAGGTCTGGTGGATCGGGTCCATCCAGTCCCCCGTGGCATCCTTTGTAGGCTCAGTGGACCATGCTTCAAGATCCTTCCATGAGTTTTTCCGTGCGTCGGCTTAATCGCCTGGCTGCTGCGTTGCACTGCCGCCGCTATCTGGAAATCGGCGTCCATCAGGGCACCACGTTGCTGGGCGTCAACGTCGCTGAGCGCATCGGTGTGGACCCCCACTTTGTCTTTGACTGGCAAGAATGGCACGGCCGTGATGGGATTGAATTGCATCCTCTTGGCAGCGATGTGTTCTTTGCACGTCTTGATCCGGAGGTGCGATTTGATCTGATCTTCGTGGACGGTCTTCATACCTATGAGCAGACTTATCGCGATATCCTGCATGTCCTGCGTCATAGTCATCCTCGGTCTGTGATCGCGATTGATGACACGGTGCCCTGCGATGTGTTTTCCACCTGTCGCAGCATGGCGGAGGCGCTGTCCTTGCGCCGGCAGGTTGGCGGGAGTGATGATATTAGCTGGCATGGTGATACTTATAAGGTTGTGCCTTTGCTCACGGCTTTCCATCCTGATTTACAATTGCTAACGCTGATGGATGGGGGCAATCCCTGGAGTCTGATCTGGCGACCTCCCGCCCCTCTCCCGGAGGATGAAGGCCGCACCATGCAGGCGATGGCTGCTGTGCAAAACTTGGCTGCTGCGGATTACCTCTGGTTTCTACAAAATTTCTCTCTTTATCAGCCCGTCTCCGAGGAAGAGGGGCTGCTCCAGGTGATCACCGCCCTTGGGGGGGATCGGAGCACTCCCTCTGACTGAAGGGGACCATCAGTGCCTTGCCCAAGGCCGCCCCCATTCAAGACCGTCATGCATTGCTTTCCATGCGGATTCACAGCAAGTGGTATTCTGGCTGCCGAGCTTCTTATGGCAGCCTGGGGATAGGGTTGTCTAATCTGCGAAGCTCCTTGCCTGGCAATTAGGCCGAGTAGAGGTCGCCTTGACCAATAAGGAACAGGCCAAATGAAAGCCGATGACGGCGTGGGACTTGTCCATGGAATTGAGGCAATTACTCCTCCTGTCCATAGCCAAACTGGCGGATCTGTTGGGTTTGTCTTTACGATCAGATACCGTCGTCTGGGCTGTCCAGAAGTTTTTTCGATCCATGGGCACCCATTCGATCCGTTCCAACCGGGCCACGATGGCTTGCCGGGCAAAGAGGGCTCCCGCCTCCGTGTCATTGGAGCGGCCCTGTAAAGCCCAGCACCACCTGATCAGATGCGCGAACCAGTTGACAGGGTTGCGTTTGTCGCCTTGCTCTCCCCCGCCTCCCAATACCCAGCGTGGACCGTTGACCAGGCGTAATTTGTCGATGTTGCGCGGACTAAATTCGGCTTAGATGGCGCTGAGGCTCTCACCTGCTTCCGGGTTTTGCTCCCCTTGCCGCAGGCCGCGTTTGTCTCCATATTTGTACATCTTCTCTGCCTCCCCCCTGCTCTGCTAAAGAAGCTTGAGTCTGTCCATCCTCCAGCCAGCTTCTGGACCGATTCCGCTCCATCGCACGCGATCCTGAATGGCGGTGCTAGCGTTAAATGGAGCCTCAAAGCGTTTGCCATTGGGCGCCTTGATATTGCCGATGAGTGTGGCTGGATCCTCGCTCACAGAGGCAACAATATGGGGAATTTCATTGCAGTGAGGCCAAGCTTGGCACGGGCAAGTCGGCCGTTGGAGACGCCTTGGATGCATCCACCAGGCTGGTCGGCGTTGTCAGATCGGCCTCGGCGCTCTGTTGATTGCGATTCAGATCCTCCACCTCAGGAAGCCTGATGCCGTAGGCTGTCAAAATCTCTCGGGTCTCCAGGATCTGGTTGATGCGTTCCTCCACCCGCTGCTGTTCCCGCAACAAGCCTCCATGGCTGGTGAAGCGTTCGCGGTTGGCAGCCACCAGCGCAAAGGCCTGACCTGTTTCCGGTTCAAGCTCATCGCCCAAGGTTGTCAGATTCAACAAGCCCGGCTTCTCATAACCAAAGACGCCAGAAGACTCTGCATAGGCAACCATCTCCTTCCGCCCGGAGCTGAGGTGTCATGCTCACACCACTTACGCTGTCATTGAAGTTGTAGATGGTTGCAGTGCTTCGGCTGTCGTTTTCCAAGGTGTGGGGCGCATCCACCCCGAGCTGGAAGCCGTTGACAATCCCGCCGGCAGCAAGCTCGTTCTTCACTTGATCGGCGTGCACCTGTTCCGCGCCAATGATGTTGGCCGGCCAAGGGACTTGACGCCAGACACGTCACGGCAGCGCTCGGGCCGGGTCGGTCTGTTTCGTGCTGACCAACCGCAGCCAATCCGTCGCGGAGCTTTGTGCCATGGGCGGCATCACCCTGGAAGAGTTCACGCCGAGCGTGGCGCATCAGGAGATCTTTGGGCAGGGCCGGCAGGAGGGCCGCC
Organism: Cyanobacteriota bacterium; assembly: GCA_046340515.1. Classification (GTDB taxonomy): domain Bacteria; phylum Cyanobacteriota; class Cyanobacteriia; order PCC-6307; family Cyanobiaceae; genus Cyanobium. Next base: position 12,667 of record JBKDTB010000174.1, on the reverse strand, counting down.
AGGAGGATGAACTGGAACTGGCTCTGCGTCAGCTCCGCAGCCGTTGCGGCCAGCTCAGCCCCCAGCAGGTGGCCCGTGTTCGCGCCCTGCCGTTGGAGAAACTCGAGGCTCTCGGAGAGGCACTCTTGGCTTTTCGGGGGCGGAAGACCTCAAGGCCTGGTTGAGCGCCTCGGCCTGAGCCGCAGACGGCGCTGTGGACCACAGGCCATCTTTTTCCCCCTGTCCCGACCCCGAGGGCTCTCGATCAGGGCTGACCCGGCCCGGGATCGCGATCCTCCATCACAACGGGCCCCTGTCCAGCCCCTGGATCCGTTCGCCGATCCACTCGGCCGTGGCCGGCGCCAGCAGGATCCCGTTGCGGTAGTGGCCACTCGCCACCAGCAGGCGGGGTTCGGGCTCCATGAGCACGGGGGCGGCCTGCCCGATCGGGTGACAGCGCAATCCCTGCCAGTGGCGCACCACCCGCCCCTCCCGAAGCCAGGGAGGCGCGGCGCCCCCCAGCTGGCGCATCGCCTCCAGCGCCACCGCGTCGGCTTGATCGCCGGGTTCCAGGGTGGCTCCAAGCCAGAGGCGCTGGCCCCCGCTCTCCGCCTCCGGTCTCGGCACCAGATTCACGCCCCGCCACACCACCGTTCCAGGCCAGGTCCAGTGCAGGGGTGTCGGCAGCTCCAGCTCCAGGGCCTGACCCAGCACGGGCTCCAGCGGGAGGGCATGGCCCAGGCTGGCCAACAGCGGCGCCGTGCCCGGGCCCGCGGCGAGCACCAGCCAGTCGGCCGAGAGGCGGGCCCCACCGGCCAGCGTCAGGCTCCAGCCGCCACCACGCTCCACCCCCACGACCCTCTCGGCCACGCAGACCAGGCCATGGCGCCGCGCCTCGCCGAGCAGGGCCGCCATCACCGGCGCCGGATCCAGCTGACCATCCTCCGGCGACAGCAGACCGCCAAGAGCCGGACCCGGCACGCTCGGACACAGCCCCTCCAGCTCTTCGGCCGCAAGCAGCCGCAGCGGGATCCCCATCCGCGCGCGATCCACCGCGATCCGCTCCTGCCGCGCGCGCTCCTCGGCGCTGGCGGCCAGCAGCAGCAGTCCTCGGCGCTGAGGCAAGCGGTGGCCCCGCTGCTCCAGCTCTGCGAGCCACGCCTGCCAGAGCGCCTGGCTGCGTTGGCGCAGGCGCCAGGATCGGCCGCTGGAGCGGTGAAACACCCGGGCCATCAGCACCCCCAGGGCGGCCTGGCTGCCGCCGAGGCGGGAGTTGTGCTCGGCGGCCCTGGTGTCAGGGAAGGCTCCCGGGGCGAGGCCTGGATCCACCAGCGTCACCGGATGACCCCGTTCCACCAGCCGCCAGGTGGCCGCCAGGCCGATGATGCCGGCCCCGACGACCAGCACGGGGGCCTGCCCCGGCTCCTCCCCCCTCATCCCTCAGACCCGCCGGCCGACCCGGAAGGGCAATCAGACCTGCTTGAGAGCTTCTTGCACCGGCTGGGGAAGAATTTGGGCGTAGAGGCCAAAGCTGCTGGCCACCTTGATGTAGCCCTTGCGGAGGGCGTCGGCGTCCTGCAGGCGGGCGGCTTCATCCAGGTCGGCCAGGGCGGCCTTGAGGTTGACGGCCCGCTCGTTGGCTTCCGCCCGCTCCGCCTTGGGCAGCCGCTGATTGATGTAGAGCATCTCGCGGCCCACCTCCTGCATGGGTCCGTGGATCAGGTTGCGGGTGAAGGTCCAGTCGCGCTTGTTCACCAGGGCGGCCAGCTCGGGCAGGCGATCGCGGGCGCTCAGGAAGCCCTCCGCCTGGCGGGTGATCAGGGCGAGGTCGTCGGCGCTGATCCCGTCGGCTTTCTTCGGGGCGCCATCGCAGGCCGCCAGGGACAGGCTCAGGAGCGCCGCCACCGCCAGGAGCGTGAGGGCACGGAGGAAGCGATGCAAACGCGTGAGGGGCCCGGCCGCGGGAGACGGGGAGAGGCTGGCGACGGCCATGAAACGGCTCGGAGGCAGGCAAGGGCGACTGTACCGAGGCTGCCGGCGGGGGCGGCGCGGCCCGGCGCGAGCTGTAATCCCTTGCCACAGCCGCAGGGCGAAGGTGTTTGCCCCCAAGGCGGGGGCGGCGAATCGGGACGGGCTGCGCCAGACCAATGACGACCCCCTGCGCCTCCATCTGCGTCCGGTGCGTGGGTTGGCAGGAGGCGTCGCCAGGGCGCAAAAGTCACACTGGTGGCCTGTTGCCCGATCCCGCTTGCTGGCGATGGCCCCCTTGGTTGCTTTCCTGGCTGTTTTTCTTCTGCTCTGCGCCAGCACCGGCGCTCGCCTGCACCTCTGGGGGGATGAGGCCTACACCCTGCAGGTGGCCGCCCGGCCGGTGGACGCCATCCTCTCGGCCGATCCCTTCCACCTCCCCACCACCTACCTCGCCCTCCATCCCATCGTTGGCTGGTTTCCCCCGGGCCTGGAACTGCCCCTGCGCCTGCTGCACGCCCTCATCTTCTGCGTGGGGCTGGTGTTTTGCTGGCGCATCGCCCGCTTGCTGCTGGGGCCGGGCCGGGCGACCCGGGGGGTGATGGCGTTGACGATCCTGCTGCCCAACTATCTCTTCCATGCCACCAACATCCGCATGTACGCGCCGCTCTTCGCGGCGTCGCTGGCTTTCCTGTGGACCGCCTTTCGCCTGCTGGAGCCGGGAGGAGAAAAGCGGCGTGGCCTGGCTTGGCACGGGCTGACGGCCCTGCTCTGTGTTCTGGTCGACTGGCCGGGCCTGCTGCTGGTGGCCCTCACCTGGACCGCCTTGCTCGCCTTGAACGGGCGGGCGGTGCGGGCGTGGGCGCGGGGGAAGGGCTGGTGGCTTGTCGCGGTCGGGGGGCTCCTGGCGGGTGGGGCCGCCCTGTTTCGGGAACCGATCCTGCGGCTGCTCCTGGAGTGGCCCTCCGCCGCTCGGTCCGCCGGCCAGGCCGACTTCAACCTGGCTGCCCTGGCCCGCCTGGTGTTCCTCCAGATCCGGCCCCTGCTCGACATCGTCTACCCGCCGACGCTGCCCCTGGCCCTCAACGGGCTGCTGTGGCTGCTCCTGTTGGCGGCGGCGCCGCTGGCGGCCGCGGTGCTCTGGCGCGGGGGGGATCGGCGGGAGCGGCTGGTGGTGGTGTTGGCCTTCTCCTGGGTGGTGGGGAGTCCCTTCGGCATGGCCCTCACCCGCGCCTTCCTGCCCTCCCAGTTCTTCGTGCTGCTCAGCCTGGCCCTTGCCCTCCGGCGCCTCCGCTCCGGCCTTCCCCGGCCCGCCACCCGCCAGCGCCTCCGGCCCCTGGCCCTCCTGCTCTGGGCCTGTCTGATCGCGGTGGGCCTGGCCAACCTGCAGCAAGCCCTGGCTCCCACCCCGCGGCTCTATTCCCGCATCCCCTATCCCACCATCGCCCGCGAGGCCGTGGCCGCCGCGCGCGCGCGCCGCATCCCCTTGATCGCCGTGTCCCGCCACACCCTCAACGGCCTGTCCGTTGAGCGGTTCGCCCGGCCACTGCTCACGGGATCCGAGGAGCTGCGCCTGCTGGCGGTGAAGCCCGACTGCGCCGCCTTCCCCCGGGGCCGTTTCGTCTACGTGCAGCTGATGCCGGAAGACGGCGACGCGAGCGATCCGGAGGAGGCCTGCGCGGGTCAGGCGACGGTGGCGGTGCAGACCCTGCGGGCCTATGTGCCCTTCGCCGAGCTGGGCTGGAACCCCCTCTGGCAGGGCAATCTGCGGGAACGGGGGGAGGCGGGGGCGGGAGCGCGCCTGCGGGTGGTGACGATCACCGGCCCTGCTGACGTCGCCTATCCGCCCCGGTAAGTTTCAGGGGGCCGCGTCGTTGGTTCATGCGATCGCCCTCGGCCATCCTGCAGGTGATCTGCCCCGACCGCCCCGGCCTGGTCAGCGAGCTCTCCGGCTGGGTGGCCATGAATGGTGGCAACATCCGCCATGCCGACCACCACACCGATGCCAGCGCCGGGGTGTTTTTGAGCCGGATCGAGTGGGGGATGGGGGGGTTCGGGTTGCCCCGGGAAGCCATGGCACCCGCCGTGGAGGCCCTGGCCCGGCGGCTGGGCGGCACGGGGCAGCTGCGCTTCTCGGATGAGATTCCGCGGGTGGCGATCTTCGTCAGCCGTCAGGAGCATGTGCTGCTCGATCTGCTCTGGCGCACCCGCTCCGGCGAACTGCCCATGGCGGTGCCCCTGGTGGTGAGCAACCATCCCGAGCTGCGGCCGATCGCGGAGGATTTCGGCGCCCGCTTCGCGGTGGTGCCGGTGACGGCCGATCTGCGGGCGGAAGCGGAGGCGGCCCAGCTCGCCCTGCTGGCGGAGCACCGCATCGCCCTGGTGGTCCTGGCGAAATACATGCAGGTGCTCAGCCCGAGCTTCTTGAGCCACTTCACCGGCGATCAGGTGATCAACATCCACCACTCCTTCCTGCCCGCCTTCCAGGGGGCCCAGCCCTACCAACGGGCCTGGGAGCGGGGCGTGAAGCTGATCGGCGCCACCGCCCACTACGTGACGGAGGAGCTGGATGGTGGGCCGATCATCCAGCAGGTGACGATGCCCGTGAGCCATCGCGATGAGGTGGAGGATCTGGTGCGGATCGGTCGCGATGCCGAACGTCTGGCCCTGGCTCGGGCGCTGCGGCTGGTGCTCCGGCGCCAGGTGATGGTGTACGGCGGTCGCACCGCTGTGTTTGATTGAGGGGCAATCGGGGGATGGGGCGGCCTTTGATCCCTGGCGTCATCGCGGCGCGCCTGGCCGAGCGGCGGCCTGAGGGCGCCAACCCTGCGGGGTGGATCTGTTTTCAGATCGGATTGTTTCTCCTCCCCAGCAGCGCCCTGCTGGGGGGCCTGTTTCTGCTGTTTGCCCTGATCCAGGGCAGCCGGGGCCGGGAGAAGCCCCTGGCTGATCCCGCCAATCAGGTGTTGATCCTGGCGGCCCTGCTGATGGTGGTGGGCGCCTCAGTGGCCTCCAGTGGTTGGCTCGCCTGGGTGGGGCTGGGCAACTGGCTGCCGTTCTTCTGGGCCTTCTGGGGGTTCCAGCCCTATCTGGCCACGGTGGAGGCCAGGCGCCGCGTCGGTTGGATGCTGGTGGCGGGCACGGTGCCGGTGGTGCTCACGGGCTTCGGCCAGCTCTTTTGGGGCTGGAGCGGCCCCTTCCAGGCGCTGAACGGCGCGATCATCTGGCACCTGAAGGCTGGCGGCAATCCCGCGGGTCGCCTGGCCGGCCTTTTTGACTACGCCAACATCGCCGGCAGCTGGCTGGCCCTGGCCTGGCCGTTCACCCTGGCGGCCCTGGTGCAGCCCGGTCTGAGCCGCTCCGCCCGCGCGCTCATCCTCGCCATGGCGTCCGCCGTGGCGGCGGCGGTGCTCCTCACCGATTCACGCAATGCCTGGGGGGCGCTGGTGCTGGCGCTGCCCCTTGTGCTGGGCGCCGCCAGCTGGAGCTGGCTGCTGCCGCTTTTGGTGGTGGTGCTGGCTGTGGTGGCGGCGGCCACCCTCCCGGGCGTGCCGGAGGTCTGGCAGCAGCCGGCCCGGGAGCTGGTGCCGGAGGCGATCTGGGGGCGGTTGAGCGATCTGCGCTACAGCGGCCATCGGCCCCTGGCGATCACGCGCCTGGCCCAGTGGGGCACCGCCCTGGAGCTGATCGGCGAACGGCCCTGGCTGGGCTGGGGGGCGGCGGCCTTCAGCCAGATCTACCCGAAGCGCACCGGCCACTGGCATGGCCATCCCCACAACCTGCCCATTGACCTGGCCCTGAGCCATGGCCTGCCGGTGGCGGTGCTGGTGGTGGGGTTGGTGCTGGTTCTGCTGGGGCGCAGCGCCCAGCGGGGCATGGTGACCGGCGCCCTGTTCGATCGCGCCTGGTGGTCCGTCGCCCTGGTGCTCGTCGCCCTCCACGCCAGTGACATTCCCATGTATGACAGCCGCATCAACGTGGCGGGGTGGGTGGTGCTGGCGGGGTTGCGGGCGTTCCTTCGGGGTCAGGCCCCCGCCCCCGACGCCGCCCCCGACGCCGCCGTCAAGGCCAAGGCGTCCGCCGCGTCCGAAGCCGTCGGCTGAGGTCCGGCGAGGGCCTCCTGGCGGTGGCGCCAGAGGGTGGCCGCAGGCAGGCCGCTCGCCAGGTGCTCCCAGGGCAACACCCGCTCGGCGGACCAGCTCGCCTCCACCACCTCCGCCCAGGGGGGCGGCGCCGGCAAAGGGAGCGGCGAGGGGGGGGCTTCGCCGGCCATCACGGCGCGGTAGGCCCGCTTCCAGCCCCCCAGGCTCTCGTGGTGGCCTCGCACCGCGGCCACCACAGGCGCCAGTCGCCGATCGCCACGGGAGAGCAGGGTCTGGATCACGCTCCAGCCATGGCTTTCCGGCCGCAGGTCGATGCCCTTTGGCTTCAGGCGCCGGGCCAGCCGTTGCAGTCGCTTCTCCGCCACCGGCCGCAGCCCTTCCCACTGGAACGGCGTGTGGGCCTTGGGCACGAAGGTGCTCACCCCGAGGGTGAGGCGCAGGCCCGGGGTGGCCTGCTTGAGGGCGAGCAGCAGGTCGGCGGTGGCCTCCACATCGTCGTCGTTCTCGCTGGGGAGGCCCACCATGCCGTAAAGCTTCAGGCGGCTCAGGCCCCCCTCCTTGGCGTGGTGGGCGGCGCGGAAGATCTCCTCCCGGGCGAGTTTCTTGTTGACCACCTCCCGCAGGCGATCGCTGCCGCTTTCGATGGCGATCGTCAGGGAGCGGCTGCCGCGATGGGCGAGGATGCGGCTCAGCTGGGGCGTCACCGTGGCCGCCCGCACGGAGCTGACGCTCACCCGCACGTCGGCGAAGCGCTCCTGATCCAGCCACTCCAGCAGCGCGCTGAACTGGGGATGCTGCGTCACGGAGGCGCCGAGCAGGCCCAGGCGGCGGGTCACGGCCAGGCCGGTCTCCACCGCCGGGATGAGGCCATCGTCGAGGGAGGCGACGCGGAAGGGGAGGGTGAGATAACTCGCCAGGCAGAAGCGACAGAGTTCCGGGCAGCTGCGCACCACTTCCACCATGTGGATCGACGGCCAGGCCGCCTCCGGGGTGATCACCGCGGAGTGGCTGAGGGTGTGGCCGCGCCAGGCTTGCCGCGTCACGCGGGCGGCCAGGGTGCCGTCGCCGGGGTCCACGGCGAGAAGGGTGCCGTCCGCGCTGTAGCGGGGGGTGTAGAGCGCGGGCACATACACGCCCTCCACGCCGGCCAGCTGCCGCAGCCGCTCGGCCCGCGGCGCGGCGCGGCAGGCCCGCAGGGCCTCGATGAAGGCGGGCAGCAACAGCTCCCCGTCGCCCAGAAGCACCACATCGAAGAAGGGCGCCAACGGCTCGGGGTTGGCGGTGAGCACCGGCCCGCCGCCGAACACGATCGGATCCTCCTCTCCCCGCTGACAGGCCCAGAGGGGAATGCGCCGCTGCTCCAACAGGTCGAGGAGCACGGGACCATCCAGCTCCCAGCTGAGCGACAATCCGAAGAGTTCCAGGGCCGGCCCCCGACCGCGGCTGCCCCCATGGGGCGGATCCCCCTGGTCGGTGAACTGTCGCCGCACGTCCACATCCGACCGCCGCGCCAACGTGGCCCACACCACCTGAAAGCCCAGGCTGGTGATGCCCACCGCATAGGTGCTGGGGAAGGCCAGCACGGTTCGCAGGGCGCCCGGTTCCGGCGCGGCAGGCTCAAACAGCAGGGTTTCCTGGTTCAGGGAGGGGCTGGAGCGGGGGCCTTCATCTTGCTGGGGCGTGGCGCGGGCTGAGGGGCGGGCTCCCGCGGAGGGATCCGTCAGGGGCTGGAAGACGGCTAAGGTCGCATCCAGCGCCCTCGGGCGGTCGGTTCCGATCCACGGCGAACCGGGCTTGCGCGGCGAGGGGTGGGGAGCACAGTGATGAGCGGATCAGGATGGGTGGGCGCCGCGTTCGCGGGGGTGGCGGCGGGGCTGCTGAATGCGTTGGCGGGAGGTGGGTCGCTGATCAGCTTTCCCGTGCTTGCGGCCTTGGGGTTGTCGCCCTTGATCGCCAACCTCACCAACACGGTGGCGCTCACGCCGGGGTATTTGGGAGCCGCATGGGTGCAGCGCCGGCAGCTGGAGGGGCAGGGCCAGCGGATCCGGTTCCTGGTGCCGGCGGCCAGTTCGGGGGGGCTGTTGGGGGGTGTTTTGCTGTTGCACAGCGATGAGCGGCTTTTCGCGCACCTTGTGCCCTGGCTGATCCTGTTCGGTTCGGCCCTGCTCGGCCTGCAGCCAACCTTGCGGGCCCTGCTGCGTCCCCGGGACGGGTCCGAACCCGACCCGACTCGCCAGCGCGGGATCCTCGGGATGGCGGTGGTGGCGGTCGCCCTGGCGGCGGTTTATGGGGGGTATTTCGGGGCTGGCCTGAGTGTGATCTTTCTGGCCGTGCTCGGCCTGACCTTTGCCGACACCCTCACCCGCCTCAATGGCCTCAAGCAGCTGCTGTCGTTTGTCACCAACCTGAGCGCCGCCGTGGTGTTGGCGAGCGGCGGGCGGGTGGATTGGCCCATGGCCGTGATCGTGGCCATGGGCTCCATCGCTGGCGGCCAGCTGGGGGGAGCCGTCGCGAACCGCATCAACGGGGAGGGGCTGCGTTGGCTGGTGGTGGTTCTCGGGGTGGGAATCGGGCTCTGGTTTCTGAGGCGCTGAGCGGCGGAAACCAGAGCCCTGGCCCGCGCTCTACTGGCCGACGAGGGCCGAGAGGGGGCCCATCAGGCCGGTGATGGCGGAGCCGGCCGCGGTGGCATCCGGCTTGGCGCCCCCGCCGAAGGTGCTGATGACGGCTTTGGCGGCGGTGTCGACCGCGGGCCATTTGTCACCGGCCAGGGGCTGGATCACGGGGCCGGCCTTGTCCCACAGCGCCTGGAAACCGCCCATGGTGGCGATGGCGGCGGCGATGTTGCCGCCCTTCACTTCCGCTTCGCCCTTCTTCAGCAGATCCAGCACGGGGCCAACCGCTGGGGCGAGGGCGGCCTGACCAGCCGCGGTGGCTGCCGTTTTGGCGGCTTCGCCGGTGGCGGCCGCGCCTTCCTTCATGGCCTGGCCGGCCTGTTCGGCAGCCTGCTTGGCGGTGTCGGTGGGGGCTTGGGACCAGGCGGTGAGGCTGAGGGCGGCGGCGGCGGCGGCCAGGGCCAGGCCGCCACGCTTCAGGAGAGCGAGTCGGGTCATGGAGACAACGGGGGGAAGGGGACTCAGCCGGACGGTAAGCAGGGCGGCGGGAAGGTCCAGCATCCGTGGCAATTCGTAGCGGTTGCTACGAGATATTCGTGCTGATGGCAGCTGGTCTGGCTCTCGGTAGCTTTTGAGAAGAGGTCTGCTTGTTGTTCGGCCATGCCCTCCCCATCGCTCCGAGGCCCCGCATCCCCCAGCGATTCGCCGCTGGAGTTGCCCGACCTCACCTATCCCCCTCTGCCCTGGGCCTTCCAGAAGGCGCCGGCGAAGACCTCCCTCAACCCCGCCCAAGCCCGCTCAGCCCGGCCGCTGGTGCTCAACCTGATCGAGCTGATCCACTGGGCTTCCTTCCCCTTGGGGTTTTATGTGCTCGCCTACATCTTTGTGCATGCTCCCGCCATTGCCGCCCATGTGGATGGCGATGTTCTGCGCGTGTTCTGGCTGCAGCTGGGCATGGCCTGCCAGGTGTTCGGCGGTGGCATCAGCGGCATCATGATGCACGAATACGAGGGTTGGCAGGTTACCCCCTTCCGCAACATCCTTGGCCTGCGGCAACAGGCGCCGCCGCAGGATGTGGCCCAGATTCTGGTGCCGAACCACAACAACGCCTGGCTGCGGGCGGTGGCTTATCAGATGCTCTTCACCTTCCAGGCCGCCGGTCTTGGCTTCTTCACCCTTGGCGTGTTCGGCCCCCGGCCGCTGCCCCTGCTGCTGTTGGTGGGCGGCATCGCCGTTGCCCTGATCGGCCCTTCAGAGCCCCGCACGGCGTTCAGCCGCGTGGTTGACGGGGAGGCGCGACCGGTGCTGCCGCTCTCCTGGTCGCTGCTGATCGTGTTCGCCCTCAACGCCTGCGCCAATCTGGTGGCCTGCCTCCACTTCTTCGGTCCCACCCTCGCCCAGGCCTGGCCGCCCTCCCTGCTGCCCTGGCTCGCCGTGGTGCCGGCCTGGCTGGTGCCCTGGTTCTCCCTGCTGGCGCCGCTCACCGTGGCCGCCGGCGGCGCCTACGAAGGCTGGATTGCGGAATCCAGCTTCAATCAATGGCAGCACTTCATCGCCTTCGTGATCCTCACCCTCGGGCTGGGGCTCTATGGCCTCTTCTACTGGCACATGGTCAACGGTGGGGTGCACTGAGTCATGGCGCGTTTCTTTTGGCTTGGCACGCCGCTGGCCACGGCCCTTCTTCTGCTCACCCTGCCGCTGGCCTGGCTCTTTCCACCAGCGGCCTGGGTCACCGGCGTGTTGTTGCTCCTGGTGGTGGCCATCCTGCTGGCCTATCGCCTCGGGTTGAACCGTGCGCCCCTGCTGCTGGAGCCCGGTGCGGCCGAGGGGCCGGAGCTGGCGGTGCTGTTCATCCAGGGGGAAGGCATCCCGGCGCAGCGCTACGTGCCCGTGGGGGAAGCGATCCAGCGCGCCTGCCCCTCGCGGCGGCTGTGGGTGGCGATCCCCAGCTTCCTGGGCGATTCGCCGATTCCGCGCGAAACGCCCCTGGTGGTGGCCCAGGCCCGGCGGGCGCTGGAGCGCCGCGGCATGCCCCCCGGCACCCCCTGCCTGTTCGTCGCCCATTCGGTGGGGGGCATCGCGATTCAGAAGTACCTCAAGGCCTTCCCCGAGCAGGGGATCGGCCAGGTGCTGATGGGCTCCTTCCTCGGCCGCTGGAATCTCAACCGTCTCGATGCGCAGGGCCGCACCCTGATCGACTACCCGCGGCCCACCCTCACCCTGGCCGGCACCCTCGACGGACTGGCCCGCATCAGCCGCTTCGCGGTGGCCACCTGGCTGCAGGAGATCAACGCCTCCCCCCAGAGCCGGCCGGAGCGCTTCCCGGTGGTGACGATCGAGGGGGCGAGCCACATGCAGTTCGCCTCCGGTGAGCCGGTGCCCTACGTGAAGGCCTTCGACCTGGTGCCCACCGCCGCTGAGGCGGAGGTGCACGAGCGCATCGGTGCCCTTGTGGCGGCCTTCCTGCCCAGCTGCCTGGATGGCGCCGCCGCCCTCACCCCGGAGCTGGCGGCGGCGGCGGCGGCCAGCGGCGCCTGGCTGCGGCCCCTGATCAACGCCTTGGCGATGGAGGGGTACAACGGCTTCAAGCCAGCCTGTTACGACACCGCCGAAACCAACAGCCGCACCGATCCCTGCTGCACCCCCTATTCCCCCTGGATCCAGGAGCACGCCAACCCGTTGATGGCCGGCGAGCCCGAATCCCCCGTGCGCTTCACGCTCACGGCCCTGGACAGCTTCCACCGCAGCTACACCTACAACCCCTTCGCCAGGCCGCCGGTCCACGTTCCCCAGATCAAAGCCGACTGCCGGCCCTCCCATCCCTGCCATGTGACGGTGACCAGCGTCACCCAGGCGCTCTACGGCCTGTTCACGCTGCTGGACACCGGCTTCTTCCCGATCGCTGCCTATTCGCTGCGCTCCAAGCTCAATTCCCGCCAGTCGTTCTGGAGCCATGGCGGCGTGCCGGATCCGAACTTCAGCCAAACCGACGGCCCCTCCCGCGGCCAGCCGATCAACGGGGCCTCCTTCGACTGGACCCTGGCCCAGAGCGACGCGAGCACCCGGCAGCGTTTCGAGGCGCTCGGCCAGCCGATGCGCCTGCTGCCCGACACGCTGCGCCCGGCCGTGGGGCCGCTGTGGATCTGGAGCTACCCGCGCTACCGCTACCTGCAGGAGGCTGGAGCGCAGGTGTATGGGGTGAGCAGCACGGTGATGAAGACGCCGCTCGACTATCCGATCGCCGCCGCCCGGGGCTTTCACTACTGCCAGTTGCTCTCTCCTGGTGCGGCGATGGAGTGGATCTACATCGATGGGCTGCGGCAGAGGGCCTCGCTTTCAGGCCGGCTGTTTGTGTACGGGCCCTTTGCGGGTCTTGACAAAGCGGCCGCCTACTTCGGCCGCTCCCTGGCACGCCAGACGCGCACCGCCTCGCTGCTGCGTCGGAGCTGAGGCGATCCTCCGCCCCCCGCGGCTCAAACCTCCGCCAGCACCTTCGCCTCCTCCTCGGTGCTCACCACCCGGCCGGCATCTTCGAAGCCTTCGATCTGGTCGAAGTTGAGGTAGCGATAGAGCTCGGCGCCGTAGGGGTCGATCTTGGCGGCGGCGATCGCCAGGTACTCCTCCTTGCTGGGGATGCGGCCCAGCTGAGCGCAGACGGCGGCGAGTTCGGCACTGCCCAGATAGACCTGGGCGCCATTGCCGAGACGGTTGTTGAAGTTGCGGGTGCTGGTGGAGAACACGGTGGTGTTGTCCTCCACCCGGGCCTGGTTGCCCATGCAGAGCGAGCAGCCCGGCATCTCCATGCGCGAGCCCGCCGCCTCGAAGATGGCGTAGTAGCCCTCCTCCTTCAGCTTCTCCTCGTCCATGCGGGTGGGCGGACAGACCCACAGGCGGGCGGCGTTCTCTCCCTGACCCTTGAGCACGTTGGCGGCGGCCCGGTAATGGCCGATGTTGGTCATACAGGAGCCGATGAACACCTCATCGATGCGGTCGCCCGCCACC
>JBKDTB010000173.1:0-4072 GCA_046340515.1 Cyanobacteriota bacterium | reverse complement strand
ACCGCAACACCACCCCGCAGGCGGGGATGCCGGTTCCGTAGAAAAGGTTCGGCGCCAGGCCGATCACGGCATCGAGAAGGTCGTCCTCGATCAGGCCGCGGCGGATGTCGCGCTCGGTGCCACCCCGAAACAGCACCCCGTGGGGCATCACGGTGGCCACGATCCCACCGGGTCGCAGCACCGCCACCATGTGCTGCACAAACATCAGGTCGGCCTTCTTGCCGCTCTCGGGGCAGAATCCGTAGGGAAAGCGCTCCTTGAAGGGCAGCCCATCCTGGGAATAGTTCTGTGAGAACGGCGGGTTGGTGATCACCCGATCGAACCGCATCAGCTCCCCGTTCTCAGTGTGCTGCGGCTCCGCCAGGGTGTCGCCGTTGCGCAGGTCGGCGTCGGCGATGCCGTGCAACAGCAGGTTCATCTTCGAGATCGACCACACGCCGCCGTTGTCCTCCTGGCCGAACAATCCGAGGTTGCGGGGGTTGCCGCCGTGCTCCCGCACATACTCAGCGGAGAGGATCAACATGCCCCCGGATCCCGAGCAGGGGTCATAGATCCGCAGGCCCTCCCGGGGATCGATCAGGCGCACCAGCATCCGCACCACCGCCCGGGGGGTGTAAAACTCGCCGCCCTTCTTGCCGGCCGAATCGGCAAACTCGCCCACCAGATATTCGTAGGCGGCACCGAGCAGGTCGGGGAACTCGAAGTCGTCGTTGAGCAGCCGGTAGCGGTTGAAGTGGGCGATCAGCTCCAGCAGCTTCTTGTCGGGCAACCGGCTCTTGCCCACCGTGCGGGTGAAGTCGATGTGGTGGAGCACCCCCTCCAAGCCGGAGTTCTCCTCCTCCAGCGCCGCCAGGGCCTTGTTGAGTCCATCGCCCACGTTGGTGGTCAGCTCGTCGCGCAGATAGGGCCAGCGGGCCCGTTCGGGCACAAAGAACAATTCGCTGTAGAAGGCCTTCGTCTCAGCCCGCAGTTTGGCCTCCTCAGGGCTGCGGCCTTTGGCGATCTGCTCCACGATGATCTGCTGCCGCCGCTGCTCAAACACATCGGAGCAGCGCTTCAAGAACAGCATCCCGAAGATGTATTCCTTGAATTCCGAGGCATCCATCTTCCCCCGCAGGATGTCCGCCGCCCCGAACAGATGGCGCTCCAGCTGGGCGAGGGTCAGCTTGCGGGAGAGGTTCTGGGCTCTCGCGGCGCGAAGGGAAGGTTCAGACGCTCCAGCGGCTGATCGGGGCCCGGAGGCGGTCCGGGCATCGGCGATGGCAACCGCACCGCCTCTGCCTTTGCCGGGCACCACCATGCCCTTCTCGATGAGGGCGGCCTTCACCGTGTCGTACCTGGTTTCGTCCCAGCCCAGCAGGACGCGGAGCTTGCCATTCCCGGCAGAGCCACCCAGGGCTTCCAGGCCGCCGAGAAAGTCATCGAGTTGCTCCTGATCGGCCATTGGCTGGATCAGATCCCTTTCACTCGCCGAAGTATGGACTTCGTCCCCAGTGATCGGCGTGATCCGAGGAAGGTGGGGCCGCTGTGGGCTGGGGACCTGAAGTATGGCTCTCCGCCTCGGACGGGTAGCCCCGTGGGGTCAACAGCCGGCCGTCCCGTTCGCGGGTCTGGCTGTTGCCGATCAACACCAGGGTGAACATGTCCACGGCCTCGCCCGGAAAGCTGGCGAGGGTGTGCGTTGTGCAGGTTTCCTCGGCCCGGCCCAGTTGGCGGGCGAGCAGCACGGGGGTGGTGGGGGGCCGGTGGGCCAGGAGCAGCTCCCGGGCCCGCTCCAGTTGCCAGTGCCGGTCCCTGGAGCGCGGGTTGTAGAGCGCCACGACGAAATCCCCCTCGGCGGCGGCCGCCAGCCGCCGTTCGATCAGGGGCCAGGGGGTGAGGCGATCGCTGAGGCTGATCGTGCAGAAGTCATGCATCAGGGGAGCGCCGATGCGGGCGGCGGCCAGCTGCAGGGCGGAGATGCCGGGGTGCACCGCGAAGGCGGGGCGATCCAGGGGGGGCAGGTCGCCCCACAGCTCCAGGGCCAGGCCCGCCATGCCGTAGATGCCGCTGTCGCCGGAGGAGATGAGGGCCACAGCCAGGCCCTCCCGAGCCAGGGCCAGGGCCTCCGCGCAGCGGGCGCGCTCTTCCGTCAGGCGGCCGTCGAGGCGGAGTTGATCCGGCCGCCGCAGGGGTTCGAGGAGGTCGAGATACAGCCCGTAGCCCACCCACACGGCGCAGTGGGCCAACACCCGCCGGGCGTCCGCTGTGAGGAGTTCGAGCGCTCCCGGACCACTGCCCACCAGGTGCAGGGCGCCCCGCCCCGGTCCCCATTGCCGGGCCGCCAGGGCGATCGCCAGGGTGGCCGCCCCCCGTTCGCCCGCTTCGGCCCGGCCGATCCGCTTGCCCACCAGCAGCCGATCCAGCGGCAGCCGCGGGGGGGCGCCGCCCGGCGGGGCCGAGGCCGTTGCCGCCGCGAGCAGGGCCCCCGCCTCGGCCACGCTGGCGGTGCCCATCTCCCGTTCCACCACGGCGGAGGGATGGGGCACGGCCACTCCGGCCAGCGCCTCGGCCTCGAAGAGCCGCAGGGGCCAGCCACGCCGCTCCGCCAGAGCCAGCAGGGCGGCCTCGTCCCCTTTGCGGGTGCAACTGGCCAGCCCGGCCACCGCCTCAGGGGCCAAGCCCTCCGCCGCCAGGGTGGAGTCGACCAAGCGCTCCAGCAGGGAAAGGCTGGTGTCGCGTTCGCATCCGATCCCCAGCCACAGGCAGGGGGGATGCCAGCGGCACCCCTCCCCCTGCCCCGCGCTGATTTCCAGGGAGGCCGGCCCCCGGGGGCTGGGGGCCAGCCAGCGGGCGGCCTCCAGCCCTTGCCAGCCGGTTTGGCCGCAGGTCTGAACCACCCCGAAGGTCTCCCCTTCCCCCAGGCGTCCCGCGGCCCCCATCAGGCCCGACCAGTCGCCCGCGCCCCGGCGCCAGCCCCAGGCGGTGCCGAAGGCATCAAGGGCCAGCCGGTCTTGGCTGGCCGCGGCGCCGGTGCAGATGGCTGTGCCGCCGAGCAGGGCCGCCAGCGCTTGGGCGAGGGCTTCCCCCCCCGCCTGGTGGCCGCCCACCAGGGGCACCACCCAGCGGGCTTGGGGATCGATCACCACCACGGCGGGGTCCCGGGCCTTGTCGGTCAGCAGGGGGGCCACCAGGCGGGTGACCAGGCCACAGGCTCCGATCGCCACCAGAGCCGACACCCGGGGCCACCGTTCCGCCAGCCAGGCGCCGGCTGCCTCTTCCTCATCGGGCCAGCGGATGAGCAGCCCCGGCAAGGCCTGGTCCAGTTGCCGCAGCAGGGGCAGGGCGGTGGCGCTGAAGCCGATCGCCGCCAACGGTCGGTTGCTGAAGGAGGTCTGCGTCATCGACCCAGGCGCTCCCGCAGCCGTGCGAGCGGGCTGGGACGGCTGGGACGCCGCAGGGTGCCGTCGCCGTTGACCTCCTCCCGGGCGGACGGGGTGGCGCTGCGGAACGCGTCGGTGCTGGGGGGCCCGCTGGCCTCCGCTGGACTCGGCATGGGAGTGTTTTCGAAGGGTGGAGCGGAGGGAGAGGCTGGCTCCATCGAGGGCGCTTGCGCCGCCGGGGCGGCTGCCTCTGGTGGCCGAGGGGTGACGGTGGCGGCGGAATGGGAGCGGTCGTCGGGGGCCCTGGAGGGAACGGGATCGGGTTGGTCCTTCAGCGCGATGGGGGAGTCGCCGGTGGCGGGAGCCTCAGCGGTTGGGCCAGCCCCGTTCAACTCCAAGGCAGGAGTGGTCGGAGAACGGCCCTCCGACGTGGGGATCGCTGGCTGCGCGGGGGGCTCGTTGGAGGAGGGGGCCCCGGGAAGGAGGGCCGCCCCCTCGGCATCAGGAGGGGGCGGGGTGACGGTGACGTCCGGCGAGCTGGAGCCGCTCGGGAATGGAAGCGGCTCCGCCACTGCGGGCCCCATGGGCGAGGAAGGTTCCCTCGCCGCCACCGAAACAGCTCCACTGGAAGGCTGCGCTGACGCTGCCGGCGGCTCCTTCGGCTCCTTCGGCTCCTTTGGCTCCTTTGGCTCCTTTGGCTCCTTTGGCTC
>JBKDTB010000172.1:0-5201 GCA_046340515.1 Cyanobacteriota bacterium | reverse complement strand
TCGTTCTCACTGGCCTGGCTGAGCTGGGCCTTGATCAGGTCCGCCACGTGGCGCAGGAAGCTGGTATCCAGCTTGAGACGAAGGTCGTCCGGCCTCTCGAAGTATTCCTCGCGGTATTTCATCGCCCCCATCCACGCCGCGAAGGCGGTGGTGAGGTCGACCAGGTGCCAGCCATGGCCGGCGGTCTTGGTGGCCTGCTCGAACTCCAGCCGCTTGGCCCGCAGGTGCCGCTCCAGCTCCTTCTCGTAGACCAGCATCACCACCCGGTTGGCTGCCGGCAGGTTCTGCTGCCACGGCACGGAGATGTGGTCGGCGTAGCGCTTGGCCAGCTCATCGATCCGGCTCATGACTGGCTGCCTCCATGCAGAGGATCCAGGCCACTGGGATCGATCGACACCACCCCAGCTCCGTGGGAGAGCTTGAGCAGTCCGAGGCGTTTGGCCTGCTCCGCCAGCTCCAGCAAGCCGGAGGAGGTGCTGTCCAGAACGGAGGCCCAGGGGGAGCTCAGCAGAGCCTTGCCGCGCTTGCCGCAGGCATGGCCCAGCCACAGCGCCAGGGCCAGGGCCACCGGGTGGGGCTTGAGCGGTTGCCGCAGCTTTTTCACCTTGCCCTTGAGGTGGCCGCTCTGGGTCCAGCTGCTGGCGGCGTTGCGGGCCACCGCATCGAGCACCTTCGCGCTGAGGCGGTCGTGGGTGAAACCCCGCACTGCCGCCACCATCTCGGAGCGTTGCAGCAGCTCCCCCCGGGCCATCCCCATCACCTGCGCCCTGGTGGCCATCAGCAGCGGGTCGCGGGCCAGCCCATTGAGCAACGCCAGCTGGGGTCTGGCCGCGGGTTCCACGTCCCAGAGGCGGCGCAGCACCCGAAAGAGGGGCTTGGTGGGATCGAGGCCGTGCAGGGCCGTCAGCCGGGAGGCCGTTTCCTTGCGCGTGGAGAGGGTGCGCTTCCCCAGCACGTTCTCCTCCGCGATCGCCGCCCGGTAGGCCTTGGCCGGAGCATGGGCCGGGACCGCCGCCAGCAGAGCCTCCAACTCCTTGAGCATCAGGGTCTTGCTGGTGTGCGGGCCGCTGTCGGCCACCCGGAAGCCCAGCGCCGCCAGGTCGGCATGGGCCTCTGACACCTTGGATGGCTTTGGACTGGATAGGCGGGCGGACATGCGGCGGAGGGACTGGGCTGTCCCGGGAGGCCCCTGGTGGAGCTCGCACCGAGGTTGTCTGCGCATGCAGCTCAGCAGCGATCTCGCGGCAGTCTGACGCCTGGCAAGTCTTGGCGCCGGCTGGCTTCTGTGGGCAATCATGGTCAGGAGCAGAATTATGCACGGAGCGCACAGGATCGGGCCATGGTATAGCTCACTTGCTGAAGGGCAACTCGCCGGAGGAGCTGTTACTTGTCCAACAGCCGCACCGCCTCTTGGTCCTTCGCTTCGACCCCCGGCCTTGAGTCCTCATCCGACGCGGCTGCTTCCTGCCCACGTGGATCAGGCGGGCCAGGGCTGGGTCGCTTCAGCTGCTGGGCCTCATCTTGAGGGTGCGGACGGTGCCGGGCTCCATGATCTGCTGTCCCCCTGGCCCACAGCCGCCACCGCGGTGAGCTGGGCGATGGAGATCTGCTGGACCATCGCCTCGAACCGGTGCAAGGCCGCGAGGCAGTGGCTCACCTCAGACGCGCCAAAAGATGCGGCAGTGGTTTCTCTGACGATGGAGACGGCGCACGTGGCCCAAAGCCCTCAACCCAGCTCAAGGACCGCCCTCCGCCGCAGCCGCCAGTCGCCGACCCTACCCAACCCGCAGGGCTACTCCTGATAGCGCTCCTGGTAGAACCGCTCGAGGTCTCCCACGGCCTGCAGGAGCGGCGAGTTCAAGGATCCGGCTGTATCGGCCACGTGGCGGGCCAAGCCGAGGGTAACGACGCCGCGGGAGGGCTCGAGGGAACCGGATTCGATCTGGCCGCGCAGCGAATGCAGGGCAGCGGACACCTTGGCGCCCTGGCTGGCGTCAGCGCCGGCGGCCGCCAAGGCGCGGTCGATCAGAGTCAGAAATTCAGTGGTGCGGGCGTTCATGGTGGCTCAGGGGCAAGAGAACGGTTGAACGGCGAGAGGAGCATCCTCCACCCAGATGATCTTCGGATCCTTTGAATTCTCGATGAATGTTTGCTGGCCTCCTCCTGGATAGCAGGCTGATGGGTTCTGCGGTGCCACCACTCCTTGATATACAGGCATGCCGGCGGGCAAGATGATGCGCAGAGTGCGAATGGCTTGATTTCCCCAGTCCTGATGCAGTGCCAGCGAGCGAATCACATCTGTATTGACCCTGAAGCGGTCCGTGGTTAAATAGCGTCCATAGCGGTTGCTATCGCTGCTGAAATAGCGGTAAAATACCGTTGGTCGCGTCAGCACTACTCGGTTGCATTTTGATTCGAGAAATGTGACGGCAATATTCGCCGGCAACGGACACGCCGTGGTGCCCTGGGTGGGGCTCTCCTGCTGCGCCATGGAGACACCCCCCAGCAGCGCGCCACCGAGGACACTCAGTGCCAGGGTTCGCAGTCGTCGCCGCACGAGAGGGGGTACGAAGTGCAGGTTGGGCATGGGTGGATTCCAACTTGCCTATTCCTAGCAAGGCGAAGGCTCACCGTGCCTGGGTTTGTCGTTGACCATCCGCCGCTGGTCGTTGCGCCTTTGCCCATCGCTGCGCGTGCAAGTTGCCATGGTTGCGCTCAGCAAGCCGGTAGGGTTCGTTTAACGCTGCCATTGAGCCGTGCTGAAGACGACAGTTGAAATCCTTTGTTGGGCCGAGATCAACATGTAACGGCGTTCAGAAAGGTCTTGATTGTTCTTTAAAATTAATCGCACCTTGTTCACCTGCGCCAGAGCTGCCTTTCGGTGATGTCGAGCGCAGGCCGAAACGCTTTTGAACCAAGCTTAGTCGTCGCTCCATTTCCTTGCTGCCAAAACCCAGAGAATGGATGGCCTCAAGGCGTTGTCGAGCCGATTCCCCAGTATAGAAGGATGAAAATGATGCAAGCTGTTCTAATCCCTCCAGGATAGCTGCCAGCGCCCAGTTGCCGATCGCTTCGCCAGGAGGGATGGAATCGAAACGTTCTGTCGGCGAGAGGAACGGTTCACTCATGTCTAACGTGTTGAATTGAGTGATGGCATCAAGGAGTTTGATGAGCGCCTCTACCGCAATCGACCGAGCTCCATAATCACGAGCTACTCGGGCAAGACTTGCCAAGCGCAGATAGGATGGTTGTCGCTCGCACAAAGGCTTAAAGATGCTGAAACTGGCTTCTAATGCGGTAAAACGTTCACAGGCAGAGAGAGACGAATCTCGGCTAATGGCATAGAAAGCAAGCCCTTTCCCCACGCCGGTGCTCTGATCGATGGTCATGGTCAACTCCCAAAGCGGAGCGAGCTCCCTGCCATAAGGACAATGAACCAGGCTTTTGCGCCAGTCGTATGGCCCGTCACTGTCGACCAGTTCTAAAATGTTATTGAATCTGTCCGTTCCAGTCGTCCGCGAGAGAATTTCAGGATCCAGTAACGAACCCTGAGCTGCAAGCCTCTCCATGCGATCATGCTTGCAACAGAATAGGTTGAGCAAGTATCCATCCGGTGTTGAATCAGCATCGAATGGAATCAGTAGGTCTAGTCCGGGGATCAGTCGGTAGGAGTGATAGCCAAGCTCTGCAAATTCATCCGCCAGATGCAGATTGGAGTCTGTCCCAGCCTTTATCTCATACTGAACCAGCGGTGACAGCTCTTTGAAAAAACGCTTTCCACCATTCAAGATCTTGGATTCCTCTCCTTCCGCATCAACTTTTACGAAGTCAATATCCTGCCAGTCTTGGATTTTCATGCAGTCGTCAAGGGTGACAACAGATACAGCCTCACTGGCACTTGTTAACGGTCCGCCAGGGGCTAATGAGTTTAATTCAGAATGTTCGTTTAGAAATAATCGAGCTGTGCCACTTGCGCTAGACAGGGCGCACTGTTCAAGAATGACTTGAGAAAATCCATTGGCCGCAATTCCATCAGCAAGCATTTTCGCCGTGTTGGATGCGGGCTCGAAGGCCCACACACATCCTGTTTGTCCCACTGCCTGTGCCATTGTTAGAGTGTAGACACCATAGTTTGCACCAATGTCAATGACTTTCTGCCCCGGTCGTAGCAGGCGGCGAAGGAACTTGATTTCATCTTCAAACCAGTCCAGTTGCTCCGTAAGAACGTAGGGTGTGATTAGGTCGAGTGAATCTGGGACAACTATCTGGACTCCGTCGATTAGAGTAATTGATGTGGAGTTACTCATGGTCTAAGCAGCCTCTGCAAACTGTGAAATTGGGAATCCGCCCGCCCAGGGGTGCCCATCAGGGTTCGCGACCTTGTCCAAACCATTCTCCATGATCCTATGGCGTGACGGCTGCATGGCGTCGTTCGGCAGCTGGGTCATCGTTGATCACGTAATGCTCGACGGAGTAGGTTTTTCCAAACGGCTCCATGCCAGCAGGTATCACAGCCATGTTCCACTCCGGACCGGCAAACGCGACCAGAGCGTCCTCATCGCGCCATTGGCTGATCATCGCGTATGTATTTGGTGACCAGGGGGACGGCATTCCGATCTCGCACGACACGTTCCCGGGCGACTGCGTCACGGCATCGACCGAAAGCGATCGAAACCCGGCCTCGAAAGCTGAGCGGGTCGCAGGATCAATTTCAACACGAAAAATACGGATGATCATGGAGTTTTCTGGCGAACGCCTCAGATCACCTGCCCCGGAGCTGGTGGGTGTGCCAGCAAGTCTACTGTGGCGGGTCTGGTGCATTGGATGACTTGATGACGCAGCTGGCTCCGTGAGCGGACCCACCAGCCTCTGGAGTGGTACCCAGGTACCACTTTGATCAATGGCCGCAACGCCATTCCGTTCCAGAAGGGGCTCTCCGTTCCCGAGTTCCTGCAGCTCTACGGAACGGAAACCCAGTGCGTTGAGGTGCTGGCCAAGATCCGCTGGCCCAACGGCTTTCGTTGCCCGCGCCGCGAAGAGTCTCTCCATGGCCTTGTGTACGGGCGAAGACTCAAGCGCTATCAAGGCCGGCCATGCGGATTCCAGGCGACTGTGACCGCAGGCACGATCATGGAAGCAACCAAACTGCCGCTGACGATCTGGTTCCTTGCGTTCTATCTGATTGGCCAGGCGAAAACCAG
>JBKDTB010000171.1:0-7248 GCA_046340515.1 Cyanobacteriota bacterium | reverse complement strand
AGCTGCGCCAGGTTATTGAGAGCGGTGGCCACTTTGGGGTGCTCGTTGCCATAGCTGATCTCAAAGATCTCCACCACCCGCGCCATCAGCGGCTCCGCCTCCGATAGGCGGTTGGTGGCCTGCAGCAGCTGCGCCAGGTTATGGAGAGCGGTGGCCACTTTGGGGTGCTCGTTGCCATAGCTGATCTCAAAGATCTCCACCACCCGCGCCATCAGCGGCTCCGCCTCCGACAGGCGGTTGGTGGCCTGCAGCAGCGCAGCCAGATTGTGGAGATCACTGGCCACTTTGGGATGGTCGTTGCCGTAGCTGGCCTCATCGATCGCCAGGGCACGGCGCATTAGCGGCTCCGCCTCCTCCTCCAGGCGGTTGGTGGCCTTCAACAGCGTCGCCAGGTTGTTGAGAGCAGTGGCGGTGCCCGGATGCTTTGGCCCCAGCCGCTTTTCGCATTCAGCAAGCCCTTGCCTTTTCCACCGCAGGGCATCCGAAAAGACGGCTTGATGCTCTGCTACCCAAGCCAGACCCGTATAGGGCAAAAGCAAATCCTCCGCGCTCAGCTCCCCGGCGCAGTGCTCCGCCACCTGGCGGATGTGGGGCAACACAGGCTCCAATGCCTCCACCTGCGCCAGGGTGAGCGTCTGCGGAATCCGCTCCCGGCAGATCTCAGCCGCCACGGCCGCCAATTGCCTGCGCCAGCGAGCCGAGACGCCTGACCTTGAACGACGTCTCCACCGGAACAAGCCACGCCAGCGGCCCGCCACCGCCTCCAGCTCACGGCTCTGCAGCCGAATGAACTGCCGCACCAGTGGATGGAGCCGATGCCTCCCCTCCCCCAGGCGCTCCAACAGTTGCGCCCGCCTCAGCTCGCTCTGCTGCTCCCCAAAGGCGCTGCCCTCCTCCACCTCCTGCTCCGGCAAGCGGCAGGCCTCCACCAGCTCCCAGGGGATCACCGCCGGCGCCATCACGCCCAGCAACACCGCCAGGCTCTTGGCCGCCGGCGAGAGGGGCTCCCAACTGATCAGCAATGCCTCCACCACCCCCCGCTGGGCGCCCAGCTCCGGATGGGCCTGTTGCAGCGCCTTGGCTTGGGCGCCCTTGGCT
Organism: Cyanobacteriota bacterium; assembly: GCA_046340515.1. Lineage (GTDB taxonomy): Bacteria > Cyanobacteriota > Cyanobacteriia > PCC-6307 > Cyanobiaceae > Cyanobium. Next base: position 6,150 of record JBKDTB010000171.1, on the reverse strand, counting down.
CGCAACTCCTCCAGAAGCTGGCTCAGCCGCAGATCAGGCCGCTCCGAAAGCCGGGCACCGAGGAGCACCAGAGCCAGGGGCAGATCGCCCACCTCCGCGCAGAGGCCATCCGCCGCCTGAGGTTCCGCTTCCAGCCGCTCGGGGCCGCCCACGCCCGCCTGCAGGGCCAACAACTCCAAGGAGGCCTCCCGCTGGAGCAGGGGCAGATCGATCGCCTTGGCGCCGGTGGGGGCGGGTTCCCGCTGGGTGAGCAGTCGCCGGAAGCGCGGCGGCAAACCCGCCAACAACTGCCGCTCAGCGGCGTAGCCCTCCTCATCGCCCCGTTGGTCATCCAGGATCAGAAGCACCGGCTCCGGGGGAGTGGCACCCGCTGGCCACTGGCTCCAACACAAGGGGAGCAGCTCAATGGGGCTCTTGCTCTGGTCGTCTGGCAGGTTCACCGCCGGAAACGCGCCCCGCACGAAGCTCAGCACTTGGGAAGCCATCGCCACCAAACCCTGGCGGGCATCGAGGCGCACGATGCCGCCGCTGTAGTGCTCCAGGTGGTCGTAGGCGTGTTGGAGGGCCAGCTCGCTCTTGCCCACACCGCCCATGCCGGTGAGGTAGACCCGGCTGCCCTCGGGGGCCAGGAGCTCGGCCAGGGTCTTGAGTTCTTCGGCCCGGCCCACGAAGCGGTCGGGGGTGGTGGTGCGATCTGGGAGGTTGTGGGGAGCGCAGAGATTGAGGTTCAACCCCGCCTTCACCAACAGATCGAGCACAAACGAAACGGACACCTCCGCCGCCAGGTGCTCCTGCCCGGTGAACACCTTTGAATACCGGCCCACCTCGCGAAGCCGTTTCAAGTGGGCTTGTTGCAACTCCTGTTGGCTGGTCTCCCGCAAGAACCCCCGATCCCGTGGTGCCCCTGGCTCCGGGGTGGCGATGAACAGCGGCTTGCCGTGGTGCAGCGCCAGCCAGGCCTCCCACTGCGTGTAGCTCAAGGATGGGCCATCGGGATGGAGGTACTCCGCCAACGGGAAACGGCTGGCCAACGCGGGATAGCGCTGGGCGATGGCTTTCACCGACTGCGGCTTTGCCATGGCGCCGGTCATGTCGCCCACCAGGTGGATCACGCCATCACAGCCCTGGATGTAGCGATCCAGCATCTCCAGGGTTTCATCGCCCGTCACGATGAAGTCTTCCTGCACCTTCACCTCCACATCAGGGCGGGTGAGCAGATGGCGCAAGCGCTCCCGGTAGCTGAGGAATTCAGCGCTGACGGTGGAGAGGAAGAGCTGAACGCGGGGCATAGCCAGCCGAAAGGCTACAAAACCTTAGCAGACATTCTTTGGTTCTTAGAGAGTTTATGGCAGGGACTTCTGGCCAAGTGTGCTTCAAAGCTTGTTTTGTTCAATGAGCTTATCGAGCTGCCTTCTGAAGTGGAGCTGCAGATCGGGGATGCTGGTATATTTAGTGGGATAGTGTTCGAGATCAGACAACTTTTGCTGGAAGTCCCATAATGAGTTAAGATCAGCGCGTAGACGACGGTCATTTGGAACATCACAGCTCTTGAAATATGTATAGATAAGCGGTTTACCTGTATCCTTGTAGGAGGCGTGTGCCACATCAAACTCTTCTTCGGTATATTTTCCTGTTTTAGTCTTGAATAAACCGACAAAGATGTCGCAGCTCCGGATTGCTTTATTATATTCGTTTTGAAGGCGAGTCTCGCTCATGGCGTCAAGGAAGTTTTCCCAACGGTTCACTTCCAGGCAGATGCCTTGAGTACGCAGACGGTCGTTCTCCTGGCGGATGTACAGTTCAAAGCTATCCCGATCCTCTTTCAGCTCAGAGGAGGAAGCAAGGAAAATCCTGATCGATCTGGAGACCAGAGACCCTGAATCCTGATTCGAAGCTTGCCAAGCTTCGCATGTCCTACCTTCCTGCTTTGGCTGAGCCCAATCCGGCAGATGATCGAGTTTTAGGCCATCCAATAGTTGCAAAACACTCACGTTCTCATAACTCTCTGGACATTCAACCATCAGCATGTTGTCGTGTCTGCGTTTCATCAACCGAAGCTCCTCATAGCGTTCTGGGGTAGTGGACTGGCGACAACGGCTGCAGATGCAAGGCACAAGCTTTCGCACCTTTCCCCTCAGGCCTTCGAAGCTAGCATTAAGGGCATCTAGATCACCGGCGATCACGCTCAGCAAGGATTTCCGCTCCGGACCACGTGCACGGATTTCAATCTCCTGCCCTGTCTCCATTTGGCGAGCCAGTAATTCACTGTCTCCACGCTCGAAGTAAGCTCCACCAACCCAGCAGAGATCAGGCTGGCGAACCAAATGGTGCTGCCGCACCATTAGTCGACTGATCAAACCCTTGGGTAGGAAGTCGTACTGGTAGGTAAGCACCAAATCATCTAGATGTCGCCAATCCTTGAAGGTCTCTGGTGCGGAAGGGGAAAGGAGTTGCGGCGTCAGCCAGGTTTCCGGGATTTGATCAGGAAGCTTATAGCACAGCTCAAACTTCTCCATCAGGGCGAGGAGTTCAAGATGCATGTCCATGTACGTGGAGTCGGCCCAAATCCTCTGGCAGTCGCTACGGCTAAAGTATCCCCTACTTGCTTTTGTAGACTCGTCATCAAGAACTTTGAACACTGCTTCCGTTGCCCAGTCGTTCTGAAGGATCACTGTTCGTGATAGGAGGGGATCGTCTTGAAAGTGAAGAAAAATACCCAGATCATGGAAATACTGGCTAAGAAGTAGAGCTTTTGTACGATCTGCCGGCAGATGACGCGCATAAGCCTGAAAATAGTCTTTCTGAGTAATAAAGGGATAATTCCACTTCAGCTCTTCCAGATCAGAACGAATCGCCACCCATTGAGCAGGCACCGCGTCACCAACATGTGGGAGCTTCTGAACATGGTGGCGAATCGCTTCTTCTAGACTGGTGGCTGCGTTGGCTTGTTCCAGATTTCCTCGATGTACCTCGATAACATTGGGGAAACGACCTTTGATCCCGGCTTCGTCAATGCTCTTGCTACGGCTTGACTTTTCATTCTGGAAAATAAGCACAGGGCAACGCTCACTCAACACCTCAATCACTTCAAGCCAGTATTTAAAACCTTCATCATGAACAGTTTTCGAGTTATTACGTGTGTCATCTACCAAGATGTAAAGAGACCGCTTAGTAAGGAAAAACTGATGGGTATGGTGGTAGATCTCCTGCCCGCCAAAGTCCCATACGTTGAGGCGGAAGGGCTTTCCACTAGAGTTGGAAAATTCATGGCGATGAATGTCGATGCCTTTGGTTGATTCTTGCTCCTTCGGTAAGTCCAGATCACAGCAATAAAGCCGACGCAACAAACTTGTTTTACCTGCCCCGCCATCCCCAAGTATCAACACCTTCGCCTCATATACATGATCTACCCCCTGCGACTCGATTTCACGCAGGTAGTTCAGGACAGCATCATGGCCCTGGAGAACGATCTCCGGTGGTGGATGAACCAATGGGCAACCGTAGACGTTGACTCCATCGCTTTCGGATTCGTTCCAAGTGACCTGCAAACCGCACTCCAGCAATGGCTTCAAAGGTGAAAGATCTTGAATCTTGGTCTTCTTTAGATTTAGGTTTCTGAGCTTTGTTAGTGCACGAAATGGTATGAGATCGATGATCTCGTTGTTTTCCAGATCAAGTGATTCTAATTGAGTAAGGACAGCCAATGCGGACGCCCCCACATCACTAATTCCATTACTATCAAGATCCAGGGAGTTGAGTTGTGTGAGGGCAGCCAAGGAGAAAGCCCCTTCGTTGCCAACCTCGTTATTCCACAGCTGAAGAGAAGTAAGCTGGGTAAGATGCTCTAGCGAGCGTACTCCAACATGACTTATTTTATTATCTTTTAAATTTAGTGACGTGAGATGGGATAGGTCTTGAAGACAGGTAGCCCCTGCATCACCGATATGGTTCATAGACAAATTTAAGGATTTGAGCTTAGTCAGTCTTGTAAGAGACTGCGAACCCAATTCACCAATCTTGTTGCCCCATAAGCTAAGGAACGTCAGTTCGGTGAGGGCCGTTAAAAAAGGCATTCCTTCGTCACCGATCTGGTTTTCCGTTAAATCGAGGAAGTTGAGACTGGTGAGTGCCGTGATTGATGCTGCCCCATACGTACCGATCTGATTACCTGTCAGGTCGAGATAGGTTAGATTAGTAAGGGCTGACAGCGATTCTGCTCCTGCCGTGCCTATCTCATTGTCTGTCAAATCGAGGTAAGTAAGCTGTGTTAGTGACGAGAGGAATGCTGCTCCCTCGTCACCAATCATGTTGCCTTCAATATCTAGGGAGGTAAGCTGAGGGAGCCTGGCAAGGCGTTTAGCTATATCAGGACACCACCTTCTTAAACGATAAACAAGATGTGCTTTGCGCCAGGCTTCAGGCCAATGATCAGAATTAGCAGGGATCTCAACCCGAGGTCCGAGAAGGATCAGCTCTGTGCTCCCGAGATTCTTAAGTTCAGCAATCAGAGAATCTAGGTCAGATTCTGATAAGTTCTGAAGTCTTGGGCTGGCAGTCATAAATACATCTAAGAAATGAGAAGGTTTTGTAGTCCACAGCTAGCAACTGGAATCGGCAAAAACTAGGTGCCATCCATCCCATTGGCAAGCTCTGTAGACCTGAACGTGATGTTGTTGCGAAATACGTGAGTCCGCAAAGTCTTTGTTGCCGCAATCTTAGCAAAGTTAAACCCTTGTGTTGCCAGTACGCTGCATCCCATCCCATCCCAACGGAACGGCCCTGGCCTGGCATGCGTTGAAAGAACTAGCTGGAGGATCGCGTCTGTATCACGCCTAGACTTAGCTGATGATATGGAAACGCTGGCCATCACATCAGAAAGGCCCGGATGATGCTCTGCGCATATCTTCCCTCTCTGTAACAACATAGGACTAGCATAGGTAGGACCACAACCTGGTGGAGGGATTCAATGTTATACCCCACAGCGGAGACGATCTCCTAATATTGAAGGAATTGAGGATCCACAATCGGGAATGCATGGCCAATGGACGGGCTTGGGCGAATTGGGCAGAGATAGTTCCCAATTAGGCCTCAGCTTCATTCTCATTAGCTCGATGGTCTATGGGTCTCCTTTCTCGCCCAAGTGTCATCTCCATCCCTAAAATATTAGACTGATGATTGAGCTGATGTCAACTGAATCTAAAAGTAGAGACAGATGGTCCTGATCTTTTTGGGGTTGATCCCATGACCTTCACCTGCGGCACCAGAGGACCAAGCGGGTGGACCCAGCTCCTCAGCCCTGATCCAAAGCAACAGCAGATCGTGAGACGAAGCAGAAATTGTGGATTCGAGCAGTCCTTAGGGTAAAGCAGGGCACAAAAGTTGAACATTGAGGGAATCAAATTCAGCATCTCATCCGCAAATTTAATCCAACTCTTGACGTCCCAACTATTCGAGCAGCCCACACCCAGCGGCGGGCTCTTATTGTGTCACGCGGCGCAAGGGCTTCGCAAGTGCGGCGTCTTTTGGTTCCAAAAGGGTATGGCTAACGATTGTTGCGCCTAAAAGCCAGGCCGCACCCTTGCGCTCGCGTGATTGGTTCTGCCTTGCCGCCGCCGGGATGGCTGGGGGAGGTCATGGCGGGCGGGGCTGCTCTCCCGCGTCTGCGGTGGCCCGTCGCTCGGAGGCCCGCTGGCTTGGCGCCTGGAGCCGATCGGTAATCTGAGCCAGGGGGATTGGGGTGGGCCGGCTATTGCGGTTAGCGCCGTTTCATGGCCCAAGTTATTGAAGTCCTGGCGCCCCAGTCTGCTGTCTTTCTTGATGCTCTTTCTGCCCCGCAAAGGCCCTTCCAGCCTCAGCTTTTCCCTCCTCCCCCTGCGCTGCTTCCCCTCCCAAAATCCCGCCAAAAACAGGTGTTTTCGCCTGTCCACGAGTACGCCCATCCTGCTAAGATAAAGCCATGGGAAGAGGGCTCCCGCCCACTGCATTCTCTCCCTCCTGGTCTTTCACTTATCCCCTGGAGATCTCCATGGTTTCCCTCCATCCGGGCGCTGCCTCCGCAGCCCCTCAGCCCTCGCTTGCCGGTTTGCAATCCAGCGCAGGCTCCTATGGCCAATCGTGCTCGATCTTTCGCGCCTTGATCATCGTGGCTGG
>JBKDTB010000170.1:0-3910 GCA_046340515.1 Cyanobacteriota bacterium | reverse complement strand
AACCGCAAGCTGGCGACCAAGGAGGAGGAACTCAACAGCGGCCAGAGCGGCAAAACCCTGCTGCGAGAAGAGGTCACCGAAGATGACATCGCCGAGGTGATCGCCAAATGGACCGGCATCCCTGTGAGCAAGCTCGTGCAGTGCGAGATGGAGAAGCTGATCCACCTCGAGGATGAGCTGCATCAGCGGGTGATCGGTCAGCGGCAGGCCGTCACGGCCGTCGCGGACGCGATCCAGCGCTCCCGCGCGGGGTTGAGTGATCCCAACCGTCCGATCGCCAGCTTCCTCTTCCTCGGCCCCACGGGCGTGGGCAAGACGGAACTGAGCAAGGCGCTGGCGGCGCAGTTGTTCGATTCCGAGGAGGCGATGGTGCGCATTGACATGAGCGAATACATGGAGAAGCACGCCGTCAGCCGACTGATCGGAGCGCCTCCGGGCTACGTGGGCTACGAGGAGGGCGGCCAACTCACGGAGGCCGTGCGGCGGCGGCCCTACGCGGTGATCCTCTTTGACGAGGTGGAGAAAGCCCACCCCGATGTGTTCAACGTGATGCTGCAGATCCTGGATGACGGTCGCGTGACCGATGGTCAGGGTCGCACGGTGGATTTCACCAATACGGTGTTGATCCTCACCAGCAACATCGGCAGCGCCTCCATCCTCGATCTGGCAGGCGATCCAGCCCGCCACGCCGACATGGAGAAGCGGGTCAACGAGGCGCTCCGCGCCCACTTCCGCCCGGAATTTCTCAACCGCCTCGATGAGATGATCATCTTCCACAGCCTCAAGGCCGAGGAGCTGCGTCAGATCGTGGACCTGCAGGTGAAGCGCCTGGCAAAGCGCCTGGAGGAGAAGAAGCTGGGTCTGCGGCTCGATGGCGAAGCCCTCGACTGGCTCGCCGGCGTGGGCTACGACCCGGTGTACGGCGCCCGTCCCCTGAAGCGCGCCATCCAGCGGGAGCTGGAAACGCCAATCGCCAAGGCGATCCTGGCGGGCACCTTCGCCCCCGGAGCCACGATCGCGGTGGACGTGCAGAACGAGCGACTGCGCTTTGCGGAGGCCACGGCTGCCAAGCTCCCCGTCCTGGTCTGAGGCGCGAGAACCGCTCTCCAGCTTCATGGCTACAGGGCAGGGCTCCAAGGGCTCCAGCGTGAAGCGGAACACTCCCTTCCACCCACGGCGGGTTAGAGGGAGTGTTTTTGGGGGGCAGGACTCAAGCCACCTGACGGAGACGCCAGCGCACGGGAGGGAGATGACGGAGCAGCGGAAGGCTCCTGCCACAGGCGGCGAGCCTCCCCGGCAGAGGAAGCGGACCTGGGAAGCCAACGATGAAGCCAAGGCCCCCCTTCGCCACCCCGAAAGGGAACGCCGAGAGCGAAGCAGGCCGCCCCCAGCCACAACGAACAGGGGGGGGACAGGCGAGCGGCCTCTGTGCTAGTACAGGTATACCCTTTCTGAACGGCCCATGGCCCTCCCCTCCTCCCCTGGCGCTGGCGCCGCCTCCAGCCCCTCGGACACGATCGAGGACTGGCCCTTCTTGGATCAAGACAGGCTCCTCGTCAGCCGCAGCCACAAGGTCTGCCTCACCTGCCACTGGTTCCGCCATCACGCCGGGCCCAACTGCGTGCCCCTGCTGGTCTGCCAGCTCCACCGGGGACTGATCGCCCACGGGGAGCACATCAGCCACCGCTGCCCGAGCTGGACGGAAGACCTCGCCCGGCGGCGGGGCTGGGCGCCAGAGGTGGCCTGAGGCGATCCCATGGACACCGTTGGCCCAGCCGATGGGGCAGCCCCCTGTTCTGCCGCCACCCGCCTGTCAGATCGCTTTCATCTCCCCCAGCTCCACCCAGGCCCGCAACACTTCCGCCACCGACCAGGCCTGGGCGATGCAGCCCCGGGGCGCATGGGGAGCGTCGCCGTCGAAGATCTCGCTGACGCTGCCCAGTCCCGCCCGTGGCCAGGTGATGGCCGATGGGCTCCAGCAGGCGCAGACCTCCCGCGGGATCCCCATGGACGCGGGCATGGGCCAGGGCATGGGAGCGATGGCCCACCTCGGCCTCCTCCACCAGGGCGGTCACGAGCAAGGTGCGTGCGCAGGGATCCGCCGGGGCACCGAGGGCCGCCACCAACAGGCCGTGGTAAGTGCGGGTGAGGGACCCGGCCACGGTGCCGGAGCCGTAGCTGCCGAGCCCGTTGGTGATCAGCCATTCCCGCCCCTCGGCGCAGGCCAGATCCCCTGTGATCTCCGTGCCGAAACGGATGGCCGATGGGAGAGAGGGGGCCGCAGGGCTGCTCAACGCCTCTCGATGGCCACAGCGTCGGAAGCCACCGTCAGAACAGGTTCAAGGCCAACTTGATAGCGCAGCAATGCCTTGACACGACCCTTGGCAAGAAAAAGGCTGGGCTTGCGGAGATGAATGTCGAGAACCGCGTGCTCAAGAGGTTTCAACTCAACGGTTTGGGGCGTGAACGCAAATGGCTCCAACTGTTGCTCAGGCTCACTGCGAATCTCCAGGGCTTGCAAGCTGACGATTTGACGTGTTTCCCCCGGATTGGCCAACTGGACAAACACCGTCACGTAGGCAAGATCTGGATCGGGGCTGGGGGGAATGCCCAGGGGAGGCAGGGTGTCCTCCCTGGCGGCCAGCGAGACTGTGAGGGTCACCATGGCATGGCTGAAAGCGGCGGTGTTTGGGGAGTGTCGCGGAGGCTCGGCTGGATGGCCAAAAGACACTGGGGAGGAGAACAGTGTGGCGATCATGAGCCAACGCAAGCCAACCACAACACCTTTCAGCACGTTCAGAGGCCCCCCTGCTGTGGACGGCAAACGTGCGTCTGCAGCAGGGGATGGGCAGGTCATGCCGTCAGGCGGCGCCGCTGGCATGACCCGAATGCGGCCACTACACGTTGGACCACTGGAAGATGGCGCTCAGGCTGAGCAACTGTGACCAGGTGACATCCGCATGGGATACTCCCCATGGATTACGAAGATGGAAGGTTCCATTCGCAGAGTTGTACGCCGTGACCGTGTAGGCATGACCGTTGACCACGCCATAACCAGCGCCATTAATAAATCCGGCTGTCAAGACCTGATTGGAATTAACCAGATTGATCAACTGGGTTTGCGTCATCGAGCTCACGCCTCGCGAGGTGGTGGCAACACCCATCACCTGCCTGATCACGGCATCCATCCAGCCACCCTCAATAGCCGCATAGGCATTGACCTGGGTTCCTGAATAGGTACGGCTCCAGCCCGATTCCGCGAGTTGTGCATAGGCCTTTTCGGCCAAGGCCACCCAAAGCTCATTGCTGGTTGACGTGCCCGAACCACCACCCCAGCCAGCATAAACTGCATAGCCCGAACTGTTGGTTGGCAAATAACGGTCCACCGTCACGTAATCCGCAACAGAATTATTGAAAAATCGAACCGTGAACGTGTTGTCGCCATTATCAATGAACATGTTCTGGATGTAACTAGGCTGCTCCAGGGCAATGGAAGACAAGGTCGACAGATAGTAACAATCCCCAAGAGCATTTTGATCAATGTCATCAGCACTGACTCCACCCTGGAACAGGGAGCCACTGACATAGCGATAGGTGTAGCTCGTGCTGGTCAAATCCGGACGATCATTTCCCAGGAACCATTTGCCAATCAGATTTTCCATCTGGGTGTCGCTGCTGCCGGCAAACAGGTTGCCAAATCCTGCCCGGGCATTGGCTGGGTCACTATTGGCGATCTTGTTCGCCAATACCCTCACGGGATCGCTCATCGTGAAGCGAGAAGCATTGGCAACAATGGTGCGCAGATCCGTCAACTCATTGGCATCAATCACAGCGCCATCCTTCGCATCACGGAAGAGAGCGATCATGTCATTGCGACTGAAGTTGCCATCAGCGGCCAAGCTGCTGGCGA
>JBKDTB010000169.1:0-37081 GCA_046340515.1 Cyanobacteriota bacterium | reverse complement strand
CTTCGCCTTCGTCAAGATCAGACAGTGCCGATTCGCTCGACACGTTGGTGGCCAATCCGCAACCAACCCGCCTCAGGAGATGCGGCAATTGTCCTTTCGCTCTCGGGGAAGCGACCGGTGAGCACCTCGCGCAAAACGGTTTCGCAACCAAAAACTCAGCTGAACAACGCCGGCAGCCACCCCAGCCCGTCGACGCGCGCCAGGGCGATCAGGGGGCTGGCGTCGGCGATGACGGGGCGCTTCCAGCACAGCGAAAGCGTGCAGCCATCCCACCGAAGGGCGAAAAACCAGACGCTGGTGTCGAGCAGCAGGCTCATCGCTGGCGACTCGGTGGCTCCCTGCGGTCAAAGCAGTCGTCCCCCACGAACTTGCCAAACAATTCGGGGAGTTGACTCTGCTCCCCCTCCCGCAAAGCTACTGATTGTTGGAATCCTTGCGGATGTGGATTGTGGCCTTGCCCGTGGCGGAGGTGGCCGCGTCTTGCGTCTCCGAGATCTCCTGCCGAATCCCTCCCGCGGCTCAGCTATGGATGGGTGGCTCCATCCGCGAGAAGGGAGCCGATGCCGGCGTCCCTTCCAGGCCGCTCAACCCGCCCGCGCCCATGCCCACCCCTCCGCAACCGGTGTTGATCCTCGGCGGCTTCCTGATCACCGCCGAGGCCTACGCCCCCATGGTCGACACCCTCGCTCGCCTCACCGGCCAACCCGTGCGGCTGATTCCGGTGAGCCGGCTGGAGTGGGGTCTCACCGTGTTCCCCTTCGCCTGGGCCCGCATCCTCGACCGTGTGACCACCACCGCCGCGGCCCTGGCGCTCGACTCCCCCACCGGGCGCATCACCCTGGTGGGCCACAGCTCGGGCGGCATCATGCTGCGCCTCTTCCTCAGCGACCTGCCGTTCCAGGGCCGTGTGTTCGGCGGACGACGGCTTGCCGATCGGCTCATCTGTCTCGGCAGCCCCCACACCGCCCGAAAGGCCACGCCACTGCGGGCGCTGGTGGATCGGGATCTGCCCGGCGCCTTTCACAGCGACCAGGTGCGTTATGTCTCCGTGGCGGGGGCCGTCAATCTGGATGCGGCGGCGGGGGAAGCGAGAGACACCGCCCGCCGCCTGGCACCCGCCGCCTACCGCAACAGCACCGGCAACCCCGACGACCAGGGCGATGGGCTGGTGCCCTGCACGGGTGCCCTCCTGGGTGGATCCCGGCCGATCGTGCTGGAGGGGGTGGCCCATGGCGGTGCCTTCGGACCCCGCTGGTATGGCAGCCCGGAGGTGGTGGAGACGTGGTGGGAGGCCGCCCGAAGCGCATAGGCTGGACAACCTGGGAAGTCGATGGTCATGTGCTTCTCAGCCCGGGCCAGTTTTCTGGCCAGCGCCTTGCTGCTGTCCATTGGCGCCGCCACGCTCCAGCGCACCCGTTCCACCCGACAGCCCGACAAGCGTCTCCTGGCGGCGGCTCCCCTCGGCTTCGGGTTGCAGCAGGGCTGCGAGGGGCTGATCTGGCTGGGGTTGAAGGGCCCAACCGCCGGGATGGCGCCAGGGCCTGGCGTCCTCACCCCGCTCGCGGGGGCCACGCTCACCTATCTCTTCTTCGCCTACGCCTTCTGGCCGGTGTGGATGGCGCTCGCCGCCGCGGCGCTGGTGCCGGCCCACACCTGGCGTGGCCGGCTGGCTCGCGCCCTGCCCGCGCTGGGCCTCGTGCCTGGCCTCCTGCTCTGGCTCCCCCTCCTTGGCGATCCGGGGTCCGCCCTTCCCCACAGGATGGGCTCCTCCCTCGTCTATCCCCTCTCTCCCCTGGTGGGACACCTCTTGCCTCCCCTGGTCGGCCCGACGCTCTACGCCTCGTTGATCGTGCTGCCGCTGCTGCTGGTGCCCTCCCCTCGGGTGCGCGTCTTTGCCTTCACCCTGCTGGTCAGCTTCGGACTCACGGAATGGACCAACCGCCAGGCCCTCACCTCCCTGTGGTGCTTCACCAGCGCCCTTCTCTCCGCCCAGATCCTCTGGATCGTTTCTCAACCCTCCACGCCCGAGGGGCAGGTGCCCCCCTCCCTTCCGGCCCTCGCCGAACCGAGCCGCTGAGCGCCAGCCGGAGAGTGTGCCCCTTGCCCGCCGGCGCCGGCGGGATCGACAGGAGTAAAACCTTCTCACGTGCTGGCTGACGATGGGCGACCCGAGCTGTGCTGACGCCCGCGCCTGGAGGGACGCCCTGCGGCTGGAGCCCCACCCGGAGGGCGGCTGGTATCGGGAGGAGCACCGCAGCGCCATCACGGTGCGCCGAGGCGACGGCGCCCGGCGCTCCGCCCTCACCCTGATCTGGTTTCTGCTGGAGGCGCCGGAGATCAGCCGCTGGCACCGGGTGCTGCAGGGGGATGAAACCTGGCACCATGCGGGCGGTGATCCCCTGGAGCTCTGGCTCCTGCCCCCCGAGGGGGGCGTGGCCACGGCCCATCGGCTCGGCCCCCTGACCTTGGGCGAGGGTCCCGACGGGATGGGACCGGTGGGGGTGGTGCCCGGGGGCTGGTGGCAGGCGGCCCGCTGCCTCGGCCGCTGGAGCCTGGTGACCTGCTGCGTCGCCCCCGGGTTCGACTTTCAGGATTTCCAGCTGCTCCACCAACAGCCGGCCGCGAGCCACCCTCCCGGAGCCTTGAGGGAATGGCTGTGAAGGGCGTTCGAGGCGTCGCGCCGCTTGAGGCGTCGCACTCGCGGAGGTCCCTTGCGGCCCGGGGAGGCCCGGGCCGGGGATTGGCGGGGCTCTGGCTGCTGGCCGTGGTTCTGGCCCTGGCTGGCCTGGGCCACGTCCCCCTGCGGGACTGGGATGAAAGCCTTGTCGCCCGGGTGGCCCTGGAAGCCTCGCAGCGGCCCTGGCCCGATCGGCTCTTTCCCGTGTTCTGGGGGGATCCTTATCTGAACAAGCCCCCTGGTCTGCATCTGTTGATCGCCGGGGCCATCCGCCTCTGGCGCACCCTCGGCACCGCCCCCCCTGAGAGCCTTCCCCCCGAGGGCGTGCTGCGCCTGGTGCCCGCCCTCCTTTCCACCACGGTCGTGCCGCTGGCGGGGCTGGTGCAGGTCCGGCTGCGCCCCGGCCAGCCCGCCGCCGCCCTGGCCAGCGCCGCCATGGCCCTCACCCTGCTGCCCCTGGCCCGCCACGGGCGGCTGGTGATGTTGGACGGAACCCAGCTGGCGGCCATCCTCCTGCTCTGGTGGGCGGCCCTGAGCCCCCATCGCCGCCGGTTCTCCCTCCTGTTCCACGGGGGGCTGATGGGGCTGGCGACCTCCGCCCTCCTGCTGCTGAAGGCGCCCCTGGCCCTGCCTGTTCTGGCCGGCACCCTGCTGTTGCGGGCCCGGGGGCGGTCCGCGGAGAGAGGCTCCTGGCGATGGCTGCTTGCCGGCCTGGTCCTGGGGCTGCTGCCGGGTTTGGCCTGGCATGGGGCCCATGCCCTGGCGCGGGGCCCGGACGCCCTGGAGATGTGGCTGGGCCAGGGGTTCGCTCGCGTGCACCAGGGGCTGGAGGGCCATGGCGGCGGCCCGTTGATGCCGATCACCGAAGTGCTGGAGGGCGGCTGGCCCTGGTTGGCCCTCTGGCCGGCCGCCATGGCCCTGGCCTGGCGGGAGCGGCGCACCTTGGCGGGCCGCTGGTGTCTGGGCACCACCCTGCTCAGCGCCGCCCTGGTGTTGCCCCTGCGCACCCAACTGCCTTGGTACAGCCTGCTGCTGTGGCCGCCGCTGCTGCTCACCTGCGGGCCCGTTCTGGCGTGGCTTGTGGAGCGAACGCCGAACCTCGAGCCCCCCTGGCCGGGCTTCACCCGTCGGGTGCCGGCCTTCTGGTCGCTCCTGGGCGCCCTGCTCTGGGGAGGGGCGGTGTTCGCTGTCCTGAGCGGCGGGCCGGCCCTGCGCCCCTTGGTGCCGGTCGCCGCCTGCGGGGGGGCGGGCCTGCTGGTGGGGGGCGCCTGCCTGCTGGCGGAGCGCCACCGCCGACGACAGGTTGGGGCGGCGCTCCTGATCGCGGGGCTCTGGGGAGCGCTGCTGGCGCTGTTCTGCGGACCCCAGTGGCTGTGGGAATTGAACGAAAGCTGGCCCGTGGGGCCCGTGGCGGGGGAGGTGCGGCGGCACCCGGCGGGGGCTGTTCAGCTCTGGCGCCTGGGGGAGCGGCCAAGCCTCAACTGGTATGCGGGCCAGCGGGTGCGTCCGTGGGACGACGACTCCGGCGAGGGCGGGGGGGCAGGGGCGCCGCCGCCGTTTCTCCTCACCCTGGAGGCGGTCCCCCCCAGTCTGCCGGGGGCCAGGTGCGTGCCCATCCCCCTCGGGGCGCCACTGGCCACCACGCCCCCCTCCGCCCCCGCGGTTCCGCGGCTGTTGCGCTGCGCCACCTCCCAGCCCCCGGGCGGCAGGCCCTGAATCGGCCCCGCGGCGCCAGGCTCAAATCCGAAAGCTTTCTAAAGAAAGGCCTGTGCCACCCGGAGCGGCCGGGCCATTCCTGACATTGAAATCCGAAGCCGCTGCTATGGTTACCTATCACTATTGCCCCCCTCGTGTCTTCACTCGTCAGCGAGTGCCTTTTAATTTTTCTGCTCCAGATAGCCAATGGAATCTTTTCCGGATCCGAAATTGCCATCGTTTCCTCCCGAAAGATAAGGCTTGAGCAACTGGCGGATCGTGGCAATCGCAAGGCGAGATCTGCCCTCAAGCTAGCCAATTCTCCCAACGACTTTCTCTCCACCATTCAGGTCGGCATCACCCTTATCGGCATCCTCAGCGGTGCCCTTGGCGGAGCCACCATTGCCCAAAGGCTCAAGCCTGTCCTGGATGAGATTCCAGCCCTGAAGGGTTCCAGCGAGGTGATCAGCCTGGCCCTGGTGGTGTCGGTGATCACCTACCTCTCCCTCGTCATCGGTGAGCTGGTGCCGAAGCGCATCGCCTTGGGCAACCCGGAATCCATCGCCTGCGCGGTGGCCGGCCCCATGCGCTGGCTGTCGCGGCTGACGGCCCCGCTCGTGCACATCCTCAGCGGCTCCACCGATGGCATGCTGCGCCTTTTGGGAGTGAAGGCGTCGGAAGAGCCGGAAATCACCGAGGAGGAAATCAAGGCCTTGATTCGCCAGGGCACCGAATCCGGGGTGTTCGAGGAGGCGGAGCACGAGATGGTGCAGAGGGTCTTTCGCCTCTCGGATCGGCCGATCAAGTCGATGATGACGCCCCGAACCGAGATCGCCTGGCTCGACCTGGAGGAGCCTCTCGATCTCTCCTTGCAGGAAGTGCTCGAAAGCACCCATTCCCGCTTCCCCGTGGCCCGGGGCACCCTCGACGATTGCGTCGGCACGATCCGCATCCGCACTTTGCTGACGGCCGTGGTGGAAAAGCAGCCCGTCGATCTTGAAGCGATGATGCAGCCCCCCCTCTTCGTGGCCGCCAGCATGCGAGCCCTCAACGTGTTGGAGCAGTTTCGCCAAACGGGGGTGCACATTGCCATGGTGACCGATGAATTTGGCGGGATCGAGGGACTCCTCACCCTCAACGACCTGATGGAAGCGATCGTCGGTGATCTCCCCTCCGCCGAGGATCAGGAGGAACCCCTGGTGATCGAGCGGGAAGATGGTTCCTGGCTGCTGGATGGCTCCCTCGACATCGGCGATTTCAAAGCCGTGGTGGATCGGGACGAGCTGCCAGATGAGGTCTCCGGCGCTTATCACACGATCGGGGGATTTGTGATGCACCAGCTGGGGCACATTCCCATGGCCGGTGAGCATTTTCAGTGGGATGGGCTGAGCTTTGAAGTGATGGACATGGATGGCAAGCGGGTGGACAAGATTCTTGTGGCAGAACTTCCCACCCCCTCCCCACCGCAAGAATCCGGCACCATCCAGCCGAAAACGGAGAAAACGGACGAGCCGAAATCGCCACGACGGGAGACACGCCATCCGCAGGATTGACTCGGCCTTGATCCACGGTCTCTGCAAGCCCCTCTCTGATCGGTTCGTTCAGGGGTTGCACCAGTCGCAGCTCCCGGGATCAGCCCGTTGCAACCCATCCGGCCGAGGCGTCTCCTCCTGGTGGCCGCAGCGCACGCATCCCTGGATCAGGGCACGGGTGAGCGCTGTGGGCTGGCCGCAACCGGCGCAGGGCAAGCCGGAGCGCTGCCCCACCACTCCCCAACCCGGAGACTGACAGGCGGGGCAGGGGCTGGCCAGGCGACGCACCAGGCGGAACGCCAGCCGACGGATCGCGGCCATGCGCGTTGGATTGCAGTGGGCCCGCATGTCGGTCTCCACCAAGGCCTGGCCATCGGCGGAAGCGGCGGCGGCGCGGCTGATCGCGGGCGCCAACTCCTCCCAGCGATGGAGTCCCTTCTCCGCGGGCCCGCGGCCGGTGGCGCCGATGTGGGCACGCACCATCAGGCCATGGCTGGGAAATCCCACCTGCGTCAACCAGTCGGCCAAGGAGGAATCCGGCCCGCAGGCCTCCGGGGCGGCCACCAGGCGATGGGCAAAGTTGGTGCGGCGGGCCAGGCCCTGCTCCCTGATGGTCAACCCCCGAAGGCGATCCAGAAACACCAGGCACTCCAAACCCGCGGCCAGGAACGGCAGCTGGGGATGGGGCCCGAAGCTGCCCTCACTGGCGATCGCGCACGGCGTGCCCCCGGCCTCTAGGGCCGCTTCCGCCTTGGCGAGGCAGGCCTCCAGGGCCGTGCCCCGGCGCGGCACTCCCCCGCAGAAGGTGCCCAGGGCATCGGTGTCCACGGACCGGACATGCAGCAGATCAGCTCCCAACCCCTGGCGCAAGGCCCGGCCGATCACCCGCTCCTTGCCATGGCGGGTGGCCAGGGCCACCGTGACCCCGGTGTAGGGCGTGAGGCGGGGCATCAACTGGAGCAGGAGCCATCCAGGCCCATTGTGGGGCAGGGGCGAAAAAAACCCGCCATCGCAGTGGATGGCGGGCCAAAGTCTCCAGGAGGTTCCATCCAAGCAAGGCCGCCCGGGGGCTGACGAACAAATGCCCACGCGTGCTTGTTGGGCCGGCAACCAGGGGATCAAGGGCCATGAGCAGAGCAATCAGCAACCCTGGCTTTGATAGCCAGCCGCCTCCGGGTTTGGGTTGATCAACAGATCACATCCCCTTATCAAGCGCATTGCCAATCCTGGCAATTTCCCCCACCCACCCGCCGCTAATCGCCCCTAAAGTTCGCCAACTCCTGATCCGGGAGTGCGACAGAAGCCAAAAGACTCATTCCTTTTTGCTCTGTCAACACCGTTCAACTCCCTGGCCCGTTCTTGCTCGCAAGCGAAGCCAATCCTCTCCTCCAGGGTGCAGCCATGGTTGCTTCCCTTGTTGGGTGCGTTCGTTCTGAATTCACCCCATCTGCCTCCTTTGGATCTCCTTTCCCCTGAACTTGACCCACCATGGCCAAGCGTCGACGTTTCATGGCTCTTCTCGGCGGAGCCCTTTCCTCCACCATTCTTCTCGCCGGTTGTCTCGGCAACCCTCCCAGCCGCACAGGTAACACCAGCTCAGCCCCCATAGCGGTCGCCAATGCCGACGTTGAAGCCAAAACCATCAATATGGGCTTTGTGCCCATCCTGGAGGCCGCTCCCCTGGTGATCGGGGTGGAGAAGGGATTCTTCGCCAAGCACGGCCTGGATGTGCAGCTCTCCAAGCAATCCAGCTGGTCGGCCGCCCGCGACAACGTGGTGCTCGGCAGCGCAGGGGGCGGCATTGATGGGGGCCAGTGGCAGCTGCCGATGCCCCAGATGATCACAGAAGGGGCGATCACCAACGGCAAGAAGCTCCCCATGACCATCCTGGCCATGCTCATGAGCCAGGGCAACGGCATCGCCGCGGCCAACAGCATCAAGGATGGCAACCTCACCTATGACCTGAAGGCTTCTTCCCCCGGTTTTTTCGAGGCCTTCAACAAGAAGGAGGGCCGCAAATTCCGCGCCACCTACACCTTCGCCAAAGCCAATCAGGACATCTGGATCCGCTGGTGGCTCGCCGCTGGTGGGGTGAACCCCAACACGGACGTCGAACTGCTCACCGTGCCCGCCCCGGAAACCCTTCAGGGCATGAAGACCGGCACCATGGAGGCCTTCTCCACCGGGGATCCCTGGCCCTCCCGCATTGCCCGCGACAACGTGGGCTATCTGGCGGCCATCACGGCCCAGCTCTGGAACGTGCACCCGGAGGAGTATCTGGCGGTGCGCACCGACTGGGTGGACAAGCATCCGAAGGCCACCGTCGCCCTGCTCAAGGGTCTGATCGAGGCCCAGATGTGGCTTGACAAACCGGAAAACAAGGATGAGGCCGCCCAGATCCTCTCCTCCCGCAAATGGTTTAACGTGCCGCTGGCTGTGTTGCAGGAATCCCTTAAAGGCCAGTATAAATTGGGCGCCAAGGGCATTCCCTCCACCGACCCCAAGCTCGGTCCGCTCTATTGGAACAGTGATCGCGGTGTGATCTCTTACCCCTACAAGAGCCTCACCCTCTGGTTCCTGGTGGAGTCACTGCGCTGGAAGTTCTATCCCGGCACGGTGGACACCATCGAGCAGGCCAAGGCGATCAACGAGAAGGTGACCCGGGAAGATCTCTGGCGCGAAGCCGCCAAGGCGGTGGGCGTGCCGGAGAAGGACATCCCCACCAGCTCCAGCCGGGGCAAGGAGGTGTTCTTCGATGGCACCGTCTACGACCCGGCCGATCCACAAGCCTATCTCAACAGCTTGAAGATCAAGAACTGAGACAGGCTGATTCTCCTTTTTGTTTCTCTTTTTTTCTCCAGGATCTTTGACCATGACCAGCACACCCCGCTCCGGCTCCAGCCTTGGCCTGTGGTGGAAGCAGCAGCGCAAATCCATCCTGCCCCCCCTCTTTGGAATCGGCGGCTTTCTGCTCTTCTGGCAGCTCAGCTCCAGCCTGGGGCTCACCAAACTCACCGGCCCCTTGAGCCTCTGGACCGATGAGCGCACCCGTGAACTGCTGCTCTATCCCTTCTTTGATCGCGGAGGGCTCGACAAGGGGCTGTTCCTGCACACCATGAGCAGCCTCACCCGCGTTGGCATCGGCTACACCCTTGCCGCCGTGGTTGGCATCGCCGTGGGCATCGCCGTGGGCCTCAACAAATCCCTCGATCGCGCTTTTGATCCCCTGTTCCAGTTCCTGCGGATGGTGGCGCCCCTGGCCTGGGTGCCGATCGCCCTGGTGTTGTTCCAGAAAAACCAACCCGCAGCGATTTTCGTGATCTTCATCACGTCCATCTGGCCAATCTTGATCAACACCGCAGAGGGTGTGCGCCAAATCCCACAGGACTATCGTAATGTGGCTTTGGTGCTACAGATGTCCAAGGGACGTTTCTTCAGCAAGGTGCTGATTCCTTCCGCTCTCCCCTACATCTTCACCGGCTTGCGCATCTCCATCGGCTTGGCATGGCTGGCGATCATCGCCGCTGAGATCGTGATGCCTGGAACCCCTGGCATCGGCTTCTTCATCTGGGATGCCAATCAGAATGGCTATGTGAGTGAAATTGTTCTCGGGGTGATTTGGATTGGTGCCGTCGGCCTGATTCTGGATCGACTGATGGCTTGGCTGCAGAAGCGCATCAGCCCCGGCCAGTGAGTCGTCGTCCGATTCTTTGCCTTGCCATACCGGTCATGAACTCATCCGACAAAAATCTGTTCAACAGCTTGGGCGAACAGTTTTCAGCCATCGAATCCTCTCTCACTCGCAAGGAGAACGCGCTCATCTTCCTCATCATTCGCTTCGTATTGATGAGTGGCATGGTGCTTGCCTTCTCCTGGATTTTCCTCCAGCACAGCCCCTGATCCTCACCCCCTTAAAGCCATGACAACACTGGTTGATGTTCAAGCGATTGAAAAGAATTTTCCTCTCAGCGGCGGCGGCAACTACCTGGCCCTCAAAGACATAGATCTTCAGATCAAAAAAGGCGAATTTGTCTCCCTGATCGGGCACTCCGGTTGTGGCAAGAGCACCCTGCTCAACATGATTGCTGGTCTTGATCAGCCCACCGGTGGCGTCGTGCTTCTGGAGGGAGAAGCGGTGAAACGCCCCGGCCCCGACAAGATGGTGGTGTTTCAGAACTATTCTCTTCTGCCCTGGCTCACCGTTGCAGAGAACATCGGGCTCGCCGTGGATGAGGTGATGCCCCAGATCAGCAAAGAAGAGCGAGCCGCCGTTGTGGACGCGCACATCCGCATGGTGGGCCTTGACCACGCCAGGGACAAAATGCCCCTGCAACTCTCCGGTGGCATGCGCCAACGGGTGTCCATCGCCCGTGCCCTGGCGATCAAGCCCAAGCTGCTCCTGCTCGATGAGCCCTTCGGCGCTCTTGATGCCCTCACCCGGGGGAATCTGCAGGAGAAGCTGATGGAGATCTGCAATGAGCATGCGCTCACGGCCGTCATGGTGACCCATGACGTGGATGAGGCGGTGTTGCTTTCTGATCGGATCGTGATGCTCACCAATGGACCCGGCTCCAAGATCGGCGGCATCCTGGAGGTCGACATTCCCCGTCCGCGCCAGCGGCTCACGGTGGTGCACCACCCGAGTTATTACAGCCTGCGCTCGGAGATGATCTACTTCCTCAACCGGCAGAAACGGGTCAAGCAGTGGCAGGCCAAGCCCCACAAGGTGCTCGCCCGCCATGGGCTGGAGAAGGTGAATCTGGATTTGGGATTTGTGCCCCTCGCGGCCTGCGCCCCCCTGGCGATCGCGGAAGCCAAGGGCTTCTTCCAGAAGCACGGCCTCGACGAGGTGCAGCTGGTGCGGTAAACCAGTTGGCGCGGGGTGGTGGATGGCCTGCTCGATCGCACCCTTGATGCGGCCCTGATGCCCTCCGGGATGCCTGTGTGGATGACCGCCGGCGGCCACGGCGGCAACCCTGTCCCGGTGGTGTCTTCCCTGACCCTGAGCCGCAACGGCAATGAGGTGACTCTGGCCAAGCGCCTGGCGGAGCAGGGGGTGAGCACGGTGGACGACTACCGCTCATGGCTGCGCGGCCACGACCGGGAACCGCACCGGATCGGCATCGTCCATCCGGCCTCCATGCACAACCTGCTCCTGCGCTATTGGCTGGCGGCCAACGGCATTGATCCCGACCAGGACGTGCACCTGCAAACCCTGCCGCCGGCCCAGATGCTGGCCGACCTGAAGGACGGCTCCATCGATGGCTACTGCATCGGTGAACCGTGGAACTTCAGGGCCAATCGGGAGGGCCACGGGGTGCCGATCGTCGGCGATCTGGAGATCTGGTCGGGGCACCCCGGCAAGGTGCTCGGTGCCCGGGAAGACTGGGCCCTGGCCCATCCCAACACCCACATCGCCCTCACCAAGGCGCTGCTCGAAGCCTGCCGCTATTGCGCCGATCCCAACCACTGGCCGGAGATGAGCGCGTTGTTGAGCGATCGCCGCTACCTGGGCATGAAGGCGGAGCTGATCCATTTCAGCGCCAAGGCCAACCACGGCGACGCCTTCGCTCCCCATGGCGAACCCCACCATCTCTTCTTCGGCGCCGGCCTGAACCGCCCCAGCCGCTCAGAGCACCTTTGGATCATGACCCAGTTGGCTCGCTGGGCCGAAATTCCCTTCCCCCGCAACTATGTGGAGATCCTGGAGCGGATCTGCCAGGTGGCTGTCTTCAGCACGGCGGCCCGCGAACTGGGATTGGAGGACGTGAGTTACCAGCGCCAGGGCATCGAGCTCTTTGATGGCCGCCCCTTCAACAGCGACGACCCGATCGGTTATCTCAACGCCGTCAGCCTCCATCGCGACTTCAGCGTGGCTGAGATCGCCATCGGCGTCCCCCAGGCCATGGCCGCCTGAACCGCTTCCTCGCTCATCACCCACCCCTTTTCAACCCGCCATGACCACCACCCACCCGGCGAACACCGCCCCTCCAGCCACGGGCGGCCAGCCCCTGCTGCGCTTCAACGGCCTCGGCATCACCTATCCCACCTCCAAGGGTCCCTACACCGTGCTGGAGAATGTCCATCTCGACGTGGCCCAGGGGGAATTCATCTGTCTGATCGGCCACTCCGGATGCGGCAAGAGCACCCTGCTCAACATGGTGTCTGGCTTCGCCACTCCCACCTCCGGCCAAGTGCTGTTGAACGGCAAGCCGATCAAAAAACCAGGACCGGATCGGATGGTTGTGTTTCAGGGCTATGCCCTGCTCCCCTGGTTGACAGCCTACGAAAATGTCTATCTGGGCATTGATTCGGTGAAACCTTCCCTGCCAAAAAGCGACAAACACGCCATCACCATGGAACACCTGGAGCTGGTGGGCCTGACGGCGGAGGCGGAGAAGAAGATCACCCAGATCTCCGGTGGCATGAAGCAGCGGGTGGCCATCGCTCGGGCCCTTGCCATCCGGCCAGAGGTGTTGATCCTCGATGAACCCTTCGGAGCCCTGGATGCCATCACCAAAGAGGAATTGCAGGAGGAACTTCTCAAGATCTGGAACACTCAAAAGTGCACGGTGTTGATGATCACACACGACATCGACGAAGCACTGTTTCTTGCCGATCGCCTGGTGATGATGACCAATGGTCCCGCCGCCTCCATTGGGGAGGATCTCACCATTCCCTTCGCCCGTCCCCGCAGCCGCGAGGACATCATGGAGGACCCTCTCTATTACGAAGTGCGCAATCACGCCCTCGATTTCCTCTACAACCGTTTCGCGCACGACGCGGACGCGGCCTGAGGCGGAAGCGGTGGTTCCTGCTGGTCAGGGCCCGTAGGGGGAGGGACCTGGAGCGGTGGGATGGGCCTTGTAAGGGTCCATCCGTTCCGACGGCGACGGGGGCGGTCCCGAACGGGTGGGCCGCCCACGCTCGCGACCGGGTTCCACCAGACCCAGACCCGAAAGAAATCGCACCAGCCGGTCAGCGGCCCCCGTGATCTCTCGCACGTTTTCGAGGGTGGGAAGCAACACCGGCCGCGCCTGCCGCAGCAACGCCGTGGCCTCCCGCGTGGCCCGGGTGGCGGAGTCAGCGGTCTGATCGGCCCGCCCCAGGGTCTGATCCGCCTTGCCAAGGGTGCGGCGCAGGGCGGGTCCCAACTGACCGGTCTCCCGCCGCAGGCTCGTCGTGAGGGCCTGAACGGAGGGGACCGTGCGCCGCGTCTCGCTGGAGAGGGTTCGGGCCATGGTCGAGAGATCCCCCATGGAGCCGGAGAGCTTGGTGGTGGAACGCTCCAGACTGCCCAACGACGATGGCAACTGCGTGCTCAGCAGGGTTTTGGCCAGCGCCAGGGTCTGGTCAATCTCCGTGCCGGAGCGGGCCAGATCCGCGATGAGCTGGTTCAGATCCGGAGGCGGGTCATAGGGCAGGGTGGGCAGCGGGCGGCGCAACGCCACCCCGTCCGGGCGGGGATCAGGCGTGAGGTTGACGAAGGTTTGACCCACCACCCCCACCTGGTCACTCTGGGCGCGGCTGCGGGGGCCGATCAAGGAACGAAAGCGCTCGTTGATCCGCAGCTTCACCGCCACCCTGGCATCGGGCTGGAGCGCAAGGGAATCCACCCGCCCGATGGGCATGCCGGAGAGACGCACTTCCATGCCCGCCTCCAATCCATCCGCCCGAGGGGCCACCACATCCACCGTGAACCGGGGTTCCCCCCAGTGCCGCTCCCGACCGATCCCCACCACCAAGGCCAGCAACAGGAGCCCGCCCGAAGCCAGAAACAGCCAGCGATCCCTTGGCTCGCTCGTCGCCTCGGGCTCGGGCGACAACCGGGGCTCATCGGGGGAGGAAGGGGAGGGCAGGGACAAGGGGACAGGCTCCGTCAGACGTGGAGGGAGGGCAGCGTGATCGGGTTGACAGCCAGGGTCCAGACCAGCTTCAGACCCACAAGCAAGGCGATCTCACGGGCGATCAGGCTGGCGATCAGGTCTTCAGCTCCGGCCCGGTCCAGGGTGAGCCGGCGGGCTTCCCAGAGGCAGAGCAGGGCGGAGGCGCCGAGATAGAGCGCCGTGCGGATGAGGGCCGAGAGCAGAGCGAGGGGCGAGATGGCCCCGATCGCCTCGGTCAGCCGCACCTCGATCCCCCCCCCGGCGCCGGTGAGCACCCCGCCCAGCACGGCGCCCATCAGGCCGTGGACCAGGAGCGGCGGACCCACCAAAAACGCGGGCCCGAGGGTGAGCCAACCAGCGGAAGCCCCTCCCCCCCGGGCCCGCCGCAGCCAAAGCGGCGTCAGGCGGGTGAAGACGATCAGCGCCACCACAAGGGGGCCCACCAGATAGAGCATGGCCACCACCAGCAGGCGCAGCGACTGGACTGCGGAGAGGTTGAGCCCCCCCTGCAGCAACCGCGTCAGCCCGACCCCGAACACGGCGCCGATCAGGAGAACCAGCGGCGCGCAGCGGCGCCCGTCCCGCTCCGCCATCCCCGCCAGCCGCGACAAAAGCATGGGCACGCCGGGGCCAAGGCCCCCAAGGGTGACGCGGATCCGAGCCATGGCAAGGGCCGGAACCCTGGATAGGCTTTCGCGGGAGGAGGTCCGTGATGCGCGCTGCCAGCCTTGCCTCCGCCCTGCTGGAGCCCACCAACCTGCTCCTGCTGGCCTGCGCCCTCCTCTATGCCCTGATCGGCGAAGGCGGCGAAGCCCTGATCCTGCTGCTTTTTGTGGCGGGCATCAGCCTCCTCGACGCCGTGCAACAGCGCCGGAGCCGACGGGCCCTGGCGGAACTGGCCCGGCTCTCCGCGCCAAGGGCCCGGGTGTGGCGCGACGGGCAGGAGCGGGAGCTGCCTCCAGAGGAGGTCGTTCCCGGCGATCGGCTGCGCCTGGAGGAGGGCGACCGGGTGGCCGCCGATGGGGTGCTGGAGGAGGCGGTGGGGCTCTGGGTCGACACCTCCCTGCTCAGCGGCGAGGCCCTGCCGGTGGCCCTCTCGGCCGGTGATCGAATCCTGGCGGGATCGCTGGTGGCCCAGGGAAGGGGACGCGGCCGGGTGATCGCCACCGCCGCCGCCAGTGAGCTCGGCCGCCTGGCCAGCGGCCTGGCCGACGTGGAGCCCCCCCTCACCCGCCTGCAGCGCCGCACCCGCCGCCTCACCGGCCGCCTCACCCTTGCCGCCCTGGTCCTCTGCACCGCCCTGGCCCTGTTCCAGGGCGTGCGGGGTGGCAACTGGCCCGATGCCCTGCTGCGAGCCCTCGCCTTCGCCCTGGCGGTGCTGCCCAATGAAATTCCCGTGGTTCTGGCCCTGTTCCTGGCCCTGGGCGCCCTGCGCCTGTCACGGATCGGGGTGCTGGCCCGCTGGCCGGCCGCGGTGGAGAGCCTGGGGGGCGCCACGGTGTTGGCCGTGGACAAGACAGGCACGCTCACGGAAAACCGCATGGCGGTGGAGGCCCTGACGGCCTGGCCCGGGGGCCGCCTCTGGCGACGGGGAACGCCCCTGGAGGAACCTTGGCACGACCTGGTGGAGAAGGCGCTGCTCGCCAGCCGGGGCGATCCGGTCGATGCGATGGAGCTGGCGCTGCAGCGCCTGGCGGAGGACGCCCCGCTGGAGGAGGAGCACCGCCATCCCGACTGGCCCCTGGAGCGGGACTACCCCCTGCAGCCGGATCTGTTGGTGATGTCGCGCCTCTGGCGCGATCCGTCCGGCCAGTGGCAGCTGGCCGCCAAGGGGGCGCCGGAGGCGGTGGCGGAGCTCTGCCATCTGGAGGCGGAGGAGCAGGCGGCCCTGCTGGCCGCCGCCGATGACCTGGCCCGAGAGGGGATGCGGGTGCTGGCGGTGGCCACCGGGTTGGAGGGGCTCCCGATGCACGACCAGGCCCAAGGCCTGGGGTCCGGTCCACCGCCGGAGCGCCAGCACGCCTTTCTCTTCCGTCCCCTTGGCCTGATCGGCCTGGCGGATCCCCTCCGGCCGGAGGTGCCGGCGGCGATCGCCACCGCGAAGGCGGCGGGCGTGCGGGTTTTGATGATCACCGGCGATGGCCCCTCCACCGCCCGGGCGGTGGCCGATCAGGCCGGGCTGCCTGCGGGCCCCCTGCTCACGGGCTCCGATCTGGAACGGCTGGCCCCCCGCGCCCTGGCGGAGGCCGTGCGGGCGGTGCCGGTGTTCGCAAGGGTGATGCCGCGGCAGAAGCTCCAACTGGTGCGGGCCCGGCAGGCCACAGGCGAGGTTGTGGTGATGACCGGCGATGGGGTCAACGACGCCGCGGCCTTGAAGGCGGCGGACATCGGGGTGGCCATGGGCCGCCGCGGATCGGCGGTGGCCCGCGAAGCGGCCGATCTGGTGCTGCTGGACGACAGCTTCGCTCCCCTCGTGGATGCCCTGGGGCTGGCGCGGCGGGTGCAGGCCAACCTGCGCCGCGCCCTGGGCTACACGCTCGCCATCCACCTGCCGATCGTGACCCTGAGCCTGCTGCCGCTGCTGATCACCCGCCAGCCCCTGCTGCTGCTGCCGGTGCACATCGCCCTGCTGCATCTGGTGATCGATCCGGCCTGCACCGTGGTGTTCGAGGCGATGCCGGGGGATGGAGATCTGTTGCGCCAACCCCCGCGTCCCCCGGAGGCCCCGCTGCTGGGGAAGGCGACCTGGCGGCGGGCGATGGGGCAGGGCGGCGCCCTGGTGAGCGTGATCCTCGCCCTCGCCTTCTGGCCGGGGGTGCCCCTGGAGAGCCGCCGAAGCCTGGTGTTCGGCCTGCTGTTGCTGGCGGGGGGCGGGCTGGTGTGGCTGAACGGCGACCGCCGCGCCGGCCCCGGCGCCGTCGGTCTTGGCCTGGGGATGGCGTTGTGGCTCCTGCTCCAGGGCCTCCCGCCGCTGCGCCGGCTGCTGGCTCTGGGACCCCTGGCGCCCGACCAACTGGCAGGGCTGGCCCTGGCCTTGGCGGTGGCGCTGACGCTGGCGGCCCTGACGCTGCCCGGGCGATGGCGGCCCTAGCCTTAAAAACGTCGCCTGGATCACCCACCCCCCGGGCAACCGCCACCCCAGCCCTCAGCGTTGCAACGGCTGGGTTGAGCGGAATGAAACTGGTGCCGCAGCCTGAGGCCTTGCGTCAGGGTCGCTTCGGCTGGCCTGATTTTCTCTTGATTCTGGCGGTGCTCACCCTGGTGGCCCGGGTGGGAACGGAGGCCATGGTCCGCTTCCACCCTCCCGATGTCACCCCGGGAGTGTCACTGGATCCCTGCCACCTTCCGGACGTCGAACTTCCCCTCCTGTCCGGCGGTCCATGGCCCCGCATGTCGGCGGGCGAATGGTCCGGTCCCGGTCACGAACCTGCCCCGTCTTGACACACCTCCGTCCAAGCCAGGGGTCGCAACGCATCAAAAGGCGCATGCTTCGTTGCGGCGAGCCCAAGGGGCTGATCTTGGAATCTATCGACCCATGGGTCTCATCAGCCCAATCGATGACTCAGACATCCGGATCCTCCAGGAGCCGGAGTGGATCTGCCATCAGTGGGGCGAATGCGCTCAGGGACGCGCCGCGTCTTGTGAGCCCATCACCGCTTCCGTCAACCCCGCAACGCCATCAGGGGGGAGGCTTCAATCCGTTGCCGCCAGTAGTCTTGATTGGCATGCACTTGCAGCTCTTCATCGAGAAGATACTTTTCCGAAGTTGTGCCATCCCAAGCCTCCAGGGAGGCAAGGGGGTAATGAATGGTCAATTCTCGCAATCCCAACCCATGCACCTGATGCTCAAAAATCCTGCCATAGGCCTGCTTGAACTGATGCAGGCAAGCAGCCTCAAGATACTGAAAGGAGTGAAGCTGCCGCCGGAAAAAGCTGCTGGCAGGGGTTGGTGAGACAAAAATAAAAATCTTCAAAAATTGCTCGAAATAAGCCGGGGTGAATCCTCGCCGATGCAGCAAGCAATGCAGAGGCGTATCACGATAGATCACTTCAAACAGTGTGGATGAAATCGGTGCAAGAGAAGGATGCAGATGGGGATTGACACCTCGTTCATGACACACCCGAGGCGAATAGACCCAGAGGGGAGGCAAACCACCCGGCCGTTCATAGGTGGAGAAGTGTCCATAGTTTCCATTACCCACAATCACCAGACAGGACTCAGTCGAGGGCGGCAGCGCAACAACCTGTGTCCGTCCATCAGGAAAAGTTAGTCTTGCGGCCTGCGAGGAGTGGAGAACGACATCGGAAAAATTGGCAACATTTGGAGTGGGCAAAAAACTAGTTTCCACTTTTTTGTCTCCATCCAGAGCCAACCAGGCGTCCCGAAAAGCAGATAAATGCGAGTTCCCCCAAACAACAAATTTCATAGCGGTGGAGCGAAAGACTCAAGAATCATCTCGTCACAAGCCATCTCAACACCTGTTCTTTGATCGACCTCCTCGGCGGGAGAAGACAGGGGTTGAAGATCTTCAGCATGAGCATCACAATTCTGAATGGCCTGCGTCCCATGGAGATCATGCTCAGCAAAGAAATAAGCCATGACCACCTCAACCATCTCGTCCCGCACAGACCTTAGATTCTCCGCAAATGCCCTCGAATGCAATTTCGGATGAAAAACAATCTCATGGGAGGGGAAATAGTCGATATGCTCATGATCCATGCATAGCTGACCGGCAACCGATCTGAGCGTCGCTTTTGAGTAGGCGTTAGCAACCAACACATGCTGGCCACTGGCGGTGGCAGTCAACGGAACCGGGGAAACCGTCAGCAGCAACTTGTATGGACGACCTCCCCGCAGCCTTAGCAACAGAGACTGAAAATGGTTGAAGTCTTGCAGCACTTCTGCATGGGTGGCATTTCGAAAGACAAATATCCGCGGATCAAATGCCCCAGCCATCGTGCCAGGAGCCGTGGGATAAACAGTGCCTGATTCTCTATGCTCCCACATCTCCGTCAAACCAAACGTAAAGAAAAAGACATCTAGCCGCTCAAAGACCTCACGCACGCGTGCAAGATGATAGCGGCGATGCTCCATCACCTCCTCGGGCGAATCCAGTCCATCGGGCTCAACGGATGGCCTGAGAGCATCAACAAATTTGTCATTTTTCTTCCAAATATAATCGCATGGAGAGTGCTCCCCCAAAACTTCCTGCAGAAGCTGCAAAAGTTGTCGAGCTGTATAAATGTTGCCATGGCGAGCACTAAAGGTGGAAAACCCAAACCTCTGGTGCAGGGATTCAGGAAGCTCTGGCGGCGCTGGTTCCAGATCCAAAACGTTGTAGCCATTCTTATTCAGGCGCCGGCCGACATGCTGGGAGAAACAAGATCCCGCGACAGCAAGAGAGTCCTGGAGGGAAATCTCGAACTTCTTTTTATAGATTGTATCGCTGGACTCCAGGCCTTCTGCCACCACGCCCGTTTTCCAGAATGCACCGGCGGGGAGGTCCGTATACGGATTCACCTCCATGCGATCAAACAGAAAATTCCACCCTACGGTTATCCATGAAGCGCATCAATTCAACAACCCTTGTTGTCATGTTGTGTAATCCGCGTTGATGCGCACATATTGGTCGGAAAGATCACACCCCCAGGCCTGACCCTCCCCGGGACCAGCTCCCACCACCAGCCGGATCAAGACGGTGTCCTCCCGCAGATAGGCCCCAGCCGCCCGTTGTCGCATGTAGGCGGAGGCGGCAGGCCGATCGAAAGGCAGGGGCTGACCCGCCGCCATCAACTGATGCTCCCCCAACCACAGGGCGATGGCATCGGGATCGAAGGACACCCCGGCCCGGCCGGCGGCCGCCACGATGCGGCCCCAGTTGGGGTCGCGACCGTGGATGGCACACTTCACCAAAGACGAACCACAGATGGTGCGAGCGATGGCGCGGGCAGCCGCCCCGTCGCTCGCCCCCTCCACCCGCGCCTCGACGAGACAGGTGGCCCCTTCGCCATCGCGGGCAATGGCGCGGGCCAACTGCTGCGCCACCGCCGTCAAGCCGCACTCCAGGGCCTCGAAATGGTCCGCGGACAAGGGATCTCCGCCGGCAAAGGCCAGGAAGGTGTCATTGGTGCTGGTGTCCCCATCCACCGTGATCGCGTTGAAGGAGCGTTCCACCACCCGCCCCACCATCTCCTGCCACACCGGGGCGGGGATCCCGGCGTCACAGCTCAGGAAGGCCAACATCGTGGCCATGGACGGATGGATCATGCCGGAGCCCTTGGCCATCCCGCCGATCCGCACGACCCGCTCACCCAAGCGGGCCTCGAAGGCGATCTCCTTCTCCACCAGGTCCGTGGTGAGGATGGCCCGGGCGGCGGCTCCCCCCCCCTCCCGATGCAAGGCGGCCACGAGCGGATCCAGCCCGGCCAACAGGATCTCCATGGGAATCGGCACCCCGATCACGCCGGTGGAGCAAAGCAAAACATCTTCCGCCGGCAGCCGCAGGCGCTCCGCCAGGGCCGCCGTGGCCGCCAAACTGTC
Organism: Cyanobacteriota bacterium; assembly: GCA_046340515.1. Taxonomy (GTDB): domain Bacteria; phylum Cyanobacteriota; class Cyanobacteriia; order PCC-6307; family Cyanobiaceae; genus Cyanobium. The sequence goes on along the minus strand of JBKDTB010000169.1, from coordinate 16,750 downwards.
TGAACGCCCCCGCTCACCGGTGCAGGCGTTGGCCTGGCCGGAGTTGATCAGCACGGCCCGGGCCTGCCCCCCCCCCATCCGCAAACGCTCCGCGCAGAGGTCGACACAGGCGGCGCGCACCACCGTGCGGGTGAAGGTGCCCGCGCAGACCGCCCCGATTGGAGCCAACAGGAGGGCCAGATCGGGGCGCCCGGAGGCCTTCAGACCGGCGGTGATGCCAGCGGCCAGAAAACCGGAGGGCGCGGTGACGCCTCCGGGAATGGCGGACCAGGGGTGCGACAACGGGCGAAACCAACCTCTCCCCATCTTCTCAGCGACCCTTCCCCGTCATGGGGCGACAACAGCCAAGGCAAGATGGGCCCACCCGTCAGTGGGTTGCGCCGCATGGCCACGGCCTCTTCTTCCACCCATCGCCCGCGCCGCCAGGCCCGCCGCGCCCCGCCCCCACCCCGTTGGCGACGGTGGCTCCTGCTGGGGCTCCTTTTCGGCCTCGGCTATGGATTCACCCAACGCCTCTTGGCGTTGCGCTGGGAGGAAGACGGAAGCCAACCCCCCGCCTTCCGGGCCAAAGCCCCCTCCGGTGGCACCTCCCTGGAGGAGTTGCGGCGGCGGCTTGGCGACCAGGCCAGGCCGCTGACCGCCGATCTGGAAACGCTCGCCCGCCAGAAGCAGGAGGAACAGAAGAAGAAGGAGGCCGCCCGCCGTGAGGAGGCCGCCCGGCTGGAGGCTTCGCAACGGGAGGAGACAACCCGCCAGGAGAACGAGCGACGTCGCCTCGAGGATCTCAACCGCCCGCCCGAGCGCGAGGTGTCCGAACCGGTCCGACAGGAGGATTCCCCTCTGTTCACCCCACCGACACCCGATTTGCCTCCACCCGAGCCGACCCTGCGGGACCCCGCGCCCCAACCTTCGGCGGAACCGCCCACGGGTCAACCCTGATCTGCCACAGTGCCCGAACCGTGCAGGATCCGCTGATGAGCACGCCGCAATCCTTGCTGCAGGCGACGATCAATCGGCTGGGCGCCCGCCTGGGCAGCCAACTGGCCGATCGGGCCGCCGACTTTGCTCTGTTTGCCCAGGATGCCCCCCAGAGACTGCAGCTGGAGTGGACCCTCTTCTGGGAGGAGGTGGAGCAGGAAGCCCAGCGACTGGACCACGGCGACACCACCCCTTCCGGATCACGGGGCGATGGTCGGGCCGACATCGACCCCCAGGACCAGATTGATGCCCTGCGGGCCCGGGTCGCCAACCTGGCGCGGAAGCTTGAGCAACCCACCCGCGGGGGCGGCTCGGCGGGGTCGGTTTGATGGGAGCGTCCACGCTCCGAGCCGCCGCTCGGCACCATTGGCACGCGTGGACCCGCCCCCTGCGCATCTGGTGGCTGGTCCTGCGGCTGTTGTTCAGCCTCTGGTGGAACGGCCGCCGCTGGACCTATCCGGGGGGCATCACGCCCGCGCGCCAGGCCCGGAGACAGCGTCAGTTGGCCCGCTGGCTCACGGAACAGTTTCTGGGGCTGGGCTCCGCCTTCATCAAGGTGGGACAGCTGCTTTCTGCCCGGCCGGATGTGCTCCCCGCGGAGGTGGTGGAGGAGCTGGCCAGCCTTCAGGACCGGGTCCCGTCCTTTCCGTTCGCGGTGGTCGAGTCCATCCTGGAGAGGGAACTGGGCCAGCGCCGGTTGGAAATCATTGATCTGGAGGTCCATCCCCTCGGATCCGCCAGCCTGGCGCAGGTGCACCGCGCCAGTCTGCGCAGTGGTCGCCAGGTCGTCTTCAAGGTGCAACGTCCGGGCCTGGAGCAACTCTTTCGGCTCGACCTGGAGGTGTTGCAGCAGGTGGCAGCCGCCGTGCAGCGCCACCCCCGCTGGGGCCAGGGGCGTGATTGGATCGGGATTGCCAAGGAATGTCGGCGTGTGCTTCTGCGGGAGCTCGACTTCCGACTGGAAGCCCAGCACGCGGCCCGGTTTCGGCAGCAATTTCTGGATGACCCCGCCATCCGCGTCCCGGCTGTGGTGTGGGAACTGAGTTCCCGCCGCGTGCTCTGTCTGGATTATGTGCCAGGGATCAAGATCACCGATCGCCAGGCCCTCCTTCAGGCGGGCCTGGATCCCGCCGTGATCGCGGAGAAAGGGGCGGCCAGCTACCTCCAGCAGCTTGTGCGCTTCGGTTTTTTCCATGCCGATCCCCACCCCGGCAACCTGGCGGTCGCCGCCGATGGGGCTCTGATCTACTACGACTTCGGCATGATGGGACAGCTGTCGGAGCGGCTGCGCAGTCGACTGGGACGGATGGTGCAGGCGGCGGCGAGCCGCGACGCGGCAGACCTGGTGGAGCAAATGCAGCAGGCAGGGGTCATCGCCACAGGCATTGATCCTGGTCCCGTGCGTCGTCTGGTGCGCCTGATGCTCAACGAGGCCCTCACCCCGCCCTTCAGCGGCGACATGATCACCAAGCTGTCCGGCGACCTCTACGACCTGGTTTACGGCCAACCCTTTCGGCTGCCGGCGGAGCTGATCTTCGTGATGCGTGCCCTGTCCACTTTTGAGGGGGTCGGGCGCAGCCTTGATCGGGGCTTTAGCCTGATGGCGATCGCCCGTCCCTATCTCCTCCCCCTGATGACCAGCAGCGGCCCGGGCCAAGGACCGAACGCCCTTCTGAACGAGCTCACCCGTCAAGCGGCGGATGTGGGCTCCCGTGCCTTGGGGATACCGCGGCGCCTGGAGGAAAGCCTCTCGCGGATTGAGCAGGGAGACCTGCAAGTGCAGATTCGCGCCGGGGAGACCGATCGGCTCCTGCGTCGACTTGCCCTGGCCCAGCAGAGCGCCGGCCAATCCTTTCTTCTGGGGGGCCTGGCGGTGGCCGCCTCCCTGCTGGCAGTCAGCAGCCGGCCCGCCCTGACGGCCGTCCCCTTGGTGCTCGGCGTGCCAGTGGGCCTGGGGTGGTGGAGGGTGCAGGCCCGACTGCGGCGAGATGGCCGACTGGATCAACTTCCGGGCCAGCCGCCGGCGTCCTAGGCCTGCGCTCCCCCTCCGGGAGTTGGGTTGGAGGGGCCTGTGGCGGGCACGGGTTCCGGGGTGGATCGGCCCTCTGCCCCCCCCAGGGCCCGGAGCAACCAGCGGGCCATCAACCGATCCCTCCAGCGGCCCTGGAGGGGGCCATCCCCCGCGGCATGGAACCCGCAATGCCCCCCTGCCCCGGTGATGACCACGTCGGGCCAGGGCCGGGGGCCAGGGTTCCCAAAGCCGCACTCCTCCGCCAGGGCGAGCGTGGGCTCCACCGGCACCCACGGATCATCCATGGCGTGCACCAGCAGCAAGGGAGGTGGCCCCTCGCCCGAGAGGGGAAGCCTCCGCCGGATTTGACGCAGGCGAGAGAGCGGGCTGCAGGCCGCGTAGTAGGCCGCCACATCCGCGAACCCCCAGCGTGGCGCCGTGATGAGGGCGTCAAAGTCCCGAATCGTGCGCGGTCGTGCCGGACCCGTCAAACCCATCCGCTCGTCGGGGGAGAGCGGATGGGGATCATCGAGGGTCTGTTGGATCAACCGTCGCATCATCCAGCCCTGATAAAGGCGGTTGCGGGGACGTTCAAAGTGTGCGGCGCAGTGGGAGAGATCCAGCGGGCTGCTGATGCCAACCACCGCGTCAAGTGGTGGAGGACGATCGCCATCCCCATCGAGAAGGGCGTTGAGGAGCACGGTGCCCCCCAGGGAAATCCCGACTCCCGCCAGGGGAAGGGGCGGCCCCTTCCCCGACAGCGGCTCCAACAACCGTCTGCAGGCTCCAAGCACCGGGAGGAGATCCTCACTGCAACCCGCGGCGTAGGTGCCTCGCGCCTGCGGGCGCCCGGGGCCGGCCCCCCGCAGGTTGAGCCGCAACACGCTGAAGCCCGCGGCGTTGAGAGCCCGCCCCAGCCGACGCTGGGCCCCATCGTCGCTGCTGCCCCCAAGGCCATGCACCACAACGACAAGCCCCCGGTGGGGGCCGGGGGCTGGGGCGTCGAGACGGGCGAGGAGCCGACCACCATCGGCAAGGGGAAAAGGATGGAGGCGGCCCGTTTCCGGAGGACAACGAAGCGGTTGAAAGGTGTCCCGCAGGGTCTGCAGGTCAGGTCCGAGCCAGGGAAAGCAGGGGCGGAAAGGCTCCAGATCCAGGGACTTCAGCAGATCGACCAAGGTCCGTGCGTCGCTGATGCCAGCCTCTCAGATCCGGAAGGTTCAGGCGAGAGCCTTCTCCTTGCCGACTCCCATCGAGCGCAACTCACTGAGCAGGCCATTGAGCACGGCTTTGGCATCGCCGAAGACCATGGCTGTCTGAGGAAGTTCGAAGAGCGCGTTGGCAATCCCGGCATAACCAGCGCCAAGGGACCGTTTGACAACGAAGATCTGACGCGCCTGATCCACCTCCAGCACGGGCATGCCGTAGAGCGGACTGGAGGGATCGTTTTTCGCTTGAGGGTTCACCACATCATTGGCACCAAGAACGATGACCACATCCGTGCGGGGAAATTCCGGGTTGATGGTCTCCATCTCCACGAGCTGCTCGTAGGGCACATCCGCCTCGGCAAGCAGCACATTCATGTGACCGGGCATGCGACCCGCGACCGGATGGATGGCATAGCTCACCTCCACGCCATGGGCTTCCAGGAGTTTGGCCAGTTCCCGCAGGGAATGCTGGGCCTGGGCAACCGCCAAACCGTAACCCGGAACAAACACGACCCGCTCGGCCTGCTCCAGAGCCATGGCGCATTCTTCCGCGCTGCAGCTGGTGATGCGGGTGTAGCCCGCTTCGGTTCCGCCACCGCCAACACTGGTGGTGGCGCCCCCAAGGGCACCGCCGAAAAGAACCGACATCAAGGAGCGGTTCATGGCGGTGCACATGACCTGGGTGAGGATCAATCCAGCGGCTCCCACCATGGCCCCAGCCACGATCAGGAGTTGACTGCCAACGACGAATCCCGCGGCTGCGGCCGCCACGCCGGAATAGGAGTTCAACAAGGAGATGACCACGGGCATGTCGGCCCCGCCAATCGGGAGGGTGACCCCGATTCCCAACAGGCTGGCCGCCACCACCTCAACCCACAGGGCTGGTCCATCCGGATGACGGCCCAGCACCAGGGCTGCACCGAGGCACAGCAGGGCCAGGGTCAGATTCACCGCATGGCGCAGGGAACTCTGGGTCCAGGCAGGGGTTTCCAACCAACCCTGGAGTTTGGCCATCGCCACGATGGAGCCACTGAACGTGATGGCCCCCACAAACAGGGAGATGGCAATGGAGATCCTTTCCACCTGGCCGGCGTCCGCTCCCTGAAAGAGGGCGACGCCAAGGGCCACCATCAGGGAGGCCAACCCCCCACAGCCGTTGAACAAGGCAACGGTTTCCGGCATGGCCGTCATGGGGACCTTCAGGGCGGTGACGACCCCGGCCAGGCCACCCAGCGCCAGGCCAACGGCAATCCACAACCACATGACTGGAGTGGGTTGGGACTGAATCAACAATCCCACCACCGCAATCGCCATGGCCAGGGCCGCCAGGCCATTGGCCGCCCTGGCGGAGCGCACCTTGGAAAGTCCCTTGATTCCCAGGGAAAGAAGAAGCACCGCCACCAGATCCATGACCTGGGGAAGGTGGGCAAGCGTGAGATCCATTAAGGGTTTCCTTTGCGGCGAAACATGGCGAGCATGCGATCGGTGACAAGGAATCCCCCGATCACGTTGAAGAGAGCAAATCCAAGCGACAGAGCACCAATGATTTGCAGCGGGACATTGCCGCCCGCCTGCTGAATCAAGGTCAGGGAGGCCAGCATGGTGATGCCGCTGATGGCATTGGCTCCCGACATCAAGGGCGTGTGCAAAGTGGGCGGCACCTTGCCAATCAGTTCGAAGCCCAGCAGGCTCCCCAAAAGGAGCACCCAGAGGGATTGGGTCAGAGAGGTCATGACGATGGTCCTGTGGCGAGAAGTGGCGCTTCCGTCTTCACCACGTCATCGCGGCGACAGACTCCTGCGTGAGTGAGAAGACAGGCCTCCACGATCGGATCATCAAGATCCAGGCGCAGCCCCTCTTGCTCGTGAACCAGATGCTCCATGAGGGCAGAGACATTGCGTGCGTAAAGCGCACTGGCGTGGTTCGGCACCGAGCTGGGCAGGGCATCGGCGCCGATCAGGCGCACTCCCGAACGGATCACCGTTTGCCCCGGGATGGTCCCCGCGCAGTTGCCGCCCTGGGCAACGGCAAGATCCACCACCACAGAGCCAGGACGCAGACGATCCAGCATCTCTTCGCTCAGCAGTCTGGGAGCGGGGCGCCCTGGCACCTGAGCCGTGCAGATCACCATGTCAGCCAGGGCGAGCTGTTCCGCCAGCTGTGCTCTCTGAGCCGCCAGAAAGGCTTCCGAAGCCTGTGTGGCATACCCCCCCTGTTCCGAGGGCCGCTCCTGTTCGGCAGGAGGCTCCAGGAAGCGTCCCCCCAGGGATTCCACCTGTTCTTTGGCGGCGGTCCTGACATCCGAAACGTAAACCACGGCCCCCAGCCTCCGGGCGGTGGCCAGAGCCTGGAGACCAGCCACACCCGCGCCAAGGATCAGGGCCCTGGCCGGCTGAATCGTGCCAGCGGCGGTCATCAGCATCGGCACATAACGATCCAGAGCGGCCGCTGCCAGCAGCACGGCCTTGTAGCCGGCGATGTTGGCCTGCGAGGAGAGCACATCCATCGACTGGGCGCGGCTGATGCGGGGCAGAAGCTCCAGGGCGATGGAGGAAAGGGAGCGGGAATTCAGCACAGTGGTCAGCTCCCGGGCCCCATGGGGTGCCAACAAACCAACCAGGAGCGCCCCCGGGCGCATCCGGCCCAGGGCCTCGTGGCTCGGAGGCTGAACACACAAAACACCATCGGCCCCCTCCCAGTCGAACTGAGCTGCTGGAAGAACCGTGGCACCGATGGCGTTGAAGAGGGCATCTGGAAAACCAGCGGCCTCCCCAGCCCCAGACTCGACATGGATGTCGATCCCCTTGGCTTGCAGGCGGCGGACGGTCTCAGGTGTTACAGCAACCCGCTTTTCACCGGGAGCGATCTCCCGGGGTATGAGCATTTTCATCCAGCGTGAGCAAACAGCCGATGTCCAACTCATTAGATCTGGCCGGGACGCCAACGCAACAGCCGGCGTCGAATTGTCTGGAGTCCAGCACGTTGGGACGGGAAGTTGTAGATTTGATGAAGCTCTTGCATCTTCTGCCCTCGGCTTGGTTAGGCATGAGGTGCTGAACCCGTGTTTCCCCATGGCCCTCTCCGCCCTCGACTGTCCAGATGGCTTCTGCCACAGCCACCATGGAGGGCACCACGTCAACCGCGAAGAGGTTGAGCATCATCTCTCCACCCATGGTGAATCTTGGTGCGAAAAGGTAGCCGAGCGTACGTATGAAATTGCTGTCGATAGCTTTTCTCAAATGGTGATGCCCAGTCTTCATCAGCAGGGATGGCAGCGTCGACACCTGGAGTGGGAATTCAAGCTGACCCATGAACCAGCGGAAGTGGAGCGTACGGTGGTTGATGGAACCATCAATGCCTTGGAAAGCTTTCTTCGCAGTCGGGAGGTGCAACGTCTTTTTGTTGAAGAGATTGTACAAGGAACCTTTGCGGAAGCGCGGCACAATCGCTTGCGGAGCGTGGCGATTCGCCACCTGATTGAGAAAGAGATCCTCGTGATGCTTTCAGAGCAAAGAGAGGCGCTGCTGGATCGAATTGGAGAAGCCCTGCGCGACGAAGCTGAAGGTGATTTTGTCCGTGCCCGTGCTCAGGCCTGCGAGGGGATTCGCGAAGTCGAGGAGCTGCTGCTGAACCACGCCGAGGCGAACAGCTAACGAACAGCCCCATGGGACCAGAGTCTTCTGGACGCCAACCAGCAGCACCCTCCGGGTCCCAGCCACTTCCAAATCAGCGCCCAGAACCCTGGAGGACGGACCGGACCTCGATCCAAGGAACCCATCACTGTGTCAAAAAGCACATGAAAGCCCTTGGGTCTCTGGCAAAATCGGGTTCAGCCGGACGCTTGATATGGACGCCTCGGTGCATCGTAGGGTCACAGTTGCTGTCTGCTGGGCCCTGGCCAGGAGGGCCGCCCTTGATGGTTTAGAGCGTTTTGAAGACAGCTACGCGCTCACCGAAGAATTTCGCGAATGGTTGGTCACCTTGGAGACGCACCCTGAATTGCTCAAGGAGAACGCTCTCATGGTTCCCGCCCATCTGCGCCCAGCGCATCGCCCTGAAACCGACGGCCTGCTGGAATACTAAAGCAAACCTTAAGGTTTGCTTCCTTTTTCGTCGGGACTTCACGAATGGTCACGCCCCGACGGCTTCTCCCTCCACGACCCTAGGCTTGTGCGAAGTTGATCCGCTTTAGTCCATGGCGCCCCCGGGACATTCCGCAACCCAGCCAACTCAGGACGGTGTCCATCACCCGCTGCAAAATATCGTCATCATTGGATCCGGTCCAGCGGGATACACCGCTGCCATCTATGCCGCCCGAGCCAATCTCTCACCACTGCTGATGACAGGGTTTGAAAAAGGTGGGATTCCCGGCGGCCAATTGATGACGACCACCCATGTCGAGAACTACCCAGGTTTTCCAGATGGAATTCTGGGTCCTGAGTTGATGGATCGCTGCAAAGCTCAAGCCTTGCGCTGGGGCACCCAGTTACTGGAGGTCGATGCCACACGCATCGATCTAAGCCAACGACCCTTTACCGTCGTGACATCAGAAGGCGAGACCATCCGGACCCAGTCTTTGATCTTGGCCACCGGTGCCAGCGCCAACCGTTTGCATCTCCCCCAAGAAGAGAATTTCTGGAGTCGTGGCATCAGTGCCTGTGCCATCTGTGATGGAGCAACACCGCAGTTCCGCCAGGAACAACTCGCTGTTGTCGGCGGCGGAGATTCTGCCTGTGAAGAAGCTGTCTATCTGACCAAATACGGAAGCCATGTGCACCTGATTGTTCGCGGTAGCAAGATGCGTGCGAGTGCAGCAATGGCTGACCGTGTGCTTATCAATTCAGCGGTCACCGTGCACTGGAACAAAGAAGTGATGGATGTTTACGGAACTGATTGGCTCGAAGGATTGACCTTGAAGGACCGCGCAACAGATGAGCGCACTCAACTGGCCGTGCGGGGTCTCTTCTACGCCATCGGCCATACGCCAAACACCGAACTTCTTCAGGGCCAACTGGATCTAGACACCAAGGGTTACATCCTGACTCGGCCAGGCAGGCCAGAGACATCCCTTGACGGTGTCTTTGCCGCAGGGGATGTGGCTGATGCGGAATGGCGCCAAGGCATCACCGCAGCCGGAAGCGGCTGCCAGGCAGCCCTGGCGGCGGAACGCTGGCTTAGTCATCATCAACTTGCCGTGACAGTGGCTCGAGATTCTGTGGAACCGGAACCCGCTGGGACTCCCCATCGAACGGCAACGAGTGACGCGGACAATTTTGATGCCAATGCACTCTGGCAAAAGGGATCTTACGCTCTGCGTCGCCTATATCACGACAGCAAAAAACCTCTGCTAGTCATTTACACCTCACCGACCTGTGGCCCCTGCCACGTCCTAAAGCCTCAAATCAAACGAGTTCTGAATGAATTAGAGGGTCGCGCTCAGGGCGTGGAAATCGACATTGAATCAGATCAGGAGATTGCCTCTCAAGCCGGAATTACCGGTACGCCCACAATCCAACTCTTCATGAATAAAGAGTTGAAAAAGGCCTGGCGCGGCGTTAAGCAACGCAGTGAGTTCAGGCAAGCCATCGAGGCGTTGCTCTCCTGAATGCCATGGCAAGCCATGCAGGGAGTCAGCGCCTTCTTGGCCCCCCTGGTCGGTTACCGGCGGGTCGGGGGCTGGCGGCTCCGGCATTGCGCTCCCTGTAAGTGATGCGGCCGCGAGTCAGGTCATAAGGGCTGATTTCCACCAACACCTTGTCGCCAGCCAAAAGCTTGATGCGAAACTTGGTCAGCTTCCCTGCGGCGCGGCACAGACACTGATGTCCGGCTGGTTGCTCAAGGGTGACCAGGTAAAAGCCATTTCCTTGTTCTTTTTCAATCACACCAGACGTTTCGATCATGCGGGAACGCAAAGTCACCAGAAGACACCTCCTATTCTAAAGGGCTGTGCCCACCCCCATCTCCACCGCCCCTGAAGACCTTTCTGCTGCACAAGCCCTACGGGGTGCTCAGCCAGTTCAGCCCGGAACCCAACAGCCGCTGGGGCACCCTCGCGGAGATTTTCCCGATCACCGGTGTCTACGCCACCGGCCGTCTTGACGCAGACAGCGAAGGCTTACTGGTTCTGACCTCCCACGGCCCCCTGCAGGCCCGCTTGAGTCAGCCCCGCTGGGCCCACTGGCGGACGTACCACGTGCAAGTGGAGGGCATCGCGCAACCGTCCCAGTTGGATGAGCTACGACAGGGTCTCTGCATCCAGAACCGTCTGACCCATGGGGCACGGGTGCGCCACCTCAGGGAGGTTGCCTGGGAACCCCGGGTGCCGCCAATCCGATCGCGCCAGTCGATACCCACCGATTGGCTGGAACTGAGCCTGCGTGAGGGACGCAACAGGCAGGTACGCCGGATGACGGCGGCTGTTGGCTTGCCCACACTTCGTCTCATCCGTGTTGCCATTGAGCTCAACGACGGTGGCCCAGCCCTGAGCCTTGCGGGCTTGAGCCCGGGGCAATGGCGCCAGGTGGATTCTGAGGAGAGCCGACGCCTGGAGCGCTTGCTGCATCAGCCCAAAACATCCAGCAACTGACGAGCGGTCTGCAACTGGCCGTAATAAAAGTTGGCACGAGCGCGCCGTTCCCCGTCCTCAATGGCATCCAGGGCATCAAACCCAAGAGCCTGCCAGAGGTCGTGGCCACAGGCCCGGGTCACCTCGGCAGTGGCTTCCTGCTCCAGCAGAGACAGACGGCGATGCAGGTTTTTGATCTGAGCGATGGACACAGGCCTACCCGAGGGACCCCCATAGTACACACGAACCAGAGAGCGTGCCTCAGAAGGGGAGCTTCTTCTTGGCATTCTTGTCCAAATCAGCCTCCATGTCCTTGAGTCGCTTCAGAATCGTCTGGTAATACTCCTGCAGGTATGACTCGAGGGAGGTGGTTTCCGAAGGATCGAGACCAAAGGCCGCATAGCTCTCCTCCATCGGCGCATCCAGAGCCTGCCCGCCCCCAGTGACCTGTTCAAAGGCCAACCTTTCCGCCACATTGACGCTGGCATCAAAGAAACTTGCCACCCCTGCCATCAGTCGAAGAAAGAGGGGTGGAACCCGCGCGATTCGGGCCTCTTTGCCAGAATATTTTTCGCAGAGCTGGGTGATCTCTCCTGTTGTCCACGCGTGGGGACCGACCACGGGAAAGGTCTGGCGCACAGTCTGCTCTCTCGCCAAAGCAGCAACAGCGAAGCGAGCCATATCCTGGGTATTCATGTAAGCGATGGGGGTTGGCACACCACTCACCCATACGGTCTGTCCTTCCAGAACGGGAATCGCAAATTGACTGATCAGCCCCTGCATGAAGGCTGCGCAACGAAGAATTGTGTAGTCAAGCTTGGAAGCGATCAACCATTCTTCAGAACGGGCTTTGATCTCCATCAAAGGCACATTAAGATGATTTTCTGCTTTCAATAGTGAGAAAAAGACAAAACGCAACGGGCCAGCGTTCTGCGCGGCATGGAACAGATTCTGTTGGCCTGTCCAATCCACGGGGTAACAGGAGCCAGGATCCGTGGCCCTGGCCGTGGCGGCATCGATGACGGCCTCTTGCCCGTCCAGGGCATAGTCGAGGCTGTCTGGTTCAAGCAAATCGCCCCGGGTGAGCTCACAACCCCACTCCTGCAGGAAGGCGGCCCTCCTGGGGGAACGAACCATGCAGCGCACGGTATGGCCTTCTTGCAAGGCCCGCTTGGCGATCTGTCGCCCCAGGGTGCCTGTGCCGCCCACCACCAAAACCCGCATGAACGCTCCACCTCAGCCGGCTGAGCTTAGGCAGGCCCGGGGCAGCGACGTGCGCCCCGGGGGCAGGATCTCAATCCTTCAGCACCTTCAGCAACAGGCTGCCTCCGACAAGCCCAACAGGAATCAACACCCAGAAAAGGGCTGCGGTGCCAAAGATCTCCGAGGCCATGGCGAAGAAGGGTGAAAGCGATCCCTATCTAACAGATCCCCCCACCAGATCCGCAGCCAAGGCGAGGATTGTCGTCCAGGGCGCGTCGCTCCTCAACTGACCGGGCATCACCCCGCTGCTGGCCGCATGGAACCCCTCCTGGCGCAAACGCGCCACGAGCCGCTTCAGGGAGGGTGGCGCGGATCCGAGCTGCCTCGCAAGCAAGGCGTTTGGCCAGGAGCGGGCGGGCCATCCCGTGTCTCCACGGAGACGCGCCAGGAGAGACCCTCCGGCCCGTGAAAGGGTCTGGGGATGGGAGGCCGCCTCGCCGGCCATGGCCTCCAGGGTGGCCGAGTGCTGAAGGGGACCGATCCAGAGAGGACCGCTCACCGCCCAGCCAGAGCGCCCGGGAGGGGAACAGGCGCAGGGTTGCCAAGTCTTCAGGTTGAGCAGAGATTGCACCTGTTGGTCGCCGCAGCCATGGCAGTAGGCCAGCAGTCCCAGCGCCGCTTCCTCCCCTCCGCGGGGGTGGCGACGCAGACGCACAGCCGTTCGAAAGGTTCGACCATCGCTGAAGGACACGACGGGGTCCAATCCACGCCCCTGGGACCAGGCCATGCGAGCCAACAGGCCGATCTGCAGGCGCAGGGCCTGGTCCCAACTCGCGGGATGGGCGCGGGCTGAGGCCCCGAAGTGCCGGACAGCCGCCTGTTTGTCATGCCCGGTGGGTCCCCTGCCGTCCGTGCTGGCAAGATAGAGGAGCCCATCCAGGGCAACGGCCTCCAACGCCAGAGGAATCAAGGCATGGGGGCTGCCGAAGGCATCGAGATCCACGAGATCAAAACGCTCCCCCCGCAGCAGACAATCCGCCAGCAGCTGCTGAGCCGTGAGCGTTGTCCGTCGCAGCAGACAGTGGCCCTCCAACACGGCAAGATTGGCGCGCAGCAATGGCAGTCGTTGGGCATCGGCATCATTGGCCCAGAGACAACGAACCTGTGCCTCCAGGCCGTAACGCAGGCTGCGCAGACCGCAGCCTGCCATCAGATCCAGCACCCGGGTCGGACGGCGCTGCTGGATGGCGCAGGCCAACAACACCCCGAGGTCCCGCGCCGGTCGGGCAGCGGGATTAAAAAAGCCAGCGCCCGCATCAAACGAGGCCGCCCCTTCGTTGAGGAGGCCGCTGTCGTGATCCATCAGCCCATGATCCGATGACAGAGCGCTGGGGACCCCATGCCGATTGGGGCCTGCATCAGGAATGGCATTGGCGCGGTCATCGCTGTCACTGGCGTCATCTGGGAGATTCCTGTCAACCGCCTTTGGTTCTCCTTCACGGTTTTGCCACAGGCTGCGGACACTGGCGGCACAACGCCGCGACCCTGGCGGCGGCGGGATGGAGTGTCTACGGGCTCGACCTCCTCGGTTTCGGTGCCTCCAGCCAACCATCCCTCCGCCTCGACAACCGGCTTTGGGCGCAACAAGTCCAGAGTTTTCTTCAGGACGTGGTCGGAAAGCCGGCTGTGTTGGTGGGTCACTCCCTTGGCGGGCTGGTGGCCCTGAGCTGCGGTGTGTTCTTCCCCCAGTGGGTGGTGGCCCTGATCGCCGCGCCCCTGCCAGATCCAGCCTTGCTGACTGCGTCATCAGCAGATCTGAACGTGGGAGGAAGCGGCCTTCCCCCTTGGAGACGCCAATGGAAGCGGTGGCTGGTGTGCGCCCTCTGCCGGCTGCTTCCCCTGGAAGTCTTCGTGCCGTTGCTGGCGCACTCCCCTTTGCTGAAGCTCGCGATCCAGTCGGCCTACCGGAGTCCCATCATCGGAGACGCGGAGCTGCACCGACTGATTGCTCGCCCGGCGCGCCAGGCGGGAGCGGTCCGATCCCTCCGGGCCATGAGCATGGCCATGGCCCTGCGCCCTCGAAGGGCTACAGCGCCAAGCCTGCTGAGGCGGCTGCGCCATCCGATGCTGCTGATCTGGGGAGAACGGGATGGCCTCGTGCCCTTGGAAGTGGCTTGGCGATGTCAGCGATTCCAAGAGCGGCTGGGGGTGGAAGTGATCGCTGGGGCAGGGCACTGCCCCCATGATGAGAAGGCAGAGCAGTTCAATGCTCTGGTGCTGGGGTGGCTCGCCAACCTTTCAATCCCTCATTCGGAGCCCCGGGGAACGGGCGAATGGCCCCGTGAGCGCCTACCGTGATGAGGTGCTTGGCTCCACAGAACAAATGAAGCACACCCTTTCGGTGCTCGTGGAAGATGAATCAGGGGCTCTCAGCCGGATTGCCGGGTTGTTCGCCCGTCGTGGCTTCAACATTGAGAGCCTGGCCGTTGGTCCCGCAGAGCAGAGGGGAATGTCGCGGCTGACGATGGTGGTGGAGGGTGACGATCAGACCCTCCAACAAATGAGCAAGCAACTCAACAAACTGGTGAATGTGTTGGGCGTGATCGATCTCAGCACCATCCCAGCCGTTGAGCGAGAGCTCATGCTGCTGAAGGTCGCCTCCACAGCGGAAAACAGAGCCGCGATCATTGACCTTGTGCAGGTGTTCAGAGCCAAAGTGGTCGACGTGGCCGATGAGGCCATGACCCTTGAGGTTGTTGGTGACCCTGGCAAGCTTGTAGCTCTGGAACGACTGCTCACCCACTATGGGATTCTCGAAATAGCCCGTACCGGGAAAGTGGCTTTAGAGAGAGCTTCGGGAGTGAACACCGAATTCCTAAAGACGACACGCTCAGAAAGTCGCGTTCCGGCTTGAGCCAAGAGCCTGGTGGAAATCACCCAGGGGTCAGCTCTCCGACACCCAAGTGGTCAGTTGTCTGAAATGAGACGTGCCCGAATCAATTTGTCCCCTTGTTGAAGACGATCTACCACGTCCATGCCTCGCACAACTTTTCCAAAAACCGCATAACGCCCATCCAGCTCAGGAAGAGGCTTCAATGCGACGTAGAATTGAGAGCTTGCCGAGTTGGGATCGGAAGAACGTGCCATGGCTAGAGAGCCACGTTCGTGGGTAAGAACGGATTTCCTCAACAATGAGGTTGTCGTGAGTTCTTGTCCGTAAACCAGTTCACCTTTGCGGGAGGCAAGCTTGAATTCCAGGGGGATGAAGCGCGCTTCTCCAGTGGCAGGATCGATGAAATTTCCTGTACCATAAGCACTAATAGGCACTTTAGGATTCGCCGTACCAGGATCTCCACCTTGAACAACGAAAGGCAATGGTGTTCTGATGACACGATGAAATATGGTTCCATTGTAAACACCACGCTTGACAAGATCTGCAAAATTCCCAGCCGTGAGCGGGGCATTTTCACCATCAAGCTGAAGCAAGACAGATCCGCGTTCGGTGTCCAGGGAAACAAGCGCCTTGCCTTTCAGGCAGGGGACTCGGGAGGATTTACAACCGAGATCTCCAGTATTTTGTTCCTGGGCACATCCGGCGAATGCGAAGGGAGCAGCAAGGAGAAGGGGCAGTAAGCCTCTGGACAGACACCGGAGTCCAAGCATGAGCATCACAGGCCCTCCAGAGGGACGCCAAGAAATCGGGCCAGGCTGGCTCCGCTGAGTTCGAGATCTGACAAAGGAAGTGGGTCGCCAACGCGCGTTAGCGGGAGGTCGCGCCGTCCTTGCACACGCAAAACCAGGCGACGCAGGGGGCTGAGCCCATCACGCACCTCCAGACGCACGGCCTGGATCTCCCTCAGGGGAATCTCCACTTCGATCAAGCGCCGCAGACCCTGTCGAGAGATGACAACAAGACCGGATGCCTTATCAAAACGATTGACTCCAGAGCCCAGATCAACACCGATCACAAGCCAGAGGTAAGTCGCCAAAGCCAAGGCGGCCAGGCCGTAAAACCCCATGACGATCCCCTGAGGAATCCAAGCGAGATCTGCCGCGTGCAGGATGGGCAGAAGGTCATGGCCAAGGCGGCTGGAGAGACTGGCAAGGAGAAAGCCTGTACCACCCACGCTGACAGCAACGGCGGCCACCACATTGGAGAGGCGTCGGGCACCAGTGACCTGTTGCTCGAAAAGCTTGTCCGTGGGGGTGGGCGCAAGCTTTGGTGGGGGGGACATGGAATCGGCCTTGACCTTTCAGGAGCCTCCAGGCGCAGTGGCTGCCACGCTGCATGGAGGGTTTTGACAATAGGAGAGAGGGCGTCCAGGATGTCAGGGCATGTCACCCTTCCCCGGAAAGCGGGGCATGGTTGTTACCATCTCCCGGTAACCACCACTCGAGTGGGTTTCCGAACCCACTCCAAGCCCACTTCTTCCCATGACGATCGCTGTAGGACGCGCGCCAGCGGCCCGGGGATGGTTCGACATCCTCGACGACTGGCTCAAGCGCGACCGCTTCGTTTTTGTCGGGTGGTCAGGTTTGCTCCTGTTCCCTTGCGCCTACTTGGCACTGGGGGGCTGGCTGACCGGAACCACCTTCGTCACCTCCTGGTACACCCACGGCATTGCCAGCTCTTACCTGGAAGGTTGCAATTTCATCACCGCAGCCGTCAGCACACCAGCTGACGCCATGGGGCACAGCCTGCTGCTGCTCTGGGGCCCGGAAGCCCAGGGAGATTTTGTGCGTTGGTGCCAGCTGGGGGGCTTGTGGCCCTTCGTGGCCCTGCAT
>JBKDTB010000168.1:0-2857 GCA_046340515.1 Cyanobacteriota bacterium | reverse complement strand
CATTGGTGGTCACGGGCCTGGTCTGACTTCCGGAAGGTGTTGCTAAAACTCGAGGCGCCTGCGGCGCCACACGCTGAACAGCCAAAATCCAACAGCCAATGGTTAAGAAACAGCCAAGTGCTAAGGGACCAAGGGATTAAGGGTCAAGTGGAACGGCCCTGGGGGAGGCAGACCACACGGACCCCGACGAAGTCGCCGACATAGTCGGGCACGTTTAGGAGACGAAACGCCGATCGGCAGTCCCTGGGACTGTCGTCCCAAGAGCCGCCGCGCAGCAGGCTCGGCTTCTCAGCTTTATTTGTATGATTATTCAACCATGCGCTTCCATCATCAGGCGCTTTTTCTTGGTCTGTGTTGTTTCCTTCACCATAGTTGTCATGCCAATGATCCAGGCACCATTCCGAGACATTTCCGTGCATGTCGTTCAATCCCCAAGCATTGGCGGGGAAACGGCCCACTGGGGTGGTCTGCTGAAGCCAGTCCCCTTTCGGGCCATCGGCGTATGACACGCTCGCGTCATAGTTGGCCAGCTCCGGCGTGAGGGTGTCGCCAAAGGCAAAGGGCGTGGTGGAGCCCGCCCGACAGGCATATTCCCACTGGGCCTCGCTGGGCAGGGTGTAGCTGCGGCCGGTGCGCTGGCTGAGGCGGTGGCAAAACTCCATGGCGTCTTCCCAGCTCACGTTCTCCACCGGTCGCTGATCCGTTGTGGTTTCCTCCTCCAGAAGGGCGAATCTCCCGTAGGCCAACTGTTCGCCTTTTCCTCCAGCCTCGGTGGGCTGAAATTGAGAGGGATTGGGCTTCAGTTCCTTTCCCCACTGCTCCCCCTCCTGCTCCTTCCACAAGGCCACGGTGCGCCACTGGGCCTGGGTGATGGGGGTTTGCCCAAGGAAGAAACCCTCCAACTTCACCCGATGCCGGGGCCCTTCATCCTCGTAGCGCTCGGGCTCCTCCTCGGGAGACCCCATCTCAAATTCCCCGGCCTCCAGCTCCACCAGCGTCAAGGTCAGCTCCCCTGGCCCCTTGGCCGTGCCCCCCCAGGGGAGGTCCTTCCGCTCCAGGGGCTCGTGAAAGCCCCAGGCTTCCCCCGCCAGCTTCCGAACAGCCCAGCGGCTTTCGCCCTCGGTTCCGTCCCCCACCCGCTCCACCCTGGCCGTCTCGAAGGGGATGGCCACAAGGGGCAGCTCCATCCACCGCGCTGCGGCGTAGCGAACGGTCGCCAACGCCGGGGTGGTCACGAGCTGTGCCGCGTCAAACGGTTCTTCTTCAAACACCATGTCGGCGGGCCAGGGGGAACCCGGCGGCAGGCCCGAGCCCTGGCGAATCCGCTCGGCAAAGGCGCGGGCCCGGTCATCGGGCAGGGTGTCGAGGAGGCTGACCAACACCGAGGCGAAACGCACCACCCCACTGCGTTCCTTGGAGGGCGCCACGGCGGGATCACACAACACCGCCTCAAAGGAGGGCTCGCCAGTGCGGCGGCGCGCCTGGTTCCAGCGGCGTTCCACCAGGGCGGTGACGCGCCGGATCACCTCCATCCGCTCCCGGGCCGACAGGCGCTGCCAGAGCACTGGCGCCAGGCCCGGCAGGAGGGTGAACTGCAGCTGCTCCACCGCCAGCGCTTGGTCCGCCGGACCCTTGCCCTCCTCCTGCCCCGGCAGGCGGATCACCAGGCCGCCCGTCAACGCCTCCGCCAGCGGCAGGGGGCTGGTGGCCTCCGGCGCGCTCGCCGCCAGAAGCAGCCGCATCACCGGCAGGGTGAGCAGGGGGGCGGAGGCCATGGCCAAGAGCAGCTTCTGGGCCTCCGGGGACGCCTTCTTTCGGAAGGTCTCCCAGCGGGCTTCGGCGTCCTGGGGGGTCAGGGCGGCGGGGGGCGCGGCGGGGGCGGCGAGCTCCCTGCCGCCGAGCCGCTTCTCCAGCCGCCTTTGGCGCTCGTTGCCATCCGGCAGGGCGATGCCCGCGCTGGCATAGGCGGGGTCGCCCATTACGACGGCGCTCCAGATGCGCAGGGACTTGCGTTCAAGCGGCAACACGGGCACGGGCAGGAGCTGGCGGTGGGCCGGGGCGGGGGGCGGCCCACCAGTCAGGGGATCGGCCGCGTAGGCGGGGTTGGCGGCGGCGGGCCGGGTGTTGCGCACGGAGACCCGCTCCACCACCCCAAGGGCGGTGCGGCCCCAGTGCCAGCGGGGCAGGGGCTGGAGGATGGCCGTGGGGCAGGCCCGCGCCCAGCGTTCAAGGGTGTCGAACATGGCGCCCTGCCACCAGTGGCGACCGGCGCCATCGCTGAGGACCAACCGCAGGCGATCCTCCGCCGGTGGCAGGGGGGCACGCCGCGACCGGGGCTGGGGTTCGTCGGGCGTGGTTTCCCCTGGGCGGGGGGCTTCGGGAGTTCCATTCCCTTGGTGGAGATCCTCGGGCTTGATCGTCTCCACTCGCACCCGGGGAAACACCTGGCTGGACGCCAACACGGCGCGCAACTCCTCCGCCTGTGGTGTCCACACCTCCATCGACACACCCCCGTCGAGCACCACCACCACCTCGTCGAAGGCGGGGCCCGGGCAGGGCACCATCACCGGCTGCAGCAACAGGGTGTCGGCGTAGAGCTCCATGGTGCGCTCCTCATCCAGGCGGAGGCGATGGGGGTCGCTCTGGCGGCGGAGCAGGGGGGCCAGGGCGCGCAGGAGCTTGGCCCGATCGCCCAGGGGCGCCTCGCCGCGCAGGCGCCCCGGCAAGGCCGAGCTCTCCAGGGCTGTGGTCAGATCGTTGGCGTGGGGGAGCATCGCCTGGGGCAAGCGGGGTTCCTGCGCTTCCCTGTCGCTGTCGTCAGGGAAGGGGGTGGGCTGGGTGGGGTCTGGTGGTTGCC
>JBKDTB010000167.1:0-8857 GCA_046340515.1 Cyanobacteriota bacterium | reverse complement strand
ATGATGATGCCCGTGTTGCCCTCGAAGCCGTCCATTTCCGTGAGCAGCTGGTTGAGGGTCTGCTCCCGCTCGTCGTTGCCGCCGCCCAGCCCGGCGCCCCGCTGACGGCCGACGGCGTCGATCTCATCGATGAAGACGATGCAAGGGGCGTTCTTCTTGGCCTGCTCGAAAAGGTCGCGCACGCGACTGGCGCCGACGCCGACGAACATTTCCACAAACTCCGAACCGGAGATCGAGAAGAAGGGAACGCCCGCCTCACCGGCCACCGCCTTCGCCAGCAGGGTTTTGCCGGTTCCCGGAGGGCCCACCAGCAGCACGCCCTTCGGAATCTTGGCGCCCACCGCCGTGAAGCGATCGGGATTTTTGAGGAAGTCGACCACCTCGGTGAGTTCCAGCTTGGCCCCCTCGATGCCGGCCACGTCGCCGAAGGTGACCTGGGTTTGGGGCTCCATCTGCACCCGCGCTTTGCTCTTGCCGAAGTTCATCGCCGGGTTGCCGCCTCCGGCCTGGGCCCGACGCAGGAGGAAGAACAGCCCGCCCAGAAGCAGGAGCGGGAAGAGCAGGCTGCCCACGGCCTGCTGCCAGGGGGCCGGTTCAGCGCTCGGTTGCACGGCGATGTCGACGTTGTGATCCGTCAACAGCTTGAGCAGATCCTTGTCGGGGGCCAGGTTGACCGTCGCCCGCAGGCCATCGTTCTGCACCACCTGGGCGGTGCCGCGGTCGGGGGAGATCACCACGCGGGCGACCTCGTTGTCCTGCACCGCCTCGATGAAGTCGCTGTAGCGAAGGGTGCGTGGCGCCTTCGCCGGGTCGGGCCGATCCAGGAACGCCGTGCCCACGGCGATGAAGACGATCACCAGCAGGACGTACAACCCTGCGTTGCGCCAGCGTTTCTTCAAGGTTCAGCCTCCGGAAGATGAGATGAAGAGTTAATGAATGTTAACCGTCCCCGCGGGGATGGGTCGGGGGCGCCTGCCCCGCCTCAAGCGGCGGAGCGGAGCACCTCCACCACGCTGCGGAAGGCGAACCATTCCGGGATCTCCTCCCCCCCTCGCAACATGTGGCGGAATTGCGTGCCGCTCAGGGTGCGCACGTGCAGCCCCCGGGCCTTGGCGTGCTCCGCCGTCACGTAGCCCTCCTCCTCCGTGTAGACGAGGTTGAGGGAGGGAACCGTCTCCATCCCCAGCTCGCTCGCCTGGTCGCGGGCGAAATCCTGCGCTTCGTAGGGGCCGTAGAAGTCCTTGCCGGTGAGGGAGGATTTGCAGCCGGCCATGTCGCGGCCGATGATGAAGTGGCTGCAGCCGTAGTTCTTGCGGATGATCATGTGCTGCAGCGCTTCCCGCGGCCCGGCCATGTGCATCGAGTAGGGCAGATAGGCCCAGCGGATTTTCGGATTGGCCACTTCCTCCGCCAGCCGCTCGTAGGTGCGGAAGCGCACCTCGCCGGCAATGTCGTCCTCCTGGGTGGGGCCGCAGGTGGGGTGCACAAGCACCACGGCTGCTTCGCTCACGTTTGGCGCCTGGAGCGCACGGGTGAAGAGCTCGTAGTGGGCGCGATGGATCGGGTTGCGGCATTGGAAGGCCACCACATCCTCTCCATCGGGCAGGGTTTCTCTCACCTCGGCCGGGGTGCGGCAGGGGAAGACGCGGCGCGGCAGCTCCAGACCCTGGATCCGGCCGCCGAGATAAAAGCGGCCGCGTTCGCAGGCGATCATGCGCACCGCCGGATGTTCCAGGGAGGTGGTGCCGTAGCAGCCCAGGGCTTCCTTCACCTTGTCCGGTTCCCAACGGCTCTCAACGGTGAACACGGCCAGCTCCTGTCCCTGGTGGGTGAGCAGCAGGCGCTCGCCCGGCAGGATGGTCTCGTCGTCGGTGTCGAAGACGATCGGCAGACCGAAGAGCAGCCCGCTGGTGGTGCGGAACCCATCCACCACCGCGTTGTAATCCTCCTCGTGCATGAATCCCCGCAGGGGGGAGAAGCCGCCCACGGTGAGCAGTTCCACGTCGCAGGCATTGCGATCGCTGCACTCCACGCGGCGATTCACACCGCTTTTGACGGCGTCCTGATCCTCGGGCCCGACCATCAGATTCACCAGGGCTCCCCCGTGGGGGGAGATCAGCCCGGGTCGGGTGGAGACACCGCTGGGCGCAGCCGTCATGAAATCAGAACGAGAAAGGTCGATTCTCCCAGACGGGGCGAGGAGGAGGCCCGGTGCCCAAGGGAAAAGGGGGCCCTGTGGGACCCCCTCCTGGCGTGGGTGGCGAGGAGGACCCCTTCGCCGTTGACCTCAGACTTTTACCTCAGACGTTGACCTCGGGTTCTGGCCTCAGGCTTTGGCCTCAGGCTTTCTCCAGCCGGCCGTAGAGCTCGCCTGTGATCTTCACGTCCACCGCCTTTTTGGTCCCCATGTCGGTGTCGGAGGGTTGGATGGCGGTGAACACACCCGAGAACTCGCCGGTGTCGGCGTCCACCTTGGTGATCGAGAAATTCATGGTTCCCGATCCATCCACATAGCGTTTGATGGTTTCATCGGTGAACTCATCACCCGCGGGCACCAGGCCCATGGCGCTGCTGTACCCCGTGGTCAGGCCCCGTCCCTTGGGATCAAGGAAGTTGCTGGTGCGATAGCTGGGGGCCCGATAGGGACCACTCAGATCGGTGCTGGTGGAGAAGGCGTTGCCATTGCCCGTGGCCACCAGTTGCTTGCTGGAGAAGGTGAAGGGCACCTCCTCTCCACCGGGAAGCAGCACGGTGATCGGCTGGAAGTCGATGCCACCAAGCTCGGTGAAGGTGAGGTTGTCACCGTCGATCTTCAGGTCGCCGTAGACCTGATCCAGGCTGGAGGTGTAACGGGTGAGGATTTTGCCCGCCACAAATTGGGCTTCCTGCCGTTTGTTGGCGGGTTCACCCTTCACGAACACTTCAGCTGGATGCAGGCAGATCTCCTTGAGGCGATAGGTGGCCGAAGCCTCAAGGGGGATGGTGCCGCGGGCCGTGTCCGGAAGGGTCGGACAATCGTTGGCACGCCCGGTGTTGACGATCTGGTCATAGGTGAGGCTGCCCCTGTCAACAGCCCTGGCTCCACCGCTGCAGGCGGTCACCAGACTGAGGCAGAGCGCCAGCACGATGGCCAGCAAGGGACGAAAACGCATGGAGAGGGGCCGCAGGAACGGTTCGGAACTGGGCATCAGGGCGGATCCTACCGGTCGCGAGGCCCGATTCCTGTTAGCTTGAAGGGCGTCTCAACAACCTGTAGGAGCCGCTTAAAAAAGGATGACTGTCGCCCGTCCAGACGCCAGCCCCCAGCCATCCCCTGGCCCCGTGGACGTTGAAGCGGAAATCGCCCCGTTCCTCCACGGCCTGTCCGAGGTGGCCGCCGCCCACGAGGGTGACCCCCTGGCCCTGCTCCACCTCCTGCGCCAGCTCGAAAGCCTCCATCGCACCATCCAGGACGGCGCCTTCCGCGCCAGCCTTCCCTCCGAGCGCAGCTCCCTCTTCCGCCTGCTGCAGGACATGGAGCAGAGCGGCGGCTGGCCCTACATCCCCAGGCTCCAGCTGCGCACCTTCCTGGATCTGCTCCAGTCCGACGAGACCCCTCCCGAGCACGACCGCCCCCCAACGGACGGCCTGGTTCCGCGGGACCTGGCGCCCGACACCCTCCCCCGGAACGGGCAAGAGGGCCCCGAGGATCACCTCGCTGAGGCGGCCTGAAGGCTGACGCCCCCTTTCGCTTGGCCGGGCGACGGCTGAGGCGGCCTGACAACGAAGGCTCATTGACGCCTCGCTGGCCTGATGGCCAAGGGGGTTGGGCGCCTGACCGGCCTGACGGCTGAGTCAGATGGACCCTTGACCGGCCCGACGGCTGAAGGGGCCTGACGCCGAATCGGCTTGACCGCTGAGGCTGATTGACGCCTGGTCGGCCTGACGGTTGGGTCTGATTGACGCCTGACCGTCCTGACGGCTGAGGGGGAGGGGCCGACTCCGCGGACCAACCCCAGCCTCTTCGTCAGCCCTCCCGAACCCCTCCCCAGTCGCGATCAGTCTTCATCAAAGGCCTCCTGGTCCACCAGGTGCACGTAGGGCTCGGCGAGTTCGGGCCGATGAATGGCCAGGGCCCGCAGCAGGTGCCAGTCCTGCAGGCTGTCGAAGGGCGTCGGGTAATCGTCCTCCTCCAGACGGCGGGCCAGTTCCGCGATGGCCGCCTCGTCAAACGCCTCCAGGCGTTCCGGAGAGATGGGTGTGGCGGACACGCTGGTGGGATGGGTCACGGGGGTGGATAATTGGGGCGAAGGGGAATTAGCTCAGCTGGTAGAGCGCTGCGATCGCACCGCAGAGGTCAGGGGTTCGAGTCCCCTATTCTCCATACCATCCTCGCTTCCAGCCCACGCCCACCGGCCTTCCAGCCGTTGCCAGATTCCCGCCCGTCCTCCAGGGCCCGCCCCCCTTGGCTGCCGGGGGCATGTGGAAAGCCATACACTCGCGGGCAGGTGATGCGGTAAATAAAGGGTTGTAACCCGACACCAGCGATGTCGCAGTCCAAACGCGAGCAGGTGGTGAGTCACCTCCGCTACATCCGCCAGGAGCTTCGCGAGATGCATCAGGGCGTGATTGAGGACGGGTTGCTGCCGGAAGCGGGAGAGCTGCGAGGTGTGATGGCACAGATGGAAGCCCTTCTTGAACTCCTGGAAGGCAAGACACCAAGGAAGAAGGAAGGTGAACTCTGACCGTTCCAGACCCGCGATCCAAGGCCTTTCCAGGTGAAATCCCGACCTGAACACGCAAGTCGGAAGGGACGATCCCCACGGCGGCTCCCCTCCCTTGCCTTCCCCGGACCGCGCTGGTTTCCTTGCAGCGACCCCATCACCCGCCCGAGCCTCGGCATCGGGCTTTTTTATTGGGATCCCCTATGGGTGGGGGTAAAAGGCTGCCACACCACCAGAAATGGTGTAGACAGGATGCAGCAGGGTTCCGGGTCGGGTGATGGGGATCACCACCGGCGCCCAAGGCCTGATGGTTTTCCTTCAGGCCTTGTCGGTTCGGCCAGTGGCAACCCTGCCCCTCTTCCACCCGTTGTACCGCTCAGCCCGTGTCCCGTCGAGGCGTGCGCTATCAAAACACCCGCTTCCAAACCCGCATCGCTGAGCTGGGTGCCCGCCTTGACGACTGGACCCTGAATCCCTGGCGGAAGCTCTCGCTCCTGCTGTTGACCTTTCTCCTCTCGTTTTTGATCGGGCTTGGTCTGGGTTCCATCACCGGTTCGCTTGATCTGATGGATCTGGTGGCCGCCTTGATCTGCGTGCTCGTGATGGAGCTGAGCGTGCGAGCCCGGGGCGTTTTGCGGCGGCGGGAGGGCGATCGGCTGCCGTTGCACCTCACGGACATGGCCCGCATGGGGCTCCTCTACGGCCTGCTTCTGGAAGGCTTCAAGCTCCTCTGAAGATCAACCCTCGGGCATGGCCGCGGCCAGCAGATAAAGCAGCGCCATGCGAATGGGCACCCCGTTGCGCACCTGCTCATCCACCAGGCAACAGCTCCCGTCGTCGAGCAGCTCCCCCGCCATCTCCACGCCCCTGTTGACCGGGCCTGGATGGAGCACCGGCACGGGACGCCCGCAAAGGGCCAGCATGCGGTGGGTGAGGCCGTAGCGGCGGTGGTAGCTGTCGAGGCTGGTGAGCAGGTTCTGGCGCATCCGCTCCTTCTGCAGCCGCAGGGTCATCACCGCATCCGCCCCCGGCAGCGCCTCCTCCAGCTCACGCACCACCTGCACAGCCCCCCGACAAGGCACGGGATCCTCCGCCTGGCCTGGAGGCGGGCTGGCGGTGAAGTCGCGGAAGAGGGTGGGCAGGAGGGTGGGCGGGCCGCAGAGCACCACGGTGGCGCCGCAGGCCGTGAGGGCCCAGAGGTTGGAGCGGGCGACCCGGGAATGGAGCACATCGCCCACGATCACGATCCGCCGACCCTGGAGGGCTTCGGGGGAGGGCTTCTCGGGGTTGAAATGGCGGGCGAGGGTGAAGAGATCGAGCAGGGCCTGGCTGGGATGGCTGTGGAGGCCATCGCCCGCGTTGAGCACGGCCACCCCCGCGCCAAGGGCTTCCAGATCCCGCGCCAGCCTCTGCGGCACCCCCGCGCAGCCATGGCGCACCACGAGCACATTGCTCCCCATGGCCACATAGGTGCGGGCCGTGTCGAGCAGGCTCTCCCCTTTGCTGAGGGAACTGGAGGCCGGCGAAAAGGTCTGCACGTCGGCGGAGAGCCGGCGGGCGGCCAGTTCAAAGCTGCTGCGCGTGCGGGTGCTGGGTTCAAAGAAGAGGGTGGTCACCAGGCGACCCTGCAGGGCGGGCAGCTTGCGGGCGCCAACCACCGGCAGGGAACGGAACCGCTGGGCCAGCTCCAGCACGGTGGCGTAATCCGCCAGCGAAAAGGCCGCCAGATCCAACACGTGGGCATGGCTCCAGGCGCTCATGGCTGGAAGGCCTCCTCGGGCCACCAGGCCCGCTCCCGGCGCGGGGTGCCATCCCCCCGAGCCCGCCGGCTGACGCTGCGGCTTGGCGTCAGATACCAGCGCCAGGGAAGATCCTGGCCCTCGCGGATGCCGATGCGGGTGGTTGCCATCACCAGCTGGCGCCCCTCCTCAGACCATTGCTCCATCCGATCCTGCAACCTCGCCGGCCGCCGCGCCAGCCACAGCCCCTGGTCGACCCGGGCCGGCAGGGCGTTGTGGCGACGGTCCAGCCCGAAGCGGCGGGCCAGGAGCCCCGGCCCCGCCGCCACCCGTTCCGGTTCCCCGGGCAGGGCGAGCGCCCGCAGCAACACGCCATTGGCCCACTCGGCACGGTCCGTCACCACATTGACGCAGTGGTGGATGCCGTAGCTCACGTAGACGTAGAAGTGGCCGGGCGCCCCGAAGAGCGTTTCGTTCCGGGGCGAGCGGCGCCGATGGCCATGGCAGGCGGGCTCCGCCTGGGAATAGGCCTCCGTTTCCACGATCACTCCCCAGAGGATCGTGCCGTTGGGTTGCCGTTTCACGAGGCGGCAGCCGATCAGCTCGGGGGCCACCACCTCGGCGGGGCGGGCGAAGAAGCTTTGGGGGAGGGCGCTGGCGGGCTGGCCCATGCCGTCAGGCGGGTTGGGCCGGGCGGCGGTTGAGGGCGACAGCCGCTCCCCCGAGGGCCAGCAGGCCCAGGCCGCCCGCCGCCGCGAGGAACACGAGCGTTTGCAGCGCCAACAGGGCAAACCCCACCGCCGAAGCCGCCTTGATCTGAACCCGGGCCTTGATCAGCAGGGTGAGGAGCAGCACCACGGTGGCCCGCAACCCGGCGATCTTCGCGGCGGTGAGGGGACAGGCCAGGGGACAGAAGGGGTTGGGCAGGAGCATGGGGGATGGGGGCGAAGGGTCCATCCTGCCGGCTGGGGGTCATGGCAGCGTCTGAAGGCACAGTTGCTTTTGACCTGTTGGAAGGGCTCCCGGGAGGAGCTGGTCGGCAGTGTTCAGCGCATCATCTTTTGCAGAGCCCGTCGCCGTGCATGTCCCAATCGCCCCGGCCAGGGAGGGTCAGATCCGGCGTGGCGAGGGGGTAGGCCCCTGGTGGGGGGGGCTCATCAAGCTCTTCAAAGAGAGAGGAAACGATGTTCAGGGTGCAGATGTCTGAGTAGCGAATGATAGCGATGATCCAGGCCATGGTGTCGCACGAGCCAATGCGATCCGAGCCCCATGGCATAGGCTGTCATCGAGAGTGAGAAGAAGTAAGCAAAAATCTCCCCTGCTCCCTGAGAGATTTGTTCAATCGCCTGCTTCACAAGGTTATTGCCGTTGTTGCCCGTCGGGGAAACCAGCAGAATCAGAGCATTTTCAACGACAATCTTTGCTGAGCGGTGGAAGGCATGGCACCAAGCTGAGACCCAGGCGAAGTGAAGGATTCCAGCAAAAAGCGAGCTCCAGGTGATTTCGTCGCCCAGGGTTTGTACGGAAAAGGGTGGTTTCCATCCACCATCTAAGTTGACGCCACGATAGTATCCGAGTCGCAGGAGCACCCCTGGCAGAACGAGCAAAAGAATGAAAAATGCTGGGAAGGCAAAATTCACGTTGTCTCAGATGGCTGGAGGGAGCAGATGTTTGGAATCAGCTCATGCTTAAGCCTGGGACCGTTAGGGATGGCTTTCCGGTGGGCCGAGTGGAATCTCCCTTCTGCCTACAGGGACCAACTTGTAGCGGTGGCGACCAACGGTGATTTCTCCATCCCCGCCATCCGCCATGGCCTGTTGAAGATGCTTGAGTGCTTCCGGGTCCTGGAGTACCTTCTACATCTTTTTGGTCAGTTCAACTTTCACTTGCTCTTGGTTTGCTGGCAATGCGCCACTCTAGCCCAGGGACACTGTTTCACCAGTGGTTGTCGGTGATTTGTCGGTGATTTGTCGGTGATTTGTCGGAGCGGGGCGAGATTTCCGCTGACGCGGCTTTCCCAAGGGCCGATGGGGATCTGGAAAATCCAAGAGGCTCGTCCCGGTGCTTTGGTTCGGCGAGGAATCGGGACTGATCCAAGACGCTTGAGCGAGTGGACCCCGACCTGGTGAATGCGCGATGCCGGGTTCGAACCAGCGACATCCTGCTTGTAAGGCAGGCGCTCTACCGCTGAGCTAATCGCGCGTCCCTCCATTCTGCCTTGCGCCCGGTCGCTTGCTGCCCTTAGCTTCCGCCTGGCCGCTCCCCCCTGTCGCCGGGCGACCACCGCCCCTGGCCCTGGCCGCCGGCCGCGCCCATGCCCGCGCACCCCTGCTGGCGGCTCGGCCCTTCGGGTTGATGTGGGGGCCGCTGCTGGGGGGGCAGGGCATCGCCCTGGCCACGCTCGCCTTCCTGGTG
>JBKDTB010000166.1:0-4897 GCA_046340515.1 Cyanobacteriota bacterium | reverse complement strand
AGACTCCGCGATGCCTTGGCGGTTGCCGCCTTTGAAATGTTCGCGCACCAGGGCCTGGAAGGCGACCTCATCGGTGGGTTGGGGCATCTCCACTCGGATGCAACGCCGGTGAAACGCAGCGGGGAACTCCCGTTCGCGATTGCTTGTCATCACAACGATAGGAAATTCGTTGCAGCGAACCCACCCCGGGGGGATCGAGACTTCGACATGAGGATCGTGGGTGCGCACGGAAAAGGATGGAGCCGTGGCATGGGGTCTTTTGGCTTCACGGATCAACTGAGGGATCGGATACTCACCTTCCTCAAAGAGATTGAGCAGCTCATTCGGAAGTTGAATGTCGGATTTGTCGAGTTCATCAATCAACAACACTCGCGGTCGTTGAAAAGGCAGAAAAGCAGTCCCGACTGGGCCTAAGGTGATGTATTCAGCAACAGGGAAGGCATCAGGGGATGGCCTGGTTGGCCCCGTGGAGGCTGAGGACGCAAACTGGGAGTCATGCAAACGCCCGAGGGCGTCATAGAGATACAGGCCATCTTCAATCAATCGGGTGCGCGGCGTGATGGCCCAATGGAGCACGGGCCCCAGCCGGAGTTCCCAGGCAATGGCATAGGCCAGGCTGGTTTTGCCGGAACCCGGCGTGCCGGTGACGAGCAAGGGCCGCCGGAGATGGATGGCCGCATTGACCGCCAGGCGCAACCGCTCCGCCGCATCTGTCAGCTCCCGCGCGTCTTTGCGAGGGAGGCGGAACACTTCGCCGCGACGCAAGTTATCCTCCTCAAGAGCGGCAAGATTGGGGATTTGATCCCAATAGGCGGCATCAGGGCGGGGTGAGGGATCTGCCGTTGCGGGAGGGGCTGAACGTGGTGTCGGCTGGAGTTGAAAGGAATGCAATTCACGCCAGGGTGGGGGTTCAGGCCACTTCAAATCGGGGTCACAGCGCTTGCCGGAATTGGTGAAGAGATCCCAGGAGGTCTGTGGGCTAGTCATTTTGTCGAAGGGGAAACGGCACGGGTTGCACCCCGCTGCCGAGGAGTGATCTTCGGGGCACGCTCCCCGTGGTCAAGCATCAACACCAGCTGAGAAGCAAGAGGATGCATGAGCAACCGCTTGCGTTGGCAGGCTAGTTCATTATGGAGATGGCAGGCGGGAGAGACGGGGGCGCCGTCATGATGGCCGCCGAGCATGGGATAGCTATCCAGTTGACCCTGCCAATCCTCTGTTAAAGGATGGGATTCATGGCGCCACCAGAGAGCAATCGGCACCATGGAATCCAGTAAGGCGCGAAACCAGCGGGCCCGCTCCTTCTCATCCGATGGAAAGGGTTGGCACCGTTTGATGCCAACCACCTGATCGTCCTCCACCAATGACCCTCGCAGGTATTTGAGATTCAGAAGTGAGTCTCCAGTGCACCAGGTTCCCTTGCCTTCGGAAAGGCATTGCATTTTGCTGATCAATCGCGGCCGTGTTGAATTGAAGTCGTCTTCCAGGCGATCCACGGGTCGCAGCAGATAGGGAATTGCTTCCAGTAACGTGATAGGGCCGTCTTCCACAACAGCAACAACCTGATCTGACCAAGAGGCATCCAGGAGAGATACGGGAACGAAAATCTCCAGGATGGGCAAGCTCGTATGCACCTTGGCCCATTCAATCAATTTGGCGAGCACGGCGGCAATGGTGACCTCATTCTCACCCGGCTTGTCGAACACCAACTGATGAAGCTCCAGATCCTGGCTACCGAGATCGATGGGTTCATAGCCCGTGGCTGCAGACGAGTGGACATAAGTCTTCCAGGCATAGTAGTTCTTTCCTCGAGCACTGGCTCCAAGCCAGCGCAACACAAGGGCAACAAACGTGGCTGTGGGTTTCTGCTCTTCCTGATGGGGCTCTGGCTCATCGTTCTCTGGCTGGAAGGAGCCAAGGTGGCGGGCCAGTGCTGAGACCAGAGCAGTGGTGGGCTTCCAGCTTGATCCAAGATGGTCTTGCAGAGTTGGCCAGTCGAGCATTTGCAACGCCGCAAGCTGGGGGAAGTGGTTGCGCAAGGAATAGGGGCCATGGCACTCTTCAACCGCTCGTTGAAAACAACTTGTCAATGCCTTGGGTGGCACGGCAGAAAACTGTACAGATAGGGAAAGAAGTTGTTGCGCTGCTGCTTCAGAATCAGAATCAACAGGAAGGTTAGGGGTTAAGGCAAGAGGCTGCAAAGCGTCTTTGATTTTTTCGGCGATCTCTTTGATAACTTTGGTTCGCCTGGATCCAGAGAAGTCTTTTAAGGGTTTCTCTGGAGGGATCAGCGCTTGGTATTCGTATATTGGAGTAGCTTCCACACAGCTGTGATCTGCGGGGATCCAAAGGATGGTGGTTTCCTTGCGCTTGGCACTGGCCAGCAGGGGGCGCAACTCCTCTTGATCGATGGAATCTGACCCAAGAAAGTCAGCCGTGACAAGGAAAACAGCCACCTTGGCAGCATTCAAAGCTTTTTGAATCTCTTCTCTACAATCTTGACCCGGGTTGATCCGCAGGTCACTCCATAGGTCAAGACCGTTTCTAATATACGGCTTTAACATGACGAGAAGACTATCAAGCAGAGCTTTATCCTTATTGCTATAGCTAATAAAGACCTTGTCTTTAATCATGAGCAGGGCACCATTCAGCCGAGCAAGCCGGCCATCCTTTGAGAGAGGACTAAACTAATGCTGGGCGCCAACACATCCATGGCTGCGAATAATTGCCAGTATAACGCTGGGGGTGGCCAATGCGCCATCCCCAAACCGAAAGGCCACCTGCCATCATGGCAGGGACGGTTCCTCGCCACCCCAAGGGCGATCGGATTTGAATGCAAACTTACGAGACAGGCCTGGCCGCCTAGTGGGGACATTCACCATCCCGGTGCGAGCGGAGGCTCATCTCGTGCGGATCACACCATGGCGTTGCGGGGGTAGCCTGCCAACTGTGGAAGGGGTGGATCACTACGTTTCAGGAGACAAAATATCCAAATTGTGGCTGAACCAGCAGTAGAAAGTTTTTGGCGCCTGCCGCGCATGGGAAGTATAGATACCTGTAAATAGCCGAATCATTTTAACAGCCAGAGCAAAGATACAAAGCTTATTAGTAAAAAGAATTAGGCCTGGGGGAGGCAGCAGACGCGGAAACCGATGAAGGTGAGGCGGCTGCCCGGTCTGTACCTGCTGCGGCAGGCCGAGCGACAGCTCCTGGGACCGTAGAGCCAGGAACCACCACGCAGCAGCATTGTTTTGTTATCCTCAGCTTGTTCATCGATCCAAGGGCGGTCATCCTCTGGCGCTCCGTGGTAAGCATCATTCCAGTGGTCGTTGCACCATTCCCAGACATTACCGTGCATGTCATGGAGGCCCCAGGCATTTGCCGGGAAGATGCCTACATCCGTCGTCTGTTGGCGATAAACAGTCGTTGGTTTGCTCTTATTGTCGCGTCTATTTCGGTTGCTTCCGTCCTCAATCGTAGTGCTTCTATAGGTATAGTTCCCGTCATAATTCGCAACTTCTGTTGAAATCATCTCCCCAAAGTGGAAGGGAGTCGTCGTGCCCGCACGGCAGGCGTACTCCCATTGCGCTTCACTTGGCAAACAGTAATTTTTCCCCGTGCGGATGTGCAGGCGGTGGCAAAATTCCGTGGCATCGTGCCAGTTGACATTCACCACGGGGCGCCGCTCGCCAGCAAAAGGCTTGGGATCACTGAGCCTTCCGACAGGATCGGGATCCAACTCCTGGCGCCACGCTTCCTCCCCCGGGCGAGGTTCCCATAGGGCCACCGCCCGCCACTGAGCTTGGGTCACGGGTGTTTGCCCGAGTAGGAACTCCCCCAGCTCCACCCGATGCACCGGGCGCTCGTTGTCTTGGCTGCCTTCCTCCTCCTCCGGCGCGCCCATCAAAAAGCTGCCGGCGGGGATGCGAAGCATGAGGAGGTCGACGCCGGGGGCAAGCGGCTCTCTGTGGGCGAGGTGGCGAGTGCGCCAGCGCAGGATCCGCCAAGGGTCCATGGGTGGAGCAGGCTGGGGGATGGGGGGGCTGGCCATGGCAGCCGGAGGGAGGGATGGGTTCTACTGTATAGCTGACGCTCTTCAGATTTCTTTGCGAGCCCTGTTCTCCTTGGGTTTCGGTGAAGCTTGGTTGCACTGGATCCGGTGAATCACGTTGGAGATTGAAGACGTCTGGATCTCTGGGATTCAATATCATCAGGATGAATAATCCAAATCCTCTGTGTCAGGCAGAGGGCAGGGCGATTACGAACGGAGAGGCTGGTGGAGACGGGGGCCTTTTTGGGGATGTATGAGGTTTGGGCGGAGATCACACCAGATGTGGTGTGGTAGCTGTTTGGATGTTGACAGGGGGTTGGGAAAGTTCAGCGGCGGGCGGCAAGTGAGTGCATGCGATGGGGCTGGTGACAACGCCGGGAGGGCAGCGACCTCTGCGCCAACCATTCAGCTCACCATGAAGCCGCACAGGACGCCGCACAGGAAGGACGCCTTCGGTAAATCGCCGTCAACAAAGCGAACACCTGTAATCATCAGGGTGAACAGATGTGAAGTGGGGGGGGCAGAGGGGCAGACATGGGAGGCGGATTTGTGCCGAATCCCCTCATGGCCTGGCGGCAGAAGTGGGTTGGTGCCAGGAATGGGTTGGGGTGGCCTACAAAAGCTGACGATGGAGAGCAAAAGACGGGCATTTCCGCTACAACCCATCCATGACAGTCCTGCGCCCCAGCCTGCGCCTCCTCCGCCGCGCCCGCTCGCGCCCCGTGGCCCTGGGGGTGGCCCTTGCTGCGCTGGTGGTCGTGGGCCCCCTGCCCCTGTCGCTCCAGGCGGCGCGGGGCCAAACCCCTGAGGCGCCTGCGCCAGCCTCGGGGGAGGCTGCAGCGGCCA
>JBKDTB010000165.1:0-10576 GCA_046340515.1 Cyanobacteriota bacterium | reverse complement strand
AGGAGAGGTTTCTCGGGGATTGTCGGGAAACAACGCACTCAAGGGCGACCGGCTGGCAATCACGAGGCTGAGAGGAGCCTCCGGCCCATCGGCCAAGCCCCGCAATTCGGCGCGCAGCTGCCAGGTGAACAACTCTGGATGAACCATCTTCTCCATCTCATCCAGGCAGAGAACAACAGGCCGCTCTCGCAAGGCGTGCTTCAGCGCACGGCCCCGCAGGGTCTGTCCCAAATGCAATTGGGAGCAGAGATCGTCAAAGAATTCATGCTCATTGCCAATCCCCTGCATGTCGATCGTGAGGAATGTCGTGCCCCCCTGCACCAACGCCTCCGGCCCCTTCCGTTGCACCATCGCCAGCAGCGACGATTTGCCGATCTGTGCCTCCCCCACCAGCGAGAGGCTGGACCCTTTGCGCAGCTCCTCAAAGATTCGCTCCAGCAACTCCTCGCGGTAAAAAAAACGTTCTGGATCGGTGATGCGGCCTCGATCGCCGAAGGGGTTCACGCGGCTGAGGGGGCCAGGGGCCGGCCCCATGGCCCCCCAAGTGGAAAACTCGCCGCCTGGTGTATCGCGTGGTGGAACGGCTGAAGGTGTGGAAGGCGTCAGAGGGAGTTGGGTTGAGTCAGCGACCTTTTCCTCTTCTTGAATCTGATCAAGCTTTGGTTGGTCGAAGGTGTCTCGGATGGCGGATCTCGGCTGCCGCGCCAGCAGCACCATCACCATCCCCCGGCACCGGCGCCGCACCCAACACAAAAAATGCCAGCTTGATTCCAGATTTTGCGCCTGGAAGATCAAGAAAACCACAAAGCCGATGACGAGACCACCTACGCCAAAGCGCTTGACCAACGGAACGCCAATTTCCGCCAACACATCGAGGACCGGAACCATGGCCTTGTCACGGGACGATCCGGGAGCAGGAGCCCCGTCCCGTGAGGGGAGGGTCTCGACAGATCGTGCGCCCGCAGAAGGGTTGTCGGCGGCTGGCTGGCCGGAAGCTGGCGCGGTCGACGCGACCCCTGGCGGTGTGGCAGGAGGTGTCGCGAGCCAAGCGATCCCCCGGGGAGTGGCGAGAGTTGTCGCCGGCGCGACGGCCAAAACAAAAGCCCCAACCAGCCCTGAAGCCTTCACCGACGTTCCACCCCCCGCCATCACCTCCTCGATATCGCCCCCCGGGTCGGCAGCACTCTCCCCTGCCAACCTCGCCTTACCCGCCGCAGCCCCCAGCCCCCCACAAACCAATCCAAGAAGCACCCAACGCCACACCTCCCTCTCCAGCCGCCCAAGGCGCCAGCGACGACGATGGGAGCCGCAAGAACGGGAGATCAACAAACACCCCCAGCCGAAATGAACTGGCCTGGGCCCAAGATACCTGCCAGAACGGAGGAAAAGGGCCGGGACAACAGGCTTTCAGCAAACGATTGCCCGCCGTCGCAACAGCCAACCACCGCTCACTTTGCTTCCCAAGCCCTTGGGCTCCTCAGCGACGGGCCACCCTCAACTGGCCAACCGCCGCCCAGCGGCCTTCCGCAGGCGATTGGCAGCCTGGCGAGCCCGATCACGCATCTCGCCCGCGGGGCTGGCGCCGGAGGGGGTTCCGCCCTCGGGGCGGGTGCCAGCGGGGGGCAGGGCGCCGCCGGGGGCGCTGTCCTTGCCCTGGAGGCGCATCAGTTCGCGGCGGCCGCCGAGCACGACCTGGCTGAGGTCTTTGAGGCGGGTTTCCAGCTCGCCCAGCACTTGCTCGGCGTAGCGGTTGGCGCCGTCCTGGATGGATCCGGCCTCCTGGCGGGTGCGAGACACGAGGGCGTCGCACTGCTGCTGGGTCTGTTGACGGAACTGCAGGGCCTCCTGATGGAGCCGCTCGGCTTCCGCCTGGCTGTCGCGCTGCACCCGGATGCCCTCCTGGCGGACGGCCTCCAGCTCCTGGAGGGCCGGCTGGCGGGCCCGCTCGTGTTGCTCCATGAGCTGGCGGGAGCGATCGACCGCCTCGGACTCCAGCTGCTGGCGACGCCCCTGGGATTCCTGCTCCAGCTGCTGGCGCCGGCTGGCGAAGGCCTGCTCCATCTGGGCCATGCGCAGGTGGTGCTCCTGTTCCGCCTGGGCCGCCTGGGCGCGGGCCTGGCCCTGGAGCTGCTCCGATTGCTGCCGCGCCTTCTCCTTCAGCTCCGCCGCCTTCCGCTCCACCTCCTGCAGGATCCCGTGGCTGTGGATCAACTGCTCCCGCTCCCGCCGCGCCTGGGCCACGATCTCCTCCGCCTGCTGGCGGGCCTTCTCGATGAAGGTCTCCCGCTGCCGCAGCAGGTCTTCCGCCTGGGTGATCTGCAAGGGGAGGGCATCCCGCAGGGCATCCATGGCCTCGATGGCGTCCTGCTCGTTGACGAGGCGCCCGCCGCTGAAGGGGATGCGGCTGCCATCGAGAACGA
Organism: Cyanobacteriota bacterium; assembly: GCA_046340515.1. GTDB lineage: Bacteria > Cyanobacteriota > Cyanobacteriia > PCC-6307 > Cyanobiaceae > Cyanobium. Next base: position 8,156 of record JBKDTB010000165.1, on the reverse strand, counting down.
TCTCCTCAAGCTGGTCCAGCTGGTCGAGGACCGTGATGCGCGTGTCCGACATGTCAACGGGAAGGGGATGACCGATTAAAGAGCCTCGCCAGATCTTCCGCCACTCCTGGCGGCACCATGCGTGACACATCGCCGCCGAAACGGGCCACCTCCTTCACCACCGAGCTGCTTAAAAAACTGTGATGGGCCGCTGTGGCAAGGAAAAGGGTCTCCAGATGGGGGGCCAGGCTCTTGTTGGTGTGGGCGAGCTGCAGCTCGAATTCGAAATCGCTCAACGCCCGCAGGCCTCGCAGGATCACCCCCGCGCCACAGGCCCGGGCCATGTCGACGGTGAGGCCCTCAAAGCTCCGCACCTCCACGCCCTCCAGGTGGGTGGTGGCCCGCCGGATCTGGGCCAGTCGGTCTTCCAGGGGGAAGGCGGGGGTCTTGCCGGGGTTGCGCAGCACGGCCACCACCAGCCCGTCAAAGAGCACGGCCGCCCGTTCCATCAGATCCAGATGCCCCAGGGTGAGGGGGTCAAAGCTGCCGGGATAAAGGGCCCGCATGGAACTCCGCGGTGGGGACCTTCCTAGAGTCGCTTCCGAGTCGCCCCGCGCACCATGGCCGCCAGCCCGACCCTTCCCCCTCTCGACACCGCCGCGAAGAAGACCTTGTTGCGGAAGATTCCCCATGGCGTCTTCATCTGCGGTGTGCGGGAGGGGGAGGAAGTGAATGGCTTCACCGCCAGCTGGGTCACCCAGGGCTCCTTCGACCCCCCGCTGGTGGTGATGGCCGTGCGCGCCGACTCCACGAGCAACGGCATGATCCAGCGCACGGAGCGCTTTTCCCTCAACGTGCTGCCCGCTGACCAGAAAGATCTGGCCGCCGTCTTCTTCAAGCCCCAAAAGGCCATTGGCGGCCGCTTCGACGCCGCCCCCTACCAGCTGGGTCCCCTCGGCCTGCCGGTGCTGGAGGCGGCCCTGGGGGCCGTGGAATGCGTCGTCGTGGGCCAGGTGAGCCATGGCGACCACACCGTTTTCGTGGGCGAGGTGAAGAGCGCCACCCTGCTTCGCGATGGGGACGCCCTCGAATTGGCCGGAACGGGATGGCAGTACGGCGGTTGAAGGAGGCGACCGTGGAGCGCTCCGGGCCGGTGCCCCTGCTGCAGCGGCCGGAGCAGCTCGCCCAGCGGCTGCGCGACATCCCGAGCGAGCCGGGCTGCTATCTGATGCGCGATGGCGAGGATCGCATCCTCTACATCGGCAAGGCCAAGGTGCTGCGCAACCGTGTGCGCAGTTATTTCCAAACCTCCCAGAACCACAGCCCGCGCATCAGCCTGATGGTGCGTCAGGTCTGCGAGATCGAGGTGATCGTCACCGACAGTGACGCCGAGGCCTTGGCCTTGGAATCCAACCTGATCAAGCAGAATCAACCCCATTTCAACATCTTGTTGAAAGATGACAAGAAATATCCCTATCTCTGCATCACCTGGAGCGAAGCCTATCCGCGCATCTTCATCACGCGAAGGCGGCGCTTTCGCAGTCCGCTGGATCGCTTCTACGGTCCTTATGTGGATGTCGGCCTGCTGCGGCGCACCCTGGCCCTGGTGAAGCGCGTGTTTCCCCTGCGCCAGCGGCCCCAGCCCCTCTACCGCGACCGCACCTGCCTCAATCACGCCATTGGCCGCTGCCCCGGCGTTTGCCAGGAACGCATCAGCTCCGACGACTACCACCGCACCCTGCGCAAAGTGGCGATGGTGTTTCAGGGCCGCAATGACGAGCTGTTCAACCTGCTGCGCGAGCAGATGGAGCGCTATGCCGAACGGTTGGATTTCGAGGCCGCCGCCCGCGTGCGCGACCAGCTGCAGGGGCTGGAAACCCTCACGGCGGATCAAAAGATGACCGTTGCCGATGTCTCCATCTCCCGTGATGTGGTGGCGCTGGCGGCGGATGGGCGGCTGGCGGCGGTGCAGCTTTTTCAAATGCGGGCCGGCAAGCTGGTGGGTCGGCTGGGCTACATGGCGGAGGTGGGCGCGGGCGATCCCGGTTGGATTCTCCAGCGCGTCATCGAGGAGCACTACAGCCAGGTGGAACCGGTGGAACTTCCGCCCGCCCTCCTCCTGCAACATCCCCTGCCCCAACAGGAGCTCATCCAGGACTGGCTGAGCGAGCGCCGCGGGCGCAAGGTGCGCCTGAGCGTGCCCCAGCGCCAGCGGAAGGCGGAATTGATTGATCTGGTGGTGCGCAACGCCAGCTACGAGCTGCAACGGGCCCAGCGGCAGTCGGAGGCGCACCAGTTGGCGTTGGAGGATCTGGCCCAGCTCCTGGAGCTGCCCGTTCCCCCGCGCCGCATCGAGGGCTTTGACATCAGCCACCTGCAGGGCAGCGACGCCGTGGCATCCCAAGTGGTGTTCGTTGATGGCCTGCCCGCCAAGCAGCACTACCGCCGCTACCGCCTGCAGAGCAGCAGCATCCGCCCCGGCCACTCCGACGACTTCATGGCCATGGCGGAGATCATGCGGCGCCGCTTCCGCCGCTGGGCCCGGGCCAAGGCCAGCGGCGCCGACCTCGCCCAACTCCGCCGCGAGGGCGGATCGGTGCTCCAGGGCGATGGGCTCAACGATTGGCCCGATCTGGTGATGATCGACGGGGGCAAGGGTCAGCTCTCCGCCGTGATGGAGGCCCTCCGGGAGCTGGATCTGCAGGAGGAACTGGTGGTCTGCTCCCTGGCCAAGGCACGGGAGGAGGTGTTCGTGCCCGGCGCCAGCGCTCCCCTGCCCAGCGAGGCGGATCAGTTGGGGGTGGCCCTGCTGCGTCGCCTGCGGGATGAGGCCCACCGCTTCGCCATCACCTACCACCGCCAGCAGCGGGGCGAACGTCAGCGCCGCTCCCGCCTGGGCGACATTCCAGGCCTGGGCCCCAAACGGGTGAAGGATCTCCTCGCCCATTTCCACTCCGTGGACGCCATCCAGCTGGCGGGCCCGGAGCAGATCGCCCTGGCCCCGGGCATCGGTCCGGCCCTGGCCCAGCAGGTGTGGCAGTACTTTCACCCGGACCAGGAGGAACGGGAGTGCGACGACGGGGCTCTGGAGCTGGCCGGGTGAGGCGTTCCTGGCCCATCCCCCGGCGCGCCGGGCTCCGGAGCCTGGTGGCCGGCCTTCTGCTGACGGCCCTCGCGCTGCTCGCCCCGGCCCTTCACCCGTCAGCGGCCATGGCCGCGCCAGGCCTCTGCGTCGGGCCGGTCTGCGGCGATCAGTTCAGCCGTGCCGAGCCCTATCCCTGGCGGCTGCGCCTGCGGCTCCAGGATCAGTGGGGTCATCGGGAGCGGGTGGTGATGGACTGCCGCGATGGCTCCATCAGCCCCTTGGAAGGTCCAGTGGAACGGGGCTATGCGGCGGCGGTGGCACGGAAGGCCTGCCGCATGGCGCCCCTCACGCCCCCCTGACGCTGGCATTGGCCTGATGGTCCTGCCAGGCCCGGGCCACATCCACCCGGGTGATGTGGTAGCCCAGTTGGCGAGCCAGCAGAACGAGCTGGGGCTGGGTCTGACAGGCCCGCAACGACGCCCGGAGCTCAGGGTCGTGCTCGGCATCCTCGACCAACCGCTCCAGCTCCCCCCAACTCATGGCCGTTCTCACAGATGTCCCACCTTCCGTGAGGACCCATGGGGGCGCAAGGTTCAAGGGGACACATTTGCGACACGGATCAGGACTGCTGATGGGTGGCTCCCTCAAAAACGACGGCGGGGGGTCTCCTGAAAATGCGCGGCGGCGGCTGGACTGCCCTCCCCGCCGCCGCGGCTCAAAATCCAAACGTTTCGGCCCCGACGACGGGCCAGCAAGCCCCCCCGCTCCACCACCGGAGCCCCGGGGCGGGCTCCCAGCAGATGGGTCACCTCGGCGGTGGTGAGGGGCGCGGCGGTGCGCACGGCCAAATCCACCAGCTCCAAGCGCTGGCGCAGGGAACCCACATCCACGGCGGCGGAACTCTCCTCTCCCATCCACTGCCAGGACCCGCCATCCCCCTCCGCCATCAGCTTCCGCACCAATCCCATGCCGATCAGGGCCAGGGCCTGTTCGGCGTTCATGTCGGGCGTCCGGGAGTCCGCGGGCCGCTCCGCGGCGGGGGGGGTGGAAGTGGGAGCCATGGCGCCACGAATGAAGTGGGCTGAAGGTAACGATGGAACGGCCAACGGCAAGGGCTGATGGACCGTTCTGGCCCGGAAGGGGATGGAGACCCGAAGGAGAGATCGGGAGGGGATCAAGAGGGGAATCGGGGGGAAAAGGTATCCACAGCCACCGTTCATCCATGGCGCAGCCAGCCGGCCGCGGGTGCCACAGCGGGCTGGCGCTGGCAATGGAGCGCTGATCCATCAGACGGAGACGTCCTGATGGCGATCGGCGAAAGGCGGCCCGTGGAGCATCGGAGATCGGGATGGCCGTGATGGAGAGATCTGATCCAACACCTGATCGCGGCCCTCGCCAAACCGGCTCTGCGCTCCAGGGCCCCGCGCCCCGCAGACGTAGAGTGCCGGGCGCGACCTGGCCACGCTGTGACCGACAACCTGGTCAGGACCCGACCCCCCCTGGCTTCCACCGCCAACCCGATGGCTCCGCGATCGCTATGCCCGCTCTTCTCCGGGCGGCGGTGCCACCACGTCCTGCCGCTCCGTGAAGACCGGGCCGGACGGCTTCTGGCCACCGCTGTCGCGGGGAGATCGCTGCCTTGGTGAATCCTTCCCGCCAGAACCGCTCCTTTCGCGCCGCCATCCCCCCGAGCGCGGAGGATCGTGCCATTCGGCGACGGCGGGAAGCCCTCCAACTGGGCCGCGCGACCATCACCGGCACGGACATCAGTGGCGAGGAGAGCGGCGCCAGCTGCGTGATCACCACAGACACCGAGGGGCAACGCCTGCGGGGTCACAGCCATGTGCAGTCGATTGAGCTGCGCACCTACGTCTATCTCGATTCCCTCCAGCCCCAGCTCGCGGCCTACATGGGCACGGTGAGCCAGGGATTCCTCCCGATCCCGGGGGATGCCTGCCTCTGGCTGGAGGTTTCTCCGGGCATGGCGGTGCATCGGGTCACCGACATCGCCCTCAAGGCGAGCACGGTGCGCCTGGGCCAGATGGTGGTGGAGCGCGCCTTTGGCTCGATCGCGATGTACCACCGCGATCAGAGCAATGTGCTCCACTCCGGTGAGGTGGTGCTGGAGGCCATCGGCAGCAGCGTGGAGCGCCGCAGCCGTTGCGAGGTCACCTGGACGGAAATCATCTATGCCATCACGCCGGACCACGCGGTGTTGATCAACCGCCAGAACCGCCGGGGCTCCATGATCCAGGCCGGCATGAGCATGTTCATCCTGGAAACCGAACCCGCCGGCTATGTGTTGATCGCCGCCAACGAAGCGGAAAAGGCTTCGAACATCACCGTTGTCGATGTGAAGGCGGTGGGCGCCTATGGCCGTTTGACCCTGGCGGGGAAGGAGGGGGATGTGAATGAAGCCGCCGCTGCCGCCATGCGCGCCGTGCGGCAGATCAACGGCTGACGACCACCTGGCGCCGAGCGGTCAAGGGTCGAGGCCGAGGCAACGGCGCAGGCTGGGGGCCAGGGCTCGGGCCGCTTTCCCCCGGCTGCCCAGTCGCGCTTTGAGGTGCGGGCCCATCTGGGCGTAACTGCAACCCGCTTCGCGCACCCAGAAGAGCGTGTCGAAACCCGTCCCGTGGCCCCGGGGAGCCTGCAGGATCCGCCCCCGGCAGACGCCCTCGGCTTCCGCCATGGTGTGACCGGCAGGAGCGGCCAGGGCCATGGCGCTGACAAAGCTGGCCCCGCGATACAAGCTGTCGGCGAGTTCCTTCAACAGGCGATGCGTCCGCTCATGCTCCGTGGGGGCGTAACGGGCGGAAAAGAGCCCCGGGCGCCCGTCGAGCGCATCCACTTCCAATCCCGAATCATCCGCCAAGGCCCATTCGCCCGTGAAGGCCGCCACGGTTTCCGCCTTCAGGCGGGCATTTTCCCCGTAGGTGGCACCCGTTTCCTCGATCTCCAACTCCTTCGGCTTGGCCAGCACCTCCACATCCACCAGGGCCAGCATGGCGCCGATTTCCGCCACCTTGCCGGGATTGCCGCTGGCGATGACCAGCCGGGTCCGTCGTGGAATCATCGGTGCCTGGGGTGCGGCCAGGAGGCATTATCCAGGTTGGCCGCAACGATGCCCTGGACTCCGACCCGACGCCCGGGGCGATGGGGGTGGTCCGGGGCGTGAGGCTCTGGGCGCCAGACCGGAGACGGTTGCGCTGGAGAACGTTGGCACTGGGCTGGCCTCGGGACCCAACCTCCCGCTCCCGGGAGGATGGGGAAGGCCAAGGCTGGATGGGGGTCTGTGCTAAAGGGGAGGTTGAGTGAGGGAAAGGGTGAGGCAGGACGGGTTGAACATTCCACCCCCGGCAAACTCCAGGGTTCCTGCCTCGTGGCTCGAACCCTAAGCAAGAAAACCGGTTCTGGGTCAACGGCCCGATGAAGAATGCGCTGATCCTGACGCCCGGACTCCAGGAGGTCCTTAGATTGACCTGTTTCGAGAGCTGCTCATGCAGGCGACCCTGGTGTTGCAGAACCTTCTGTCAGCACCGGTTCTGTTTTTCTTCCTCGGCATTCTGGCGGTTCTTCTGGGTTCCGATCTTGAGATTCCTTCGCCCCTGCCCAAACTCTTTTCCCTTTATCTGCTGCTGGCCATCGGTTTCAAGGGGGGGGTGGAGCTGAGCGAAAGTGGGTTCGGCCCCATGGTGCTTTGGACCATTGGTGCGGCCATCCTGATGTCGATCCTGGTGCCCATCAGCAGTTTCTTCATCCTGCGCACGCGCCTCGGGGCTGACAACGCCGCCGCCATCGCCGCCGCCTATGGATCCATCAGTGCCGTGACATTCATCACGGCCCAGAGCTTTTTGAACGTGCTCAAGCTCAACTACGACGGCTTCATGGTTGCGGCCCTGGCCTTGATGGAGTCACCGGCCATCGTGGTGGGCGTGGTGATGGCCAAATTAGCCTCCACACGCCTGCAAAGCGGCGCGGAAGGGATGGATGATGAGAAAGAGAATGAAGCTATTCCCTGGGGTGAAGTTCTGCAGGAAGCTTTCCTCAATGGATCCGTTTTTCTCCTGATCGGCAGCCTCGTCATCGGGGGGCTGGTGGCCCACTTCAGTCCATCTGGACTTCAACGGATGGAGCCTTTCACAGACAAGCTGTTTTATGGCGTGCTCTGCTTTTTCCTCCTCGACATGGGGCTCGTGGCCGCCCAGCGACTGCGGGATCTCCGGCATACGGGGGCCTTCCTGGTGGGCTTTGCCATCGCTGCGCCACTGCTCCATGCCTTCATTGGCCTGCTCATCGCCAAGCTGATCGGGCTGCCCCAGGGAGACGCCCTCCTGTTCATGGTGTTGTCCGCCAGCGCCTCCTACATCGCCGTCCCCGCGGCCATGCGCATGACCGTGCCCCAGGCCAATCCCAGCCTCTACATCACCACCGCCCTGGGCCTCACCTTTCCCTTCAACGTGGTGGTGGGGATCCCCCTCTACATGGCGATGGTGCAACGCTTCATTCCCGTCAGCTGAACTTCCATGAAACGGATTGATTTTTTTGTGAGTGAGCGCGAGCTTGATCGCCTCTGCAAAGCGATTCTCAAAGCGGGCGCTCCCGGCTATTCGGTGATGCGCCATGTCACCGGCTGGGGTGTGGCGGGGGAAATTTCCGAGGCGATGGATTTCAGCGGCCTGGGGGCCAATGCCCATGTGGTGGTCTTCTGCGACCCGCAGGCCTTGGAGGCCGTGCGGACAGCCATTCGACCCCTGCTGGTTCGCTTCGGGGGAGTGGGATTCGTCTCGGAGGCGGAGCCGTTCTGAGGGGCGCCGCCAGAGGGGGCCCGGGCCGCGCCGACGGATGGCGCAAATCCAACGTTTTATTTCCGCTGCATAAGAGTCTCTTATGGAGACGGCCGAAAACCTTGATGGACTTTCCCCGGCGCATGGGTTGACGGAAGGGATGGCGCAGGAGCAGGGTGACACCGAACATTCCACCCCCTCCTCCAGGAGCAGGTAATGGCAAGTGAAACCATGGGCATCGCCCTCGGCATGATTGAGACCCGGGGCCTGGTGCCCGCCATTGAGGCGGCTGACGCCATGACCAA
>JBKDTB010000164.1:0-3396 GCA_046340515.1 Cyanobacteriota bacterium | reverse complement strand
CCTGGAGCTGATCCACCAGCGGGCTGTAGTGGCCATCGCGATCCAGCCAGATCACGATGCCGTTCTGCTGCACCCGCTGGCGCAGCTCACCCTCCAGGGCTGCAGAGATGGGGCCAAGATTGCTCACTGATAACTCGCAAGCCATTCCCAGCCTTCAACAAAGCTGCCTGCTTGCTCTTTGCTCGCGATAGAAAGAACCAACTTGTACATGCTGGTTGATGGGTTGCTGAAAGGTGGCTCACGATCCTCGATCGCTTGCTTGTCGAGCTGGAAAGCAGCAGCCACTGCGGCCTTTAGATTGGGGAAGTAAAAGTCTTGTCGAATGTGTTTATCGTATCCGGCATCCACTTGGTCTTTCAGCAATTTTTGCATCTCAGTATGTGTTCGGGCACCTGGAGATTGTCGATGATGAAGCCACAGCCAAAGCTCAATGCAGGGATTTGAAACCGCAAGGTGATAGCGTCTGTCCCGTGCAATCTGAATGGATGCTTCAAACTGCGGATGACTGTCTCTATCAAAGAGACACCACACCTCATCATACTCTTCGCTGTGGACGGCACGCCATTTTTGGCACTCATCCTTGGCCGCTTCGACGATTGTACGGGGGACGCCATGCTGTCTTGAAAAAACAACCCTAACGCCAGTGTTGCCGATGAACTGTCCGAGTCCTTCAACGTATTGTCGTTCAGTAACAGGCCCCTCCGAGACAACCAGAATCGTCTTGTTTGGCTCAATGCTGGCTTTTGGTGGCGGATTATGACGATGTCGTCTTCGCCGACTACTGGGCATAGCCACTCTCCTCGGGCTCACGTGTCAGCCCTGACTTGCCAAGCAGGGCGGCCCCACGCATTGATGTGGTGACAGGAATTCCGCCATATCTCCCCATTAGATAGCCCCTCTCCAGATTTTCAGCTTTACGAGGCTTGTAACTTGAGAGTGGGAGCAGGCAAGTGGCATCATCCCTACTTTTTTCTGTAAGCCACACCTGATCTCGCCTGAGGGATGGAGCGCCTGCCATGCCCGCAAGCAGATTAGTATCGTGTGTTGTGAAAATGATTTGAGAATTGTTGGGATTTGATTCTTGGCTTTGAAAGAGATCAACAATTCGTTGGGCAAGCAACGGATGCAGGCTCCGCTCCAGTTCATCAACGATGACGAGACCACCACTCCAAAGAGCATCGAGGAGGGGCTGACTACGCCAGATCAAATTCTTGGTACCATCGGATTCCTCGTCAAAAGACAGCCATCGCTCAGTGGCGGGATGTCTATGGCGGAAAAGGTAGCTTCCGGGAGTGACAGGATCTTTCTTGATGTCTGTAATTCCAACATCGGCAGCCCTGATCAGATCAAGAAAGGTCTGCAGCCGCTTGGCATGCTCTTCATCTTGGTCATTTGAGGCGGAATCCGTTGGCGACAGTGCGGCAGATAGCCATGTGTCTGCAGTGTGGTGATGAAAGGCGTGACGCTGCCGCTGAAGATTGATTGTCCGCAAGTCCCAAAACCATTCATAAATAGGCGTGATTTGCTGAATCCCGTGTTGAGCAGCGGCAGAAAGAAAGAGCGCATTGGGACGCGTGACCTCTTCTACGACCTTGCGTTCACCCTTGAAGTGATCACCAAAATGGTAGCGATATTGGCCATCGTCCCATTCACGTTCATACCAGATCTGCTTTCTGCCCTTCGGCCATGCATATAGCCACTCTTCAAGAATCTGGGCATCATCAATAACGAAGCCAAACTGAGATCGGATTCCATTTGAGATGACCGTCAGCTCAAAGAGAGATGGTTTGTCGGGCCAGCCGTCCCAGGCGAAAGGGTTGCGGGGCACCCCGCCTGCAGGATCCCAGTTGCGGTGCGACTGGAGCACCGCCAGGCGAACAAAGTGGATCGCGTCGAGGATGTTGCTTTTGCCACTGGCATTTGCCCCATAAAAAGCAGCAAGTGGCAGCAACGGTGTCGCTGACCCGGTCACATTCCGCGGCCTGTCGTCTTCAGCTCTGTCGACCCGCCCGGCCTCCATGGTGAAGACCTGCTCCTCACGGATGGAGCGGTGGTTCTCAACGCGGAATTCAACGAGCATCTATCCGACTCTCCAATGGGGACATTCTGCCAGCTCAAAGCCCCTTTGCGCAGAAAACCTGCGGAAGAGCCCTCTTAGCCGGTCGTGCAGAGGCATCAGGGTCATGAACCTGCTCCCTCTGCGCCACCCAGAGCGAGGGCCAACCCCACCTGCACGGACTGCTCACCGCTGCCGGCACGGCCCTCGGCCTCATCGGGGGCTCGCAGGCTGAACAAACTGCCCTGCTTTTCACTGAGGCGTTGCTCCATGGCCGCCACCTCCTCGGGGATCACCGACCAGAGGCCCGGCTCCAGGATCTGCATCTCGTTCACCACCTGGCGGTTGTCAGCGCGGCCCATGCGGCGGATGGCCTCTTTTTCGACGGCGGCGAGGGCTTGCTTGGGGTGATCGGCGAGCCAGGCCTGCCGGTGCGGGGCGTCGCCCTGATCCCCCAGATCACGGCCTCCGGGGCGGTAGGGAGCCTCCTCGATGCGGAACTCTTCGCCGGCCTGTTCGCGACGAGTGGGGCCGATCTCCTGCTGCAGGCGCAGCTCCCAGGCCCAGGCCCGCTCGGGGTGATAACGCCAGAAGCAGCCATGGGCCACCGCCAGGGAGGGATCGTTCTGGCACTTCTGATCCACTCGCGTGGGCCAGTAGCGCATGGCCAGATTGGCCCAGTCATAGTCCTTCTTGCCCTGGGCGCTGGCGAGTTCCTTCCACCACTTCTTGGGATCCTTCCACTGCGGCTCCAGCAGCGGCCAGAGCGCGGCGGAGTTGATCATCACGCCGTCATCCAGATCGTTGTGGTAGACAGCGTCCTGTTCTCTGGCGGGGCAGCGGCCATCGGTGGGCTGTGCGCCGTGATCGGCGCAATGCTCGACAGCGGTGATGAACTCCTGGATCTCCTCACGCCAGCGGCTGAGCTTGCCGATGCGGCTATCGGCTTCCCGCGCGGCCTTGCGGTCCTCGGAATCTCGCACCTGGCTCAGGTCATCCAGCTCGCCATCGATGCGGGAACGGGCTGGGTTCAGGTGGTCGGCCAGCAGAACCTTGAGGGTCCTGTCATCCCTGCGATGGATGTTGACCCAGGCCACGAAGGTTTTGCCGGAGGAGCTGAGCTGCCAGTGGATGGGCCGGTTCACATACATGCCCTTGTGCACATCCTTGAAGAAGTCCAGCCGCAGCCAATCGCGCAGGCTGCGGTTTGGGGCACTGGCTGAGCCATAGCGTGACCAGGCCTCATGCAGTGGGGCCGAAGCGGCTTGACCGAGATCGTCGCGGTGGTCGTTCATCTCTAACGAGCCATCGAGGAACAGGATTCCTGCGGGGAGTGTATG
>JBKDTB010000163.1:0-28384 GCA_046340515.1 Cyanobacteriota bacterium | reverse complement strand
TCGGGGGCCTGAGCACCCTGGCGTAGGGAGGGTGGTTCCTGTTCATTCCCGTTCGAGCGTCGCCGTCATGGCCAAGCGCGGGCAAGACGTTCTCAGCGAGGACGTGTTGAGCCTCGGCAAGAACGGCGACCTGGTGGAGGTGGCCCCCGGCTACGCCCGCAACTTCCTGGTTCCCACAGGCAAGGCCGTGCCCGTCACGGCCTCCGTGCTGCGCCAGGTGGACTATCGCCGCGCCAAGGAGGCGGAGCGCCAGGCCGCCCTCAAGGCCGAGGCGGAAGCCTTCCGCACCGCCCTCAACACGATCGGCCGCTTCACGGTGAAGAAGCAAACCGGTGGCGACGACGTGCTTTTCGGCACCGTGACCAACGGGGATGTGGCCGAAGCGATCGAGAAGGCCACCAACAAGGCGGTCGAACGGCGCGACATCCTCGTGCCCGACATTCACCGCACCGGTTCCTACAAGGTGCAGGTGAAGCTCCACCACGATGTGGTGGCGGAGATCAATCTCGAAGTGGTGGGCGGCTGAGGCTGCAGGAGCGGCGGAGGCCTCCGAAGGGCCCCCGCCTGCCGCACCTCCCACCCGTCAGCCTCCCAAGGCATCCAGCTGCACACCACAGACTTGCCTGAGGTTTTCGGGCTTGTAATGGCACTGGGGATCGCGCCAACGCTCTTTCACGCTGCTGTGCAGATCATCTACTGTCAAATTCTTGGGCAACTGCCTGATTTTGTAGCCAAGTTTTGATTCGGCCTGTGGGAAGGAATCTTTCGGCATCGGTTTGACTCCATATTGCATCTTGCCGTTTTCCATTCCATATTCAACATTGTTTTCATCCAACTCCAGGTGCAGAGCCTTCACGTTGTCAAACATCCACTGGAGCGCCCCGTCGGACAAGCCGCGTTCTTCCATCCTGCCGCCGCCCACGGAGCCATGACCTCCGGGAAACCAAACCTGTGACAGTTGGCCAGGCAGGTTTGAATCCATTGGCGTATGGTAGAAAACTTTCCTGTTTTCATCAATGGCGACAGCATGAAAGGCGTGTTCAATTGTATGGTTGATTTTCGTGTCGTGAAAAGAATAGCGTTCGTTGAATTTCGCGTCGAATTTGAGGCCTGGAATCAGGTCGGGTAGGCCCATGGAAGCCACGGTGTCCCAGCAACACAAGGCTTTGATGGGCACCCGATCGCCATAGGTCTCGCGGAAGCTCACGGCTGCGGGGCCTTTCGGTGCCGTATCGCGTCCTCTGTCGCGATACAGTTCATAAGCCTCTGGAATCTTGCGAACAAATTTGCAGCGAGGCAGGCCTGAATTGTAAATCAAACCAGCCAAGCAGCGCACGGTATAAGCTCCTCGGCTGAAGCCGAAGAGAAAAATCTCGTCGCCTTCTTTGTAGTTGAGGCAGAGGAAACGGTAGGCGTCCTGAATCTTGCTGTCAATTCCTAGGCCAAGGCCGCCACCGCCAAGTTTTGTCAGCCAATCCACGACGGATATTTTGCTGTCCATTTGTCTTGTTCCCACCCCTTCTTCATAGTAAACAATTTGCTCGCACCCATCGCTGGCGCTCGGCACAATGGCTTGGGCTGTCTTCACCACATTGGTTGGATAACCCTGGAAGAGGTCTTGCCAGGTGCCATCACAGCAAACAATCAGTCGCCGATTCATTTCTGTGGTTGTCTGTAACGACAAATTAATCTTAGGACCGATTGACCAAGGGGCAGAAGCAGGCCGAAACAATTCATAATTTTTGCGCGACGGCTGGCCCTGTTGGACCCTGAAGAGTGCAGCGATTCTTGCCGCCGGGAGCCAGCGCCCATGGGCGGCGATGATCTCAAGCCGCCATGGCTCCCTGGATCTGTTTTCGCCTGCGGCTGAACTTCCAGAGCAGGTGGGTTGCGATTCAAGGGGGTCAGTCTATTCCCACCATCGACCCAAGACACAACCGAGGGCAAAAACAACCAGAATTTGGCCGATCACAATTTGCATGTCCACAGCCAGCTGTGAATACCACTGGTTGGGATGCACATCGCCATAGCCAACCGTGGCCATGGTCACCACACTGAAATGCAGGCATTGCAACAGGGAAGGCAGCCGCTCGGCCGGTTTGAACTTGGGAGTGAATGATTCATTGCCGCCTGGCCAGGGTCCATAGCGCCTGGCCGCAGCCAAAAGCTGCTCTTCATTGACGGCTGCGCTTGGATGCAAAAAGGCTGGTCTGGCCTCTTCTTCCAGGCCACTCCAGGTGGAATAGCGCATGCCAGCAAAGGCTTTTTGATCCCCAACTCTCCGGGGAACCTGCTTTTGCCAGCCAGCGTCTAAATGGGTGGAAGCATGAATATAAAAGTCTGCGAAATCTCGCGACTCATGATAATCTGAAATAACATTAAATGAATAGTAAATGCCTGCAAAGGAAATCAACACCGCCATGTAGCCCGTGAAGATCACCAGCAGCCCTTCCTTGGCCGCTCGCCGCCGAAAAGCCGCCCGCGCCGCATACAGGGCAATGCAAAATGGCATCGATACCGTCGCAAAAGCCACCGCCAAGGAAATCAGGACGGAGGATGAACCTCTGATGAGGTAAGTATTTCTCAGGATGAGCTCGAATGTGCAGACGGACAGGGCGACTGACAAGAGAGTCGCCAAAGCCAAGCGGAAGATGGTCTCTGCCGTTGACTTGGAAATCAATCCAAGGGTTGACCGCTTGAAAAATGCCCTTGCTCTCACCATGGGACAACCTGTTTCGTTCGTGCCAGCGAACCCATGGAAGACGACCACAGCCAGGATTCATGTTAGCTGGGGCGATTCAGCTGGTTGCGGCGGCCGGCCGGCCTCTGGGCTGCTTGGGAGAACAGAACCCTGGCTCGTCATGACGATTGCGTCGTGGGAATGGTCTGCACCTTCCTCTCTTCTGCGCTGTGCTGTGGGCTGGATGATTGAAAGGACAGCTCATCTTTATTTCGTATCGGGAAAGCGGTTTTTGGCCTGAAAAGACGCCTTTGAGATTGGGTCTTCAACGCGCTTGGAATAGGACGTCAACCCCTTTTCAATCTTTGCCCTGATGCAAGAGGAGATTTTCTGGCTGTCGGTCGACACAGGTTGATTGCGGCTGTCATGGAATGCCTTTTTGAGAGCCTCAAGCTTGGCCGAGAGTCTGTCCTGGAAGGAAGGATCTGGGGTTGCCCCAATCCAACTGACATGGGTGCCCCTCTTGGCGAACAGGGCCAGGTTCCATGCGGAACCCGTTGGCCATCCGTGACGCACCATCATCGCCACAGTCAGCGGACTGCGCTGGCAGAGACCTGTCAATAGGACAGCTTCAAGCCCCTCCCCAGCTCCAGCAAGTGCCGTTGGATGGTATGTCGATGGCTGTCAAGGTGCAGTCGCTGGGCCAGGTCGCGCCACCGCAGCCAGTGGAGCTGTTGCTGTCCCTTGATCTCGGCTCGAAGCACTGGCAAGCTTGAGGTTTTTCTTGGCGTCTCACTGTCAAGGAAACCGCTGTTGAGGATCTGTAGATCATGCAGTTCGCCGAGGTGGTCTTGAGCCTGGCGGAGGTCTTGAATCCACGCTCGCAGGGGTGGCTCGCACCAGCGCTCCAGGCTTTCAAGGGAATAGCGCGCTCTTTTGATGCGCTTGCGAAGCCCATGGAGAGATTTCGCCTCAGGATGGTCCACGGTCCAGCCAGGATGGAGAAACAGTCCGGCGGTGAACGGCGCCTGCCAGTCGTAGAGCCATGGCAACAGTGGCTGCCGCCCCAGGGACGTGAAGCGGGGATGCTTGTCCCACCTGTTGAGCCGTGCCAGCAACTTGAGGTAGCGAGGGCTGTGCAGAGCCTCGCGCAGGGTGTCGAACGCCTGGGCCCGGTCGTGGCTCAGGCGCCTCATCGCCCCGCTCAGCCGCTCCTGCTCGTTGTCGGGAAGCCGTGGCAGCAGCTGCTCCCGCAGCCTCAGGTTCAGCACATCCAGGTCGCGGCAGAGCCCGGTGCGCCTGGCCACGGCGGCGATCCGGGGGTCTCTCACGCTGTCAGGAAGCTCCAGAGCCGGAGCGAACTGGCCCAGTGCCGTGCGCAGCCGCCGCAAGCTCACCCGCAGCTGATGCAGGGGCTCAGGATCGCGATCGTCGAGCACCTCGCCTTGCAACTTTCCCAGGCGTCGGATCTGGTATTGGATCAACTCCTTGGCAAAGCTTCCACTGGTTAAATCTCGCTCACCCCTTGAGTCTTCCGTTCCAAGGTGTGCTTCGTCACGGGAAGAAGTTTCCCTGGATACCGCCGCGCCGTCTGTCGTCGACCCGTGCAGCTCTGCAACCATTTTTCTGAAGGCTCCAATGCTGAATTCAGGTTAGGTCCATCCAAGAGCGGACACCTTGTTGGCAACCCGAATCGGCTTTCCAGACCTCACCCGATGCTGTCAGGGATGGGCCCATTCAGGGCGACGGCGCCATTGACATGAATTTTCCCGTGAGTGGATTGCATCGGAGTTTGGGCTCTGTTTTGCGTTGCCAAAGGAAACTGTTGTGCTGTTGGCAGGCGGCGATTGTTGGCGTCAGCTCCTCAGCCATGACTCGTTCGACCGCCAACTGCGGCCTGTCAGCTTGCATCACACCCTGGCGTTGTTTTCACCCATCGTCCCGTCCTGAGCCGCGCCTGCGGGGCGGCTCCGGTCGATGCCAACGACAGGCCTGTTCCCTCCACGGCCGTCGGCCCCGTCGGCCCGAGGTCACAGCGGCTGGAGTGTCTTCCTCCCAGCCAGCCATCGCCTTGATCCGACGGCCTCCGCTCCTTGGCCATCGCTCGTCAGGTGAACCTCGTCTTGTTCTGGCCGTCAGGCACGCCGCCATGACGCCGCTCACCCTTGCAGACGCCAGAACTCGCAGGTGGCGCCACCCTGCCGCGTGCGCAGAACCCTGCCCTTCCCCCATGGGGGCCCGGGAGGACGGGCCGCCGAGCTTTGTCGGCCCCTCAGGGGTTGGCTGCGCCGCTAATAGGTGGAGCCCGTGCGCCGCTGATGGATGGCGGTGGTGCCTGCGGGATCGAGCACACTTCCTTGTTGCGCCTCGGCGTAAAGGAGCCAGTGGTCGCCGCAATCCATGCGCTGTTTCACCGTGGCCTCGATCCAGGCCAGGGCCTCCTTCAAGATCGGTTGCTGGCCCGGGCTCTCGCTGATCGCCAGCCCTTCGAAACGATCGGCGCCCGGAAGGAAAGGGCTGAGGAAGTGCTTCATCAGCGGCTTTTCCCGCCCCGCCGCGAGCACATTCAGGGCGCAGCGATCGCCGATGTGCAGCAACCCCTCCACCGCCCGGTCCTTGGCCACCGCCACTGTGAACCCGGGCGGGGTGAAGCTGGCCTGGCTCACCCAGCTGGCCACCATCGCCCCCGCCAGGGCCCCCTCTCCCTGCCCCTTGCGGGCGGTGAGCACGCAGAGCGATCCCACCACCCGCCCCAGGGCCTGGATCGCCGGCTGGCTGCGGCTTTCCTGCAGGCCACCGCCGGGACTGCGCAACTGGCGCCGCCGCTGTTCGGTCTGGAGGCGGCGGCCGAGGGCCGTGCCGGTTTCCTCCAGCGACCGCAGGGTGGCGGGGTCGGGGCTGAAGCGCACCCGGATCGGCTCGAAGGCGAAGGCGAAGCCGCCATCCCGCAGCTTGCTCTCCAACAGATCAATGGCCTCGCCGCTCCAGCCGAAACTGCCGAACACGCCCACCGGCTTGGCACGATCGCCTTCCGCCAGCACGGTGCCCAGGGCGGAGACGATGGGAGTGGGGGCATGGCCGCCGAGGGTGGGGGAGCCGATCAACAGGGCGTCGCTGCCGCGGATCGCCGCCAGCAGTTGCTCCGGCTCGCTGAACTCACAGTTGATGCTCTCCACCCGCACCCCCGTGCGTGAAACCCCGCGGGCCAAGGCATCGGCAATGGCGGCCGTGTTGCCGTAGGCGCTGGCGTAAAGCAGCCCCACGGAGAGGCGGGCACGGCTTTGGCCCTCTCCCCAGCGGCGGTAGTCGGCCAGGAGGCTGCGCCAGCTGGTGGCGATCGCCGGACCGTGGAAGGGGGCGATCGTGCGGATCGGCAGGTCGTCGAGCCGATCCAGCACCCCCTCCACCTGGCGGGCCATCGGCGCCATCAGGCAGTCGTAGAACCAGCGGCGATCCTCCTCCGTGCTGCTGCGGTTCGCCTCGGCGAAGGTGTCCGCGCAGATGTGGGCGGAGAAGAACTTGCTGCTCATCAGCAGGCCCGTGCTCTCCTCAAAGGCCATCAGGGCTCCTGGCCAGCGGGGCGTGGGGGCGGGAAGGAGCCGCAACCGCAGGCTCCCCGCCAGGGGACGGCACACCTCCTGCTTCACCACATCGATCGGCGGCAGGGGCACGGCGTTTTCCGGGGCCGGGGCGCCCTCCGGGGCGGGGCGCTGCCGCTCCCACAGCTCCCGCACCAGCTTCGCCCCCGTATTCGACGCCACCAGGGCCAGACGGGGCCAGCGCCGCACCATCGCCCGCAGCAGCTCCACCCGGTTGGGATTCACCACGCCCACCACCACCTTCAGGTCGGCCTCCGCCGGCACCCGCTCCGCCAGGGCGGCGAAGAAGGGCTCGGCGTAGGTCATCCCCGGCGGGTGGATCAACACAGGCGGCACCGCGTGGCCGTCAGGGGCCAGCCCGGCCTCAAAGAGGAAACTGTTCGCCGTGGTGCCGCGCTCCAGGGCGTATTCCACCTCGAAGCGCACCCGGCGGGGGCTCAGTCCCCGCAAGCAGACCAGCCCCGGATCGAGCGGCAGGGCGATCACCGCGCGCCCCGACGGGGCATCCGTCGCCGGGGGGCCGGCGGTCAAGGGGGAGGGGAGGTTGGGCATGGGGCGGGAGCGGCTGGCAAGGGAGAGCGGACGAACCGAAAACCTCAATAATGGTTGCCCACCTTGCGATGGTGCACGGCGGTGAGGGCGGAGGAGTCCGCCACGTTGCCTTCCTCCACCAAGGCATAGAGCACCCAGTGGTCGGGCGTTTCCAGCCGTTGGCTGACACGGCAGCCGAGGTAGGCCAGGGCGTCGCCGAGCACGGGGCCGCCCGCCGCCGCGCCCTCGAGGGTGGCCACCCCGGCGAAGCGATCGGCCCCGGGCGGGAAGCGCTTGAGGAAGTGGCGCAACAGCGGCTGGTGGTTGTTCTCCCGCAGGATGTTGAGCACAAAGCGATCGTCCACCTGCAGCAGGGCCTCGATGGCCCGGTCCTTGGCCACGGCGACCGTGAGGCCCGGCGGGTCGAAGCTGGCCTGGCTCACCCAGCTGGCCACCATCGCGCCGGTGCGGGCCGCTTCTCCCTCTCCCTGCCGAGCCGTCACGACGTAGAGCCCACCGGAGAGGCGGCCGAGGGCTTTGTCGAGATCGCCGTCGAGGGCCTTCATCGCGGCGATGGCCTTGGCCTTGGTGAGCAGCTGGCCCAGGTCGGTGCCAGCCTCCTCGCAGCGCTGGTAGTCGCCCGGCTCGGGCACGTGGTGGATGCGCAGGGGGTCGAAGCCCTCCCTTTGCCCCAGTTCCCGCAGTTGGGTGGCCACCGTGTCAATCGGCGCGTCATTGCCGCTGTAGGCGTCATACACCCCCACCCATTGCTTGGGATGGAGGGCGGCCAGGAGGGTGCCGATGGAGGCTTGCAGGTCGGCATCGGGTCGGGCGGGCCAGGTGGGCACCACAACGGCCGCCGCTTCCCCCACCAGGGCGGAGAGTTCCTGGGCATCGGTGGCGCGCAGGTCCACCAGCTGGGTGGCGACGCCGCCCTTGCCCACACCACGGGCGATCGCCTGGCTGAGACGGTCGCAGAAGCCATGCTGGCTGATGTAGCCCACGGCCACATAAGGACCCTCCGCGCTGCGCTGGCTGCTCCAGTCGCGGTAGTCGCCGATCCACAGGGGCAGGTGGTGTTTCAGCAGGGGGCCATGGCCCACGGCGATGGTGCGGATCTCCGGCAGACTGTCCATCCGCTTCAAGGCCTGCAGCACGCTGCGGGCGTTCGGCCCCATGAGGCAGTCGTAATAGAAGCGGAAATCCGGAGCGATGGCTCCAGGATCGCTGTCGAAGAGCGCCTCGGAACACGAGTGCTAACCAAAGGCATCGCAGGTGTAAAGAATCCCCGTGCCGTGGTCGAAGGAGAAGATCGTGTCGGGCCAATGCAGGTTCGGCGCGCTCAGAAACTCCAGGCGGTGGACGGTGCCGCTGGTGGGATGGCTGCCCAGATCGAGGGCATCGCCTGTTTTCACTGCCCGACTGCGGAAAGGGCGGTGCACTTGATTCTCCAGAAACTGAATCGCCACCTTGGAGGCAACAATTTCAAGATCGGGATTGCGCGCCAGCAGGTGGCCGATCAGGCCGGAATGGTCGGGCTCGGTGTGGGATACGACCAACACATCAATTGTTGCGGGATCGATCAGCCCTTCCAGCTGCGGCAACCAACTGTCCGCGAACTTCAGATGGCTGGTGTCCACCAAAGCGGTGCGCTCGCCGCGCACCAGGAAAGCGTTGTAAGTGGTGCCGTTGCGCAGGCCGAACTCGATGTCAAAGCGGCTCCGATCCCAGTCGAGGGAACGGATCACGGTGGTGTCGGCGGCGATCTCCTCCACCTGGAGGCTGAGGCGAGGCACGGCACCGTCTGCGTCGGGGCGGGAGGGCAGGGAGGTGGTGGTCATGGCTGCTCCATCCATCGGTGGGGGGGAGTGTAGGCAGGCCGATCGGGGGGTGTTGGTGGCTGGGTGGTCAAGGGCGAAGCAGGTTCCGCGGGACGCTTCTCAATGGAGGTGTTCCTCTAGCCTGCGCGCTCCCCCTGAAAGACGGCTGCATGGAGGTGAAGGGGGCGCGGCCCAGCCCCGGAATCCCAGCGTCGGGGAGTCCCGGAAGGCAACCTCCGTCACCAACCTGTCAGGCAAGGGCAAAAGGCGGAAGGGGCGGGGCTGTTGGGCGGAGGACGGAGTGATCGTGTGCGGCCGGCCGTAGAGTTGTCGAGGCGGGGATTCCGGGGATGCGGAAAAACATCAGCAACTTGGCTTTGCTCGCGGCCAGCGTAACGATTTGCGGCTTGGCCCTGCTGGAATTTTCCTACCGACTGCAAGCCAAACTGATCATCAAGGACGACCGATCACGCTATGCCAAGCTGCCGTTGCATGATGAAGAACATCATTTCTGCCAAGGCCCCAAAGATCGGGTGGTGATCGATCGTGATCGCGAATTCATCGAGAGGCCGAATGCCGAATATTTTGAATATCGAGATCATGGAGCTAAGTTGCATTCCTATAATGAGTATGGATACCGAATCAACGAGAAAAGATGGTCCCAAAGAGCCGATATCAAGAAACTCGCGCGGACGGTTTGGGTTTTCGGTGACTCGTTCACGCGGGGCTCCCTGGCTGACAATACGGAGACCATCCCGGCCGTTCTGACGACGTTGAATAAAAACAACACTTATTTTATCAATTTTGGCATCGGTGGCTATGGCTATCTCAACGCGCTCAAGACTCTTCAGTGGGCACAGCAGAACCTCCCAATCAAGCCCGCTGCGATTCTCTATATCGGCCATGCCAACGACATCGCCGATGACCGTCGAACCGAGATCAGGCTGAAAACATTTGCCAAAATAACGTCCTTGGATGCCTTGGCGCAGAGCATGCGGAAAGAGGCAACGCTTCCCTCGCCAGGAATGGGGGGCGTTTGGAGTGGAGTCTTGGAACGCTTTCCGTGGTTGGACAGTCGCTTGCGTGCCTTGGCATGGCTGAAACCGGTCTTGCTGCATCGCGGCAAGACAACAATCCATTCCGCTGACTATAAAAGATCCTTAAGGAATAACATGGACTTCCTGCGGCTGGCGAAGTCCATCACGCCTCACGTTTATGCCTTCTATATTCCCAGTCTGCATCCAGATCAATGGCCGTCTTATGATAAGCAGGATGCTCTGAACATCCAATTGCTACAACGGTCTACCCATCAAGAAAACGTGCCGTTTCTTGATTTATCCCATGGCGTTATGGTGGGTCTATCAGAGTCATTCCAGCCGCCAATCCATGATGTTGCAGATCTCTATGGTCGCCTGGATCCCCATCTGAATGAATCGGGATACTTTGCTGTTTCCATCGCCATTGCCAGGCAGTTGGAACGCATGCAAGGGATGCCATTCCGCTATCCCGCTCAACCTTTGAACAGCACCGACTATTCCGTTGAGCGTCAGCGTTGCCCGGATGGGTAGACCTACACACAAACGGGAAGTAGAGTGAGTAGATGCCAATAAAAGGCGTGGTATCAGAGGTGGCTGAGTGAAGGCTTTGGCGGTAGAAACGCGAGGCCATAGCGGTATATAAAGTAATAAAAAACCTCCCAAGAGCTGGGAGGTTTGCGCATAGCTTAGAAAATGGTTCAGATCACAGAAATGGCTCCAAGTTGGTTGAGAGAGGTCACCCAACTGCCACTAGCAATGGTTCCTGTTGTGAGGCGGGCAAACAGGAAAGGCGAAGTGCCATCTCCGGCCTGGTAGTACAAGGAACCAGGGGCGGTTCCTCCTGTCGCCAATGCGATGCGCTCAATGGAGGTGGAACTGGTGAAGGTGCCGTTGGTGTTGGCGATCACCTGGCCACCGGCTGCAGATGGAGGATTGACAGTTGTTTCTGCTGCCAGCTGACCAAGACCAAGAGCCGCATTGCCGCTGACAGAGCTGGTAACGGTGAGATTTTTAAAGATCTTACGGTCCAATACAAGCTGATCTCTCTGATTGTTGATAACAGTTGGACTACCGCTGAGAAAACTGGGAGTCCAGTTAATGATTGTATCAACGTTAGTCGTGCTGTTGAGAGTGGTATTGAAGAGGAAAAAGTCGGCATCAACGGCCGCTGTACCAGTACCGCCATCCAAAACGTCATTTCCAAGTCCGCCCGAGATGAAATCTCTGCGGTTCGCTGCCGCTGGATTAAGAGTGGATGTCAGCGTGTCATTACCAGTGGTACCAGTGATGAATTGCTGAAGGCCAGGGTTGGCTCCGGTATTGGGATTCCTAAACGTGTTGTCACTCGTACCAGCCGTGGTAACAAAAATAGGGCTGGATGTGGAGTTGACAAAGGGTGAAACATAGATGAAAGCATTGTTCGTGAAGGTATAGCTGGGAGCGGTGGATCCTTCCAGAGAGACACCGATTGCTCCTGAGCTTCCTGCGGCCATGTTGGTGCCGTCGAACGTATTAAAACGAACGAGGCCGCTGCCACCTTCGAGGGCGAGGAAGGAACCGTTGCTGAATGTGTTTGCACTTCCACTGGTGGCACCACCAACTGTTACGTTAGTAGAATTAGCGATCTTATTACTTTTGGGATCGCCTGAACTGTTGGTGCGAACAAATTGTGTGCCGGCCGTGCGGGTGAAAGTGTTACTGGCGATAGTTACGTTCGCACTGTCATAGATGGAAAAGGAATTGCGGAAACCGCTCTCATTAAAACCATTGCCTGTAATCGTAATACTTCCAGTCTGACCACCCTGCATCAGAAGGAAGCTGGATCCTCCAGAGATGGCAGTCGAACCGGTAAATGCAGCTTGTCCGGTTACATTGACAAGATTATTGGTAAATGAAATAGTTTGAATTCCTGCAACGTCAATATAGTTTCCGGTGGCACCGGCATTACCTTGATTTGTGCCGCTAAATTGAACGTTGTTGATTGTGATTGACTTTGTTCTTGTGTTGGCAACGGTGGTTCCGCTTGTATTCTGAGCTCTTGTTCCTGTTCTGCCGGCTGATAAAATATAATTACTTCCAGGGCTGGTATATTGAACTTGAAAACCAGAATAAGAGACGCTGATTGGACTGTTGGCAAGTCCTCCGTCCACATTGGCGGCATACAGGCGTGTATTCCCTGTCAACGTAGTCCCCGTGGGTCCACCGCTTCTGCCCGCTCCTGTGTAGGAGAGTGAGGTGACAGGATTGAATCCTGTTGCGTTATATCCTGGATTGTTAACAGGATTGATGTAGGCAAGAGTGGCTGGTGCGCCGCCAGCCGTTACGTCATACGTGCCGGCGGCAATGACGATGGTGTCTCCACTGACTGCGGCATTGATGGCCGCTCGAATTGTTGAGAAAGCGCTTGGAACATTAAGATTGGCCATGGTCTTGAAAAATTAGTGCAGGGATGTGAGGGCAACTGAGATCATGGCTGGGCACAATCCCATAGACCAATCTCTATATTAGCTTAACCACGGCCAGCTGGGAAAAATGTGGGATCCAGAAAAAATCCGTACGACTTGACAAAAATTGAATAGAAGACGTCACCTGCTTGCGTGGGCTTGTAATCTTGGGAAGGGATTCGTGATTCTTGGCTTGGGAGGATTGAGAGGCTCCCGAGGCTCAGGACCCAGGACCCAGGACCCAGGACCCGGGACTCATGGTTCTAGGCTCGGGACTCATGACTCAGGACTCGTGGTTCTAGGAGCAGGACTCAGGACTCAGGGCTCAGGGCTCAGGGCTCAGGGCTCAGGGTTCTAGGCTCAGGACTCAGAGTTCTGGACTCAGGACTCAGGGTTCTGGGACGGCTCGGATCAGCCAGTCCGATCGTTTGTTCTTCGGAAGGAAAAACAGCTGCCGAAGGGCTGTCTGGAAGGATGGATCAGCATATTATTCCCAGCATTGACAGTACGATGAATGTCGGCAGTCCAGGTCTGGGATCGTGTTATTCCCTTAATTTATTATTGCTTTGAGGACTGTGTTATGCTGCTTTTATTTTCAGAGTCCATGAAATTAGATCACAGCGTTGATGGCGCCGCGCCCTTCGTCACTATTCATTAGAGGCTAATCTGGCGAGGGGCTGATTATATCATCATATAAGTGGTTCCGATAATAAACAAAGGTGCCGTGACCAGGCCCCTTTGGAGGCATGAGTGCCAGTCAGTCTCCCTTTCTCCATTTTTCGTGATGAAGTTTGTGCACGGTCCGAATTCTATTGCGGGGTCCAGCTTCCATCATCTGTTTTCATCGGCTTTCCAGCCATCGCTACAAGGAATGATGGGGACAATCTTTACGTCATTGGATCATCCTTGAGGATGGTATTGGATTTGCCACACCAGGGCCAAGGCAGGCTCATGGCCAGCACAACCGCGCACAGCCACCAGACGACCATCTGAAAAAGTGGCAACATTGGCGAGAGCATGACGAAGCGTGCTGGAGTCCAAAGTGAAGCTCCCAGAAGGGCGGTGAGGACCGCAACACCCAGCTGTCGCCCGCGAAAGCTTTGATCGGCCATGGCGATAAAAGTAGGTGCCAACATGATGTGGTCTGTGGAGCGGTGGTAAAAAGCCAGAAAGCCCAGGAGGCTGGCAAACCCCGCTTGGATCATCCAACGATCAGGAGGCTCAGAAGCCTCAGAAGGCTCACGAGGCTCATGGGAACCGCTGGCCAGGCCAGGTTGTTTCGATCGTTGCCGCTTGTTGAACCAGAACGCGAGCAGTAGCAGAGCCAGGCCCACGCCAATCCAAAGGGTTGGTCCCCCCTGACTGAGCTGGAGGGAAAGATTCCAGCCCGCATCATCCTGCACCTTGGCCAACAGTTTCAAGAACTGTCCCATGTAAGTGAGAGGGTTGACGTGGGTGTACCAGAGAGCAAAAGCACTCAACAGAACAAGACTCAGGAGGCCACTCCACAGGCCGGCTCTCATCCGTTTGTTGAAAAGGAAGGGCGCTCCATGAAACAACGCGATCTGCGGTTTGATCATGGCGAGGGCCCAGCAGAAGCCAGCGGCCAGGGGCTGTTGGGCGCGCATTTTTCGCCACTCCAGAAAGACAAGTCCAATGCAGAGGATCGAGAACTGAGCCACCGCCAAGGCGTTGGCATTGCCGCCGATGGCCAGGGGTCCGAGAGCGCCCAACCACCCTGCCGCTTTGCCGTGGCCCCTCAGGTGAAGAAAACCGGTTCGGGCGATGAAGGCCAGGGAGAGCAGGCTGAGGATTTGGATGGTGAGGATGCCTTGAGGCAGATCCCAGGGATAGAAAAAGAAGGCAAACAAAGGGATGGCCCACAGGGGGTAGGGACTGGCCCGTATCCCTTGGGGAGGGTGCCCCCCGTAAATTCCTCCCATGGGGAAATCGCCCCTGCGGAAGTGTTGCCACTCCCGCAGTCGTTCCTTCAAGTCCATGGCATTGGTCCACCCCAGCTTCAATCCCTTGCCGAGAGCCAGAAGGGCCACAAGGGACAGGGCCATGAGGGCAAGCATCACCAATCCGCGGCGAAGAGCGGGTCGTTCTTGGAAGGCTCGGGGCCAGCTCAAAGGTCTCTGGACGTGATGAAGTCCGGCGATCAAGGCGAAGGTTCCACTGGCAGAGCACAGGTGCAGCAGATGCAGCCCCACACCCACGATCGCGTCAGCCCACCCACGGCGCCGCCCATGCAGACGATGGAAGGATTGATTCAACCACACCAGCAGCAGCAGGGCCGTGCCAGCGAGAATGGCTCCCGGGACCCGTCCGCCAGGGACGACCATCAAGGCCAACCCCAAGGGAACAAGGGGGGCGAGGGCGCCGCTGAGTTGCCCCGTGCGGGAAAGATTCAGTGTGGCCGGTGTGTCCCCCTGCTCAAGCAGCAGCCGCGACCAGGGCATGGCCCGTCGGCGGATGTCGGTGACGAGCATGGATCGAAGCGTCCAGCGTTTGTGATGGCACCCTTGGATCCCGGGATCCAGCACAATGCGCCCTCCCTGCCGCCAGAGGCGCAGCCCCAGTTCCACGTCCTCAATGCTGGGATGGTCATAGGCAGTGGCAAAGCCCCCGAGCTCCAGGAAGCGATCCCGCCGCATGGCGCCACAACCAGCCCAGAACGTACTGGCAGGTCCCCGATGATGTTGATGGGTGTGGTGATGCAGAAGGTTGCGGAATTGGCTCACCAAGCCGGGAGCGGCTGGCGTGTCGTCATAGCTGCCAAAAATGGCGTCCAGGGATGGATCTTCTCGAAAGGCACGACGAAACTTCTGGAGGCTGTCCAGGTGGAGTTCCACATCCGCATCCACAAAAACCAGCACATCCCCCCTGGCTTCCCCGGCCGCTAAATTACGGGCCCGAGCGGGGCCGGATCGTTGACCTGTCGCAACTATCCTGGCATGGCGAGGAGACAACCAGAGGGGTATTGGTTGCTGGGGTCCATCCAAGACAACGATGATTTCTGACGCAAACCCTGCGCTGTGGTCTGCCTCAACAAGCAACTTCAGGCGATTGAAACAAATGGGAAATGTGCCCTCCCAGGAGGTGGTGGGCATGATGAGGGTGAACAGGGTGTCAACCATTTTGGATCTCTTCCGCTGGGCCTTGTAAAAAATCTAAGGCTTAGATTCTATATATTCCGCATCTTGATTGACCAGCCAGGGATCATAGTTGAAATCTCCGGAAATAATGTTTTTTGCCATCAACATTCCAGTCATCATGGAATGGTCTTGATTGTTATATCTATGCATGCCATTGCGTCCCACTTGATGCAAGCCAGGGCAGTGCTCCGCCAGTCCTTTGCGTAAGTTCTCAACAGTTTGTCCGTAGGCATTGTCATAAACGGGGTAGGCCTTGGGCTGTTTTACCACGCAACCATCAAGGACATCGCTCGAGCGAGCCAGCTGGAGCATTTCCAACTCCTTGATGGCAAATTGAATCAGGTCCTCAGATTTAAGTGACCACAAATCGTCGTCGACGGTGCAGAAATATTCCATTCCGTAGCAAGTAAGATTTGGATCGGGGACCAGATCGGGCGACCAATTGCCAAAGTTTTGGATGCGCCCAACCAAGAGATCAGTGTCGTGAATATAGAGCCACTGATCGGGAAAAGCATGGGCAGAACGCAGGATTAAAGCAACAAGAATAAAGTCGCGATATCGCAGCGAAGCCGCTGCGTCCTGAAGGGATGCGGGCAAGGCCGGCTGAACGGCGGTGATGACGCTGCGCAGGGGGGCTGAACTGATGACATGGTGATAGGGGCCGGGGCGTTGAACAAAAGACTCCTGTCCCATTTTTACAGAGAGAGACCAGCTTTTTGTCTTTTGATCGTGGTGCAACGCAGTCACATTGGCATCCATGTGAAGAATGCCGCCTAGATCTTGTATTTTCGTTGCCGCCGCTTCCCACATCATGCCGGGCCCCAGCCGAGGATAACGAAAAGAGGTGATTAATGTTTTGATCACATCTTGACGGTTTGTTGAGCTGGATGCGGTCGGCGGGGAGGTGGTGGAAAACAAACTCGCCCAAGCAGCTCTCGACAAGGACAATCCTTTGATGCGCTGGGCGGCCCAGTCAGCAGAAATGTTTCGACAAGAAGTCCCCCAGACCTTTTCTGTGTATGTTTTAAAAAAAGTGCGGTATAATCGATGTCCGAAACGATGGGTAACCCAGTCTTCAAGATTCTGAATATTGTTGCTTCGTCTTAACTTTTGTCTCAAATAGGAAGCTATGCAGAGGAGGGCTTCACTTTTGCCTAGATTGCTGATAACTTCTGAAGCTTCCAGGGGATACTGATAGAATTTCTTTTGATACAAGATACGAGATAGACGTTCGCGAACAATCATGTCAGAAGGTAAAATTTCAGACCAGAGGTCCTCAATTTCACTGGATTTAGAAAAAAATCTATGGCCGCCGATGTCAAAGCGGAATCCCTTGTAAACGACTGTGCGAGAGATCCCGCCCACATACAGCGGGTCAGCTTCCCAAATCTCTGGACGAAATCCAGCCTTGGCAAGGACGTATGCTGCAGTCAATCCGGCTGGTCCTGCTCCGATGATGGCAATTTTCATCATCTGATCACATACCCCGCCAACACAGATGAGGTGATTTTAGCAAGGTCTGCAACAGGATAACCCATGCGGAAGCCATGGCAGGAGAGACATATTGGTTGAGTAAAAAGGAAGGAGATAAAAAAGTTTTTTCCACTATTGAGGAATGGCTGCATCCTGGGATTGTCTACTCCATAATGAAGCATAGAGACCACGGGACGAGATCAGGTCATTGTGGGTGCCACTCTCAACAATCCGTCCCGCATCAATCACGTGAATCATGTCCGCATGGCGGATGGAACTCAACCTGTGGGCAATTGCCAAGACCGTGCGACCACGGCTGAACGCTTCGATAGCGGCATGAACTTCTGCCTCCGCATGGCTGTCCAGGGCGCTGGTTGCTTCGTCAAGAATCAGCAGGTCTGGATCACGCAACATGGCCCTTGCCAAGGAGATTCGCTGCCGTTGGCCTCCGCTGAGTCGATGCCCATGCTCCCCAATGAGAGTATTGTATCCATCGGAAAGATCGGAGATGAAACAATCTGCATTCGCTGCCACTGCAGCTCCTCGGATGGCCTCGAAGGAAATCGATGCATTGCAACCAAAGGCGATATTGGCGGCAATTGTGTCGTGAAGCATCAAAATGTCTTGACTGACCACTCCAAGGGAGTGCTGCCAGCTGTCCAAGTCCAAAGATGTCAGATTGGTTTCGTCAATTGAAATCTTGCCAAACGTAGGGTCGATCAAACCCACCAAAAGATCGGCTATGGTTGATTTGCCTGCCCCGGAGGGACCCACCAAGGCAATCATGTTTCCACGGGGGATCGTGAAACATATTTGCGAAAGTGTGTTTTGTGTGCGATTTGGATGGCGAAAGCATACGTCTTGAAAGCTGATTTCTTTGCGCAGGCTCAAAAATGGCTTTCCGCCCTTACGCCTAAATGTTTTGTCATTAGGCATTAACATTTGATTCAAGAGTTCAACCCGGGACTGATTTTCAGTCAAGGTGTTGAAGGACACAGCAAGTTTTGCTAACCGCAGATTCAAGCGTTGAAGTGCGAGAACAAAGGTGGCTAGACCAGGAATCAGCAATTCGTTCCGTCCACCAGTCAAGCTCCAGCTCAAGATCCCGAGAAAAACAGCAGCTAAAACAGGCAATAATTCAACGCTGGGTTCCAGCAGGCTTCGGAGAGTGCTTAGTTTTTGTAGTTTGGCTTCGATGCTGTTTACCTCCTTAATAAAGCGCCTGTGGGCATCAAGCTGGGTTCCCGTCGTGTGGATGAGTCGTATGACCTGCAAATCTGCGGTTATCGCTGCAGCCACCCTTCGTCTTTGCTGTTCAACAGCCATGGCAGCCTGTCGGATGCGCGGACGCAACCATCCTTGGGTCAAATATGTTCCAAAACCAAGCAGGCAGGCCATCAGCAAAAGCCAGGGTGAGATCAGCACTAACACCAGAAAATAAACAGAGGCCAGTAAGCTTTCCGTGACAATGCGCATACGTTCATCAATCTCGGTATTGATCGTCAGGGGGGCCATGGTAGCCTGATGAGAAAGATCACCGATTTTGAAGTTGCTGACGCAACTGGTGCTTAAGCTAAGAAGATAGTTGTGTATATCAGGGAGGATTTTACCTTGACAGCTTGCCGCAAACTTTCCGGAAAGCATGCCTGCCATGGCACGACTTGTGCTTGCCAGGCATTGAAGCAGGGCAATTAAAAGCAATAAAACAAGGAACGATTGGCCAGTGGATAGGCCAAAATGGTGGGTAATCTGATTTCTGTCGGCGGTAAACAGTAGACTGATTGTACGGTAGATCGTTGCAAAGAGTCCCGCTTCTGAGATCCCCAACACGAGAATGAAGCTGAAGTTGAGGAGCAAAAGCCGCCAATGCTGTTTTGACGTTTCACGCAACAACGACCCTACGGGAGTGGCTCCGGCAATGGAGAAGCGAAGGATGTGGGCAATAATGCTCTTGCTGAATGAGGCCGGCATGGGATTATGGCCGCTCTGCTTGAATTGAGACTAATTCTTGGTAAATGTCTTGGAGCTGACTGGACGTGTCCTCCAAGCTGGGAACCAGAGGAGCGTTCGCTCGCAGGGTCTTCAATTGATCAGGATCCTCCATGATGCTGAGGAGCACGCGACGCAAGTCCACGGCATCGTTGCAAGAGAAATGGCGACCATCAACCCCATCTTGGACGAGCTCGGCCATGCCACCAAGATCAGCTGTGATTACAGGGACACCCGCCATTTGGGCTTCTTGGATTGTGAGCGGTGAGTTCTCATACCAGCGGCTTGGCACAACAACAACATCTAAATCAGCAAGAATTTTGCCAATATCATTGTTGTTGTAGCGGCCGTGCAATACCACACCCTCGCTATGGAGGGCTGTGATCTTCTTGAAGTGTGCTTCCGAGATCGGGCTGTCAAAGCTCGAGCCATGCACATGTAGCGTGGCTCGATCTCCAAGACCGCGAAAGGCTGTGAGGAGAAGGTCTACGCCTTTGTGCGCGTGAAATGCTCCTATATAGCCAATCTGCAAGTGATCGTGAGGGAAGGATCTTCTCACCGGGGAAGAAATGGGCTTCATTCCGTAGCGCAGATACCGAATCTTGTTTCCAGGAATTCCACAGGCTACATAGCGCTCCAGCAAAAACTTACTGGGGGCCAAAAAGAGATCCACATCTTGAAATATTCTTTTTGTGGCCGACAAGAAAAAGTGTTTCTTGCGTTCAAATCCTTGGGTCTCTGGTGGGCCAATGATCTTTTCAGTCAGTCCTACGGCTAATTGCAAGAGTTTACGGCGAGCCCGCCCAGGTTGGTTGGCGGCAAATTGTCGCCAGCGGGCGAGGGAGGGAACACGGGCGATCAGTGGCGTGAAACGACCAGCGTCCAATCGAATCAATGTGGGACAACAACCTTCAAAAAAATCGGATGAATTCTTGCCACACAACTCCATAGTGTCTCGCAACAGAAGTGCCTTAGGGCAAATCAAGCCAAAATCGTGGAGGGTATAAACAATTCTGGGACCAGTTTTTTTCGCGAGACTAACCAGATTGTCCCCCAGGCTGAGAAGGTTGTGGAAGTGAATAATATCGGGTGAAAACTCCTGGATTGCTTGAGAAAAACATTGCTGTAGGAAAGGGTTTGGCCATTCGGCCATACGAGCGTATTCACATCGATCGATGCAGTGAAAGAGTTTCACCCCATCCTGATCTGTGATCTCAAACCTCTGCGGTTTTCGGGATTGTGTATTGGAAAGGTGAAAGACTGCGACACTGTCACCAGACGCACTGAGATAATTACTTATGTTTTGACAGTATACCTCTGATCCCTGAGAGGAAAAAGGAGGAAACTGATGGATAACTTGGAGAACCCGCATGTTTGTTGTTTATGATCGGATTATCTTAAGACCTGGGAATGATCCAGGGGAATGGGGCAGCTGGGATCGGGAGGCCAAGAAAAGGGCAAAGCTTCTCGTAGCCATCTCCAGCGCAGATGTTCATTTCCAACACGTGGGGCTCATTCCTAAGGATTCGTCGTGTTTGCCCTTGATGGCCGCGAAGCTTTTCAAGCGCTTGGTCTTGCGAACAGTGCTTTCCAAAAAAGCGAAAATAGGATGTTAGCCATTCGTCTTCTTGACGAACCAGAAGCACATAATAAGAGTTGGGAAATTCCTGTCGATAAGCCTCGATAAACTTGGGATCAGACCAGGGCAAATCATCCAAGGAGTTGAAATGGCTGGCCCAGCGAAGGCAAGTTTGCAAATCGCCGCGTTTGCGGCATCGCTCCAAATCTGGATCATAGCCGTAGTGGCTGTATCCCAATTGACGCATGGCTTGGCCAAAGGATGTGGTGCCGGTTTTGACATAGCCCACACAGAGGACCCTTGGATGGCTTGGATCTATGTGGGATCGCCATCTCCTTACGGTTCGCAAGGCTATTCTGCCAGGGCGGCTCCGCTCAAGAGATCGAATCATGGGTTCCAGGATGGAATCAGACAGCATGGGTAAAGCTGCGAAACTTCAAACGTAGATTGTAAATAAGCCGCCGCAGCCGGTAGGACCAAGCTGGTTGCTGAAGCAGCCTGACCATTTGCGAGGCCACCGCATGGGCGGCCGCTTGTCCCTCCCGCAGCGCAATTGGCGTGGATTTTGATTCGCGAGCCAGCCAATGGAGGGAACTGGGAGAGAAGCGCAGCAGATCCTCTGGGTGACGAATGCACGGTCCGTCATCGGCGGCATGGACATTCTCGCTAAGATCAACACCATACTTCTCAAGGATGGATTGATTTTGAGATTCGATGTGCTTCAGCAGGGGAGCCAGGAGATCAGAATGCAGTCGAAAGGGGTCTCCCTTTAAACCGCCCAATCGCATGAGCAGCAAATGATGGGCGGCGAATGACTGTTGGGAGCTGTGTTGAGAGAAGTGATGGTAGCTGTATAGCATGCGCACGGCAGATTGGCTGATTCCGTCATTGGTGCGGCGGATCAACCCGGAGGTGTAATTGATGCCTGCAGCCTGACAAAAGTCGCGTACAACGCAGCCATCGACGAGCAACTCTTTTCTAAAGGGGCGTACAGTTAGCCTCTGTCGGCCAAAGACATCCTCAAAGGTCTTGAGACGATCTGTATAACTAATTTTGCTTTCCCTGAATTCTCTGTTGAATTGGCTAATGTCTGCGAAATCAACATTGTATTTAATGCTTTCCTGAAAATTGCTTTCAATCCACGACTTGATCGGCCTGAGGTAGATTATGACTTCAATGTCAAGGCCGCAGGCTTCTATGAACTGTCGTAGGGATTGAAGCTCCCCTGCTGAATAATTCCAACAGCATTCGGCGGAGATGATGGCTGTGGTCTGATCCTTTTTTGAACGTTGCAGGGCCCGTCGGAGTTTGCGCGAAAATGTTGTTTTCAGTTCATGGATCTTTTGCTTGCTGATGCCCTTTTGCCGATGCATCCAGAGTTGATTATAGTCGTCCCTGAAGAGGGGTTCTAGAAAGTGGGCTGAATTTGGATGACCCGTGAGTTGGATATAGCGAAAACGAGGATCAGAAAGGCCTAGAAATAGAGAATCCTGGATGGAGGACGTGCCCGTCTTGGGCATGCCGACATGGAGGATGCAGGTGGTCAAGGCAAGGAATGGCTCAATGCGGGGAATCTATTGAGCTTAACAACGGCAGAGAACAATCAGGGCTCTCCCGAAACCACGATTTGAAATTCCCTCGCCCAGAGAATCTGCCCCGCCAGGCAGCAGGGCAGCAGGGCCAGATACCGCAGCAGATAGGACGGCGGTGCCCCAAGCAGCCGCCAGCCGATCAGGGGGAGCACCACCAACGGCACGCCGTACACCAGCGGCGGCCAGCGTTGGATCCAACGAATCGCCTGGCCCCCCAACACCTGCTGGTCGTGGGCCGCGGCCCTGCCCATGGCCCGGCAATAGCGACGGAATTCCGCCCAGCCGCGCCGGTTGTGATGCCACACCGGCAGGGAAGGGTCGTACACAACGCTCCACCCTTGGCGCCGCACGGCTTCCGAGAGCAGCCGATCCTCCCCGAGGGTCTGGTCCGGGAAACGGACTTTCGCGAACACCTCCGCCCTCCAGGCGCTGTTGGCGCCGATCAGGAAGTTGTCTTGTCGCAGCCGACCGCTTTGTCGGGGAAAGTGATTGAGAAATTCCAAGAAATAAACACACCAGCCGCTGATGTTTTCCGGGTTCGCCACGGCCATCGAACCACCCGCCGCTCCCACCCCCTCTTGAGCCAGATGCCGAAGCAGTTGGCGGATCCAATCGGGCGGCACCAGGCAATCCTGATCCACGCAAAACAACCAGCGTCCCCGAGCCTGCTGAATGCCGCAATTGCGCGCCTGGCCCGCCGTGAGCCGGTTGGGCGCCTCCAGCAGCTGAACGTGCGGAAATTTCTGTCGCACCTCGGCCGCCGTGCCGTCCGCGGAACTTTCCACCACCAGAATCTCCACGTCGAGACCCTCGGCCGCCTGGAGCACTCTTTCCAGGCAGAGAGCAATGGTGGCTTTGCCGTTATGGGCGGGGATGATGACCGAAATCTCCGGGGTCCGCAGGATCTGGTCGCCCCCCTCCCGATCCATCGGGCAGGGTTGGGTCACGCCCCAACCGGAGACGAGGAGTGCCCCCCTGGCCCTGGTTCGGGAGTGGAAGAAAAGTGGAAGATCTTGAATCTGGAAATCATTACAAATGATGATGCTTGGTTGTCAGGATTAAGCCACTGCGCGAGCGTGAGACTCATCTCAATCTAAGACGTCTGAGGGGTTTCCGCCCGTGAACCTGGCTGATCTCGACCTGCGTCCCTGGAAGCGGTCTCTCCGCGCACGGCAGACCTCCCTTGCGGGGGCGGAGGGGACGACGCCTGCGGCGCCAGGCACTTGGCCCCACGCCACGGCTTGTGGATCCAGCGGCGACCGGCCTCCTCGGCCTGTCACCCCGGGCTGCCGGCTCTGGTTGGAAGGGTGGGAGGCTCGGGATGGGGCTTGCGACATCGTTGAACTCTCGCCAGAGGGCGTGACGATTGCCATCCCGGATGGGCGCCGCTCCCGCTGGGGCCAGCGCGGCCAATTGCTGATCGGTCAGGTCGGAGGGGACCACTACGTCTTGCCCGTGGCCGTGCGTGGCGTGAAACACTGCCCTTCCGCTTCGATCGTTGAACTGGCGTTCCCCGACAACGAACGCTGGGCCTATCGGCGCGCCTGAGGGCCGAGGCCATTCGGGCGACGGCCTTCAGAGGCGCCACCAGGAGCTGAAGCTTGCCGCCTGTCCTCGCGTTTCGCCCTGGCCATCCCGCAGGGTCCACAACCTGGCCCCCTCAATCCAAAACCGCCGGCCGGCGCTGTCCACCCGCACCCCCCGGTAGCCGCTCAAGGCGTGGCGCCGCCGGGCGAGGGCCAGGGCCTCCGCCCGAGTTTGCCGTTCCGATGGCTCCGCCGTGAGACGGGAGGGCAAGCCGATCATCTCCTCCCAGGTCCGGGCCCAGAGCCGCAGGGCAGCGGCATTCGCATAGATCAGCCGCGGATCTCTGGCGCCGTCGTGGGCCAGCACCACGCGATCGGCCGCGAACAGCTCCTGGCCCGTCAAGCGGGGAGTTTGCCGGGCCCCAACCCCGGCGAGGAGGGGGGTGCCAAAGGCGGCGTGGTGGTCGCGCAGGATCCATCCGACCACCTCCAGGGCCGGCGCCTGGAGCCAGGGGGGCTCGCCGATCCCGCTCATCCGGGGCCTGCCGCGGCCTTCTCCGCCCCGGCGGCCATCGCCAGGGCCATGGCCTGCTCCGCCATCGCCTTGCCATGGGCCAGCAGGCGGTCGAGAAACAAGCGATTGGCCTCCGGAAAGCGGGGTTCCTCCGCCAGGGGCAGGGGGCCCGCCAGCTCCAATCCCGATTCCCCCTCCAGCGCCGGGGTGATCACCACCAGATCGGGATCCAGGGGCGCGTCATAGCGCCACCAGCGGGCGGGATCGGTGATTGCCCCATGGGGCGGGTGGGGCACATGGCTTTGGGGGGCCTTGGCGCCGGCGCGGCGCCGTTCCGCCAGCTCGGTGAGCAATTGGGTGCGGCTGCGGCCCCGCAACTGAAACAACACGAAGGGGTCTTCCGAGAAGCGATCCCCCATCAGGTAGTAGACCGCGCTGACGTGCTTGCAGGGATTGGCCTTGTCGGGGCAGGTGCATTCGCTGCGCACCTCCTGCAGCTTGAAGGGAAACAGGCGCTTGCCGCTGGCCGCGAACGCCCGCTCAATGTCCTGCGGCATGATCCCCGCCAGCAGCTGGGCCGACCAGCGGGCTTTTTGGCTGAGGGCCTCCAGCACATAGCCCCAGTCCTCGTCGTTGAGCACATCCAGCCAGAGCTTCACCTTGTAGGGCTCCTCCCCCGTGCCCTGGACCCGGGCATGGACCCGCCGGCCCTCGAAACGGATCGACAGCACATTGCCCGAACGGGCGTAGTCCCAGGCGCGCTCCAGGCGCTTTTTGTAGCGATAGGAGTTGATCAGCTCCATCCACTGCTCCACCCACCAGGGCTGTTGCCCCAGGCCCTGCTGGCCCAGCTGGGTGGCGATGGCGCCAGGGGAGAGGGTCATGGACGCCGGGCAATGACTGGAAGAATTATCCCCCCTCAGATCGCGCGGGGGCGCGGGGCAGAAAAGGCATTGTAGGGACTGGGAGAAGTCTCCCATCAAATTTATAGCGACATCAGGATATTTTGGATTTCCAATAAAAGTAGATACGGTTGGGAATTTTTCTTTCTTGTCATGCCTTCTCGTGCTTCTTTTCTTTGGCTGTTGTGCTCACTGGCGCTCGCCGCGCTGGTGGTGATCATGGTGGATCGGCCCCATCTCTGGGGCAGCCGATCCTGTCAACCGGGTCCCCGGGTGCGCTGCGTGGCGGCGGATTTCTCCGCGATGGAGTTGCGCACGGCTGATCTTCGCGGGGCGGATCTGCCGCGGGCCCGCTGGCTGGGCACCCAGCTGGAAAACGCCAACCTCGCTGGCGCGCGTCTGGATGGGGGGATCTTCATCGGCGCGGATCTGGAGCGGGCCAATCTGCGGGGAGCCAGCCTTCGCAGGGTGGTCTGCCACTCCTGCGATCTTGGCTCCGCCGATCTGACGGGCGCGGATCTGCGGGGCGCCGACCTGGAGGGCTCCGACATGGAAAGCGCCAGGCTCTCCACGGCTCGCCTGGAGGGGGCGCGGTTGCGGGGGAATGATCTGGAAAGCGCCGACCTGGGCGACGCCCGGGCGATGGGGGCGGACTTCAGTGGCGCCAACCTCGGCCGCGCCCGCCTCAGCGGGGCCCGACTGGAAGGCGCCCGTCTGCCGGCGACGGATCTCTCCTCCGCCCGCCTGGACCGGGCCCGGCTGGGGGGGGCGGATCTGCGCCGGGCCCGGCTGGGGGTGCGCATCCTGGCGGATCAGTCGGGTGTCAGCGACGACGCGGGTGTGGGCGCTTATCTGGAGGACACCGACCTGACCGCCGCGGACCTGCGCCAGGCGGATCTCTCCGGCGTGGTGATGCTCCGGGGCTCCCTGCGGCGTGCCCGCCTCGACCGGGCCCGCGTCAGCGGGGCCCGCTGGATCGGGGTGGTCTTTGCCCACACCCGCTGCCCGGATGGGTCCACCCGCTCGACGGTCTGCCCGGGCTTCACCGTGCCCCGATCCGCGGCGGCCCAAAACCAAGCCCTGGCGCGCGTTGCCTGGCTGCGGAGTCTGCCCTGGCCCTGGGACTGACCCCCCGCCCTCCTACTTTCAAGGCCATGACGCCTTTCCCTCGGCCCATGCCTCTCCGCCGCTGGCTCGGGCCAGGGGTCGCATGGGCTCTGCTGGCCCTTGGGGTGGTGGGCCGCCCCGGTCCCGCCCAGGGGGCCCCTCCCCTGCCGTCCGCGTCATGGGGATCCTCCCTGGCCTGGGCCCCCTGTCCGCCCCCCTTGGCGGCCGGGTCGGCGCGGGAATGCGCCACCTTGTCGGTGCCCTTGGATCACAGCCGTCCGGAGGGGGAGCGTCTGCCGCTCATGGTCTGGCGCCTGCGGGCCACGGGCCCCGACCCGCGGCTGGGCACCCTGGTGCTGCTGGATGGCGCCCCCGGCGACCCGGGGGCTCTCTCCCTGGAGGCCATGGCCCGGGCGCTGCCC
Organism: Cyanobacteriota bacterium; assembly: GCA_046340515.1. Classification (GTDB taxonomy): domain Bacteria; phylum Cyanobacteriota; class Cyanobacteriia; order PCC-6307; family Cyanobiaceae; genus Cyanobium. The sequence goes on along the minus strand of JBKDTB010000163.1, from coordinate 2,011 downwards.
CCGGCCCTGGCGCGTCAGTTCGATCTGGTGAGCTGGCAGCGCCGGGGCACCGGCGAGCGGGGCCATCCCGCCGCGCTCCACTGCTTCCCCACCGAGGCGGAGAACCGCGCCTGGCGCAACCGTCTTCCCCCCAGCCTCCCCGCCACCCCGGGGGAGCAGGTGCGCTGGCAGGAGAGCTGGGAGGCCCTGGCCGGCGCCTGCGGCCGCCACCAGGCCCGGCTGCTGCCCCATCTGAGCAGCGCCGACAGCGCCCGGGATCTGGAGCTGTTGCGCCAGGCCCTTGGGGAACCGGGGCTGCGGCTGCGGGCCAGCGGCATGGCCACCCTGATCGGCGCCACCTACGCCAATCTCCACCCCCGCACCCTCACCGCCCTGGTGCTCGACGGGCCCGCCGATCCCCAGGCCTGGGCTGACAACGGCAATCCGATCGCCCTGGAGGGCACGGGCCTGCGGCTGGAGACGGATCTCGGGGCGGGCGCCACCCTCATCGCCTTCCTGGAGCGTTGCGCCGCCGCGGGCCGTCCCCGTTGCGCCTTTGCCGCCAGCGGGTCCGGTGGAGCCCGCGCCGCCACGGAACGGCGCTGGGCCGAACTCCTCGCCCGGCTGCGCCAGGGGCCGCTGCGCTGGGGCAACCAGCGGCTGGGGGCTGGGGAGGTGTTCCGCCAGCTCGCGACACGCCTGTCCACCGTGCCGGAAGATGGCCAGGGCCGCGGCGGTTGGCCGGGGGCCGCACGCTTTCTGGAGGGCCTTGCCCGCGGAGGTGGCGCAGACGCGAGCCCACCGGAGGACGGCCCTCCCGAGCAGACCCTGGCCACCCTCTGCGGCGACAGCTCCCAGCCGCGCCAACTGGAGGCGATCCAGGCCCTGGCGGAGCGCGTGCGGAGCCGTTCGGGTCCCCTGGGGCCCTGGGTGGCCTGGCGCGATGGCCGCTGCGCGGCCTGGCCCGTTGGCGCCGCCCCTTACAGCGGCCCCTGGAACACCCCCACCCCGGCGCCGGTGCTCGTGATCGGCCACCGCTTTGATCCCGTTCTGCCCTTTCAGTCGTCGCTGGCGATGGCCCGGGAGCTGGAGGATGGACGCCTGTTGAGCATCAACGGCTTCGGCCATACAGTGTTGCGCAACCCCAGCGCCTGCGCCAGTCGCTACGAGACCGCCCTCTTTCTCTCGGGCCTCCTGCCACCGCCCGGCATGGTCTGCCCGTCCGACACCGTTCCCTTCAGCGCTCCTTGAAGGGTCGCGAGGCCTGTTTACTCAGTTCCATAGGCCTGTATGAAATCGGAAAGGGAAGGCCAAACGCTGGCCATCACCTGCCCGCTGTGTGCAATAAGAGAAGATCCCCAGAGGGCATAGTGAATCTACGGAGGCGGGTCAGCTGCATGGCCGTGTTAAGGCCCCTCTGCATCGAAGCCAGAACGTGACTTGACATACTCGCGCAAGACGGCATCCATCCTGGATTGCCAGCCTGCACCGGAAGACCGGAAATAGTCAAGCACTTCAGGACTGTATCGGATGGACACAAGCTGCTTCCTGTTGGCAAGCCTGGGCCGCCCTCGTAACGTCTTCAAGGGGACCATCTGACCCATTTGCTCCTCGGTGAGTGGCGTTGCATCAGGGTCGGCATTGGCAGCATTGGTTATCTCCCGATCCTCCTCAAGTGTCGGAACCTGGATGGAAGCCTTCTTCATTCGTTCTGACATAGTGATTGACCTCACGGCGGTTGGCTCTTCGCAGACTGATAATTCTCCTAGCCTGATCTCGATCAACGAAGACAACAAAGAAGAGTCTGTCTCCAATCGGAGCCAAAGCAACGATTCTCAGCTCTCCGTAATCAGCTCGATCATCGATCCATGCCAGTGCAGCATCCCAACCAAGCTGAGCAGCAGCAGCCAAGGAGACACCGTGCTTGCTGAGGTTGGTAGCATCCTTTTCTGGATCGAAGTCAATGACCACGCTTTACTGTAGCTACACAGAGCCGCGCCGTCAAGATCCAGGCGCTGGTTGTTTTGAGTGG
>JBKDTB010000162.1:0-7551 GCA_046340515.1 Cyanobacteriota bacterium | reverse complement strand
GGGATAAGGCTCCAGAAAACAGCGTTTGGTCTCACATCGGCCTTAATGTGGCAGGGAAGGAGGATGTTGATCGCGCCCATGAGGAGGCTCTCCGTAGCCAAGAGATCTATGCGATCCAATGGATTGAAACCCCGCGTATGCTTCACGGTGCCTATCAATTCTATCTGCAAGATCGGGATACAAACTGGTGGGAGATTCAATACGAGACCCGCTCGATTGATGATTTCTTTGCCTTGCCAGACCTCGCGTCAAATGATTAGGTATTTGCTGCAAATCCCAGTCGCCGCTGTGCGAATGATGAAGTCGTTTCAGCCCTGATCCGAGCGGATTCGGGAAGCGGCGAGGCCCTGTTCTCCTCGGTCTTCCTTCAGCAGACCACCCCCATCCAGCCCGCCTCTGCGAAGGATCCAAAGGCTGACGGGGCGGGCCCTCCCAGATCTCTATGGCCCTATTGAAGTGCGCAATCTTCGGGCGCTCCTAGCACAGAGAAAGAAGCTCATACTCTGTTTCTTAGCTTCCCGCAAACTCCGAACCAGCTCCAGCAACACCGCCACGCAAAACTCAGCCCGCCCCGCAAGCCCAGCCGATAGCATTGAGCCAGTATATGGAACGGAATGGCGCGTGTCCAGCTATTTCTCTCAACGGTCACGGCAGAGTTTCTGACCTACCGGGAGCACCTGCGCCACCTCCTCACCCGCCCCAACGTGGAGGTGAAGGTGCAGGAAGACTTCATCGTCACCGGAGATGAACCCCTGGAGATGCTCGACACCTACATCCAGGGCTGCGATGGGGCTGGATCACCTGCCGTGCCGGCGCCGCATGTCTCGCTACCCGGGCATCACCTTCATCAGTCAGCAAGATTTGCCCGCAGTCAGCGCCGTTCGCCGGGTTCGCCATGACGTTGTCCTTGCCAGCCTTGCACAACTGGCGGAGGCCCTGCGCCGGTGGAGATCACGGGCATGGACGGCGTGGGCCGCTCGTCCGACCTCAGCCCAGCGCCAACCAAGCATTGAGGTCATCGATGCCCTGAAAATCAAGCAGCGCCTCAGCCAAGGCCTCCAGGCGAGGGCGGGTCAGGCCGCGGATCTGGACCTCCTGCTCGGTAGACAGGCCACCGCAGCGGCGCCGAAGTAGGCGCAAGGTGATGTCCAGCTCCCCGGCTTGAAGCCCCTGCTCCAAGCCCTGTTCCAAGCCTTGAGCCACCCCCCGCTGCTCGCCAAGCCCAAAGATCTCTTTGTAGGCCACGCTTTGGGTGAAATCCTCAAGGGTGATGCCGCCCATGGCGCAGATCTCCGGGATGGGACGTGTTGAGAAGCGTGCCATCAGGATAGCGGCGGTGGCATCGGCGATTTGGGATTCCAGCTCGGAACCCGCGACGCGGGCGCGGATCTGGGCGGTGGTGGCGGGCAAGCGGTCCTCCTTTTCCAGCAGCAAGGCCAGGGTGCGGAGCAAGGGCGGGGCGTCTGGATTGGCCAGGGCGGGCTGAAGTTCCAGCCAACGCACGCGTTGCGCGAGGAATTCCGCCACGGGCTCTGGATCGCCAAAGGCCATGGAGCGGGAGGGACAGATCACCACCACCTGCCAGAGGCGGATGGTGGTGTTTTGCAGGAGGAAACGGGCGCTTTCGGCATAGAGCCGCAGGAAAAACTCGGGGTCGGCCGCCATCTGGGCTTCCAAGATCAGGGCCGGCAGGTCGTTGCGCTCTGCGGGCGGCAGGAACAGTCCGTCCGGCCGATGTTCCAGGGCCTTGAACACCGGCGCGGAGAATCGATAGCCGCTGGCTTGGGGCGGGAGATCGTCCAGGAGCTGGAGGATGCGATCCGGCTGGCTCTGGAAGAGCCAAAAGAAGAGTTTGTCGCTGGCGGTCATCGGGCTGACGGGCAGGCCATGGGCCTCTTGCGCACACGGCCGATGCTCAGCCCACCGCCAACCAAGCATTGAGGTCATCCGCGCCCTGAAAATCAAGCAGCGCCTCAGCCAAGGCCTCCAGGCGAGGGCGGGTCAGGCTGCGGATCTGGACCTCCTGCTCGGCAGACAGGCCACCGCAGCGGCGCCGGGGCAGGCGCAGGGTGATGTCCAGCTCCCCGGCTTGAAGCCCCTGTTCCAAGCCCTGCTCTAAGCCCTGCTCCAAGCTTTGAGCCAGCCCCCGCTGCTCGCCAAGGCCAAAGATCTCCTTGTAGGCCACGCTCTGGGTGAAATCCTCAAGGGTGATGCCGCCCATGGCGCAGATCTCCGGGATGGGACGTGTCGAGAAGCGTGCCATCAGGATAGCGGCGGTGGCATCGGCGATCCAGGATGGGGTAGCACCAAGAACGTCTGGTCCCGGGCGTCCTCCCGCAACAGGGCGGAAGAAACGGATGGCCTCGGACCATTGACAAAAGCAGGCCGGCGCAATGATTCAGCCACGGATTGTACGTCGTGATTTTCATCATTTCTTGAGTGAAGCCTCCCATTGGGGGAAATCGCTTGGGCCCCTGGGCTCCCTTGCGATGGCGCCTGTTGTGCCAGGCGATGACCACGCCATTCGATAGACCGTCGGCCAAGACTTGGCACAGAAACTCAGCGCCTGCTCGGGCCTCCGCCCCATGACCACCTGTTTCCGGGTGATCCTTTACAACATCTTAAGATGCGGGTTCATTCCTTCCGGTATGCATTAAACTCCAAATTGATCGTCGAGGCAGGCGTGGGAGCGGGATGAAAGGTCATGCATGTTTATATCCTGCCAGTCTGTATGGTCAAGCCACTGTGCCCGGTCCCCCAAAGCCTTTGCGCACTCGGCCAAGTCACCCGGCACAGCCTGGAGCCCACATGGGTGGTTCATCATCGCTCACTCCTCCCCCGGGACAGGACTCCCCGCCAGGGCAAGGATTCGTTCCATTCCGACCGCAACCCGCGACGCGGCCCCGGCCGTTGAAGGCGCTTTCCACACTGATCCTTCGCGCACTGTTGGCGGCTGGGCTGACCGGAAGCCCGCTGCTCGCTGAAACGAGCCACGCCCAGCCCTTGGAGGCCGCGGGCGGGATGGCCACCATCCTCTGGAGAGCCCCGTCTCGCCAATCGCTCGCGATCCAAAGGCAGCTCAACTTCACAGGCAGCGTCACCGCCGACACCTCCACCCAATCGGAGAGTAGATCGCCAGGCCAGGTCTTCATCCTATCTGGCCAGGTCAACGTGGACCTCCTGGCCCAAACCTTGCTGAGCACCTATGGCGACATGCGCGATGGTGGCTTGATCCTGCGGCGGGGAAGCCGGGGGGAAATCTCCATCAGCACCGACCCTTCCCTTCCTTTGGGAACCATTGCGGTGGATCGGGGGGGGCAGGACATCATCCTCTTCCATTCCAGGGCCAAACCCCGCGGCGAAGACCTCGTCCAAGCCCTCAAACCTCTTCTGAAATGACCTCGGCTGCCCGTTTCGCCTTGCCGCTGACTGACGCGCTGAAAACCCTCCTGTTGGGGTTCGCGGGTCTGCTCCTCTGGCCCGCCCAGGCCCCGGCCGGCAACCTCGCCGTCAAGGATCCCCAAGGCACCACCCTTTTCGCCTATGGCACCAGCCAAGCCCTGCTGATCTGGGCGGGCGACTACCAAAACCCATTCTGGAAAAAGCTCAACAATATTCGCAATGAAGTGGGCAAGGTGGAAGCGGAGCTGAAACGGCAGGGGTTCCAGGTCACCGTGATCGCTAACCCGAAAGCCACCGAGCTGAGGGGATCGATCGAAGCCTTTGTGCAGCGCTATGGCTTTCAACCGGACAGCCGCCTGGTGATCTACTACGCCGGCCATGGCTGGACACGCAACAACACCGACGGTTATCTGGTGCCCATTGATGCTCCCGATGCCAGCACTGTGCAAGGTGACATTGATTTTGCCAAGCGGGCCCTGAGCATGGAACAGATCATGTCGTGGTCCAAGCAGATGGAAGCCAAGCATGTGCTCTTCGTCTTTGATAGTTGCTTCTCTGGCGCCATCTTCAAGGTTCGCTCCGCTTCGTCCCCGCCCAAATATCTCGAGCGCAAGATGAGCCTGCCTGTGCGCCAGTTCCTCACGGCAGGTGATGCCAATGAGGAGGTGCCAGCCCAGAGTCTGTTCACACCCTTGCTGGTGCGTGGTCTTGAAGGTGCCGCCGATTACAACCGTGATGGCTATGTCACCGGTTCGGAATTGGGGGGATACCTCCCCGAGGCCATGGCCTCCTACACCACCTCCCAGAATCCGCAATACGGCAAGATTCGCGATCCTCGGCTCGATGAGGGCGACCTCGTGTTCCAGAACCCCAGCCCCTCGCCCCTGCCGCTCCCTGAGTTCCGGGCGCCGGTCCAACCCCCTCCCGCCCGGCCGGCCCAACCCGATCCCCCGCGCCCGGCCGCCCCCCTGGCGACCCCGCCTGCGCAACCCCCCAGCGCCCCAACGGTTGCCCCCCCAGCAAAGATCCCCGGCGCAACCCCCGCGCTGACCTCCACGCGCTCGTCCGTCACGGGCGAATCCATCATGAGCAGCGCCCAAGCTGAGGATCAAGCGCGCTTGGCCTTGCCCCGGGGGGCGGTTGAAGAGCGCAGCCAGTGCAAGATGGTCAATGTGGCGGGGACGGATCGTCACCGCTGCACGATTTGGTATGCGCTGCCAGCCACCAGCTCGACGGGTTTGTTGCCCTGAGCGCCGTGTCCTCCTTCCCTTTCCCCCTCCGGCGATGCCCCCCTTCACGGAAGCCAGGCCTGGCCGCGGGACCTATGCTGAAGCGGCCCGAAATCGCATCCCAAGGTGAGCAGTGACCTGGGGGTTGAACGCGACAGGATTTTCATCAGCTACCGCCGCGATGATGCCCGCGCTGCCAGCGGCAGGCTGTGGGATTGGCTGCGCATTGGCTTTGGCCGCGACCATGTCTTTCGCGATGTGGCGAGCATTGGAGCGGGAAAATGGCGCGTCAAGATTGAACAAGCCCTCAGGGCCAGTTGCGCCTGTGTGGCCGTCATCGGCCGCCGCTGGGCCGATGGCACCAACCTCCCCCGGCTCCAGGATCCCAACGACATGGTGCGCCACGAGCTGGAGACCGCCCTGGCCTGCGGCGATCGCGAAGAGCTCACCCTGATCCCCGTTTTGGTGGAAGACGCCCAGCTCACCACCATCCCCTCCGACCAATTGCCCGCGAGCCTGCAACCGTTGCTCGCCGATTGGAACGTTCTGGCCCTCAGTGAAATGGGGTGGGATGAAGACACTCTTCGCCTGATTGAGGCACTGGCCACCGCCACGGGCTTGGCCGTGAACCCGGAGCTGCGGGAGTGGATGGAGCTGATGGCGGGCGCCCGGGAGGGGCTCAGCCGGGCCCGTGGGGGGGGGCTGCCCTCCCCCACGGGCGCAGAGGGTGAAGCCCAGGCCCTCGAAGGCTTGCTCCAGCGGGTGGCGGGGGCTGAGCAGACGGAGCGACCAGCCCTCAAGGCCGCCCTTTCGGCCCTGGCCGCCGGCCATACGCTGCTGGCGGAGCAGTCGTTTGAGGAGGAATGGGAGGCCAGCCAGCGGCTTCGGCAAGCCGCTGAGCAACAGTTGGCCTACGAGCGGAGGCGGGAAGCGGACGCCGCTCGCCACATTGCCAACCTGGCCCTCGTGCGGGGGGATCTGACCAAGGCGCTGCGGTTCTTGCAACGGGCCCTGGAGGCCTGGCCAGAGGACTTCGATGCGCTGTGGGAACTGGGCTATGCCTGGATCAGCCGGGGCGATCTGGCCCGGGCCCGGGGGGTGTTTGAGACCCTGATCCACCAGGGCGCCACCCTCGGGGAGCCGCGCCAGGAAAGTCGAGGCCATAAGGGGCTGGGCGACGTGCTCGTTTCCCTGGGCGATGTCCCCGGGGCCCTGGCCTCCTACCAGGCGGCACTGGCGTTGGATGAACGCCTGGTTCAGGGGGATCCGGCCCATGGCGAATGGCAGCGGAATCTGTCCCTCAGCCAGGAGCGTCTCGGCAAGGTGTACATGCTCCAAGGCGATGCAACCGCGGCCTTGATGGCCTATGAGGCGAGTTTGGCCATCCGCGACCGTCTGGTCCAGCGGGATCCGGCCAACGGCCAGTGGCAGCGCGACCGGGCGGTGAGCCTGGAACAGCTGGGCGATGGGCGCATGGCGAAAGGCGAGCGGGCTTCAGCCATGGCCGCCTACGAGGCGAGCCTGGCCATCCGCGACCATCTGGTCCAGCGGGATCCAACCAACACCTTGTGGCAGCGCGACCGCGCGGTGGCCTTGGAAAAGCTGGGCGCGGGGCGGATGGCGCAGGGTGATCCCGATGGGGCGTTGGCGGCCTACGAGGCAAGTCTGGCCATCCGCGACAGCCTGACCCAACGGGATCCGGCCAATCAGCAGTGGCAGCGCGACCGCGCGGTGAGTCTTGACAAGGTTGGCGATGGGCGGTTGGGGCAGAACGATCGGGCCGCCGCCCAGGAAGCCTATGGGGCCAGCCTCGCCATCCGAGAGACCCTGGTCGCCCGAGATCCCGCCAACACCGACTGGCAGCGGGATCGTTTCGTGAGCTGCATCAAGATCGGCGATCTGTTGCAGGCCCAGGGAGACGAGCCCGCGGCCCTTGCCGCATTCCAGGCCGGCCTCCCCATCGCCGAAGGCCTGGCAAGGCGCGATCCCACCAACGCGCAATGGCAACGCGATCGCGCCATCTGCCACGGCAAGATCGGCGATGGGCTGGTGGCGCAAGGCGACCTTGGTGGCGCGGTGGACGCCTACCAACGGGCTCTGGCGATCAGCGACCAGCTGGCCAACCGCGAGCCGGCCCATCCCCAGTGGGCCTTGGATGTGGCGCTGGCCTGCGCGAAACTCGGTGCCCTGGACGATGGACTGCCCGTGTCCGAAAGGATGGCCCATCTCTCCCGGGGCCAAGCCATCCTGATGGCGCTGGAGGCCTCGAACAAACCCGCCGCCTGCCAGGAATGGGAAGCGTGGTTTGCCCCCAGGCTGCAACAGCTGCAGGGCGGCGCATGAGCTGCAGGGTGGCGAATGAGGCCGTTCGCCGTTCCCCTTACCAACCCTCCGCCACCACCGGATTGGTGAGGCTGCCGATCCCCTCGATCTCCACGCTCACCACATCCCCCGGCCGCAGCCAGCGGGGTGGGGTGGCCGCCATTCCCACCCCCTCGGGCGTGCCGGTGAAGATCACCGTGCCTGGGAGCAGGGTGGTGCTGCCGCTGAGAAACGCGATCAGCGACGGCACGTCGAAGATCATGTCGCTTGTGTTGCCGTCTTGAACAATCGCGCCGTTGAGGGTGGTGCGCAGGCCGAGGGCCAGGGGGTTGGGGAGCTCGGCGGGGGGCACGAGCACCGGGCCCAGGGGCGCGAAGGTGTCAAAGGTTTTGCCGCGGCACCACTGGCCGCCGCCCCACTGCTTCTGCCAGTCACGGGCGCTGACGTCGTTGCCGCAGGTGAAGCCCGCCACCACCGCCAGGGCCTCGTCGCGGCTCACGTTCTTGCAACGGCGACCGATCACCACCACTAGCTCCCCCTCGTAGTCGACCTGCTCACTGGCCAAGGCCGTGGGCAGGGTGATCGGCCCTTCCGGATC
>JBKDTB010000161.1:0-3896 GCA_046340515.1 Cyanobacteriota bacterium | reverse complement strand
GCAGGCATATTCCCACTGGGCTTCGCTGGGCAACGTATAGCGCAGTGCACCGCGCCCACTGAGGCGGCGGCAGAATTCCATCGCTTCCTCCCAGCTCACCTGCTCCACCGGTCGATTTGGACCTTTGAAACGGGAGGGGTTGGGGTCCAACTCCCGCTCCTGTCTCGGCCAGCTTGCCACCACCTGCCATTGGGCCTGGGTGACTGGCGTTTGCCCCAGATAAAAACTCTTCAGCTCCACGCGGTGTTGCGGTCCTTCATCCTCCGAGCGTTCTGCCTCTGTCTCGGGCGATCCCATCTGGAAGTTGCCCTCTGGAATTTGAATCATCCGAAGCGAGATTCCCTCCGCCAAGGTCTCTTCATGCCCAACGACAGTGAGCGGTTCTTTTTGAAGTCGCCATTGCGCTCCTTCCCTTACAACCGTTCCCTGCTGGCTGGTGAATGTCAACAAACGGGGGCTGCCGTTCCCGGAGTTTTGCGGATGTTCCTTGGCCACATTCTCCGCCGGAGTGTCTTGGATCCTCGCCGGCTCTGATCCCCCTCCAGCTTCCATGATGAGGGCCTCGCCAACAGGAATCTCTATCTCCATCTCCAGATGGATGCTGGCCACATCACTGGGGCGTAGTTTGAGCTGTTTCGACAACTCCTGGAATTCCTCTCGATCCTGTTCCGTTAATCCCTCCCCCGCCGGGAGATCGGTGAGATGCTCCTGGAGGGCCTCCCGATAGGAGGTCAACTTTGTTTGATAGTCGCGGAAAGGCTGCAACACTTCCGACTCGATCCGTTTGGCCGTTTCATCGTTGAGCCCCAGCTCGGTTTTCAGAGCCTGCAGCATCGCTCGACCGGCCCGAATGATTTTGCCCTGCCGTTTCTCCGCCAGCTCCTGCACTTTCTGCCGGTAGCGCACGGTCGGATCGCGCCGCACCTGGCACACCCGAATGCGATCCCCTTTTTCAGTGCGAATGAACTGCGGTGTCATGGTCGGAGCCACCTCCAACACGCGTGCCTTGGCGTAATGGTGCAAATCCTCCGCCTCCAGATAGCCCCGACCAAGGCGATCCGCCGCGCCGGTTTGAATGCCCTCCACCAGAAAGCGGGTGTACAGCGAGAGGCCCTCCCCCTCTGCCGGCGCACGGGATGTTTCGATCGCATCCGAAGAGGTGAGCACCGCCCGTCCCTTGCCGCCGAGCATGGCTTCAATCTCCAGGGTGCCCGCGTCCTTGGCCTTCATCCCCTCGGCAAAAAAGCCGCTGAAACAACAATCCAGAATCACCACCTGTCGCTGCGAGAAACTTTCCTCCATGTGGCGGCGCACAAGGCTGGCGGGAAGTGTTGTGGCCCGTTGCACACGGCTTTGGCCATTCTTGGAGACCCGTGTGCTCTGTCGGGTGCTCAGGAGAAGTTGTCGATCGCCCTCATCGCGAAAGCCGTGGCCAGAGAAATAAAGCAGCAGCAGGTCATCCGGTTCCTTATTCGCATAAAAGCTTTCGATCTCGATCTCCATCCCCGTGCGCTCCGGATCGATCAACACGCGCACCTGCTCCGGCGGAATACCTCCCAGCTCCGGATCCTGCAACACCTCCCGCAGGGCCTCCACATCCAGGCGGGCGCTGGGGATGGGCTCCAGTCCCTCCCCGTAGGCACTGATCCCGATCAGGAGCGCGTGTCTGCCTGCCATTTCACCGCAACCGCCGCACCACGCCCTCCGCTTCCGCCATCAGGCTCCGCAGGGCTTCCGGATCACGGGAGGTTCCCTCCAGCTCCACACTCACCCCCGCCCCATCACTGCCTTTGCTCTCAATCTTCAATCGCACGTTGTGGGGCTGTTCGCCCACCCTGCCGCAGAGATGTCGCACAACCCTCACCGCCACCAGCTCCCCTTGCACCTCCGCCGTCAACACCCCCAGCAGCAGCGGCCCCAACCCTTTGCTGCCCGGCTCGGCCCCTTCCTCTGACACCGTGCTCGCCCGCACCGCCTCCAGCCCGTTGAGATCGGCCACCAGTCCGGCGATGAAAGCCTCCACCGCCTGTCGCTCCTGTGCGCTTCCCTCCCCGGCGCCCTCCAGGGCGAGGGTGAGGAGCAGGGTGTCGTCCATGGGGGCAGGGGGTTTGGGACGAGATTAACGAATGGGCATGGTCCTCCAGACACGGGCCGGCCCCTGCCCGAAGAACCGTGTACAGAACGGCGCCACGATTGACTCCACCTCCTGATCCATCGCGCCAAGGTTCCCCGAAATCGCACCCGCCATCCGCCGGATGAAGCCTGTTCGCGAGCTGTGGCTTTTGGGATCCAGAGCGTGCGGCAGCGAACACTGATATCGAAATCCGCGGGCAGGCGCTGGCCGACTGAGTGGGGCCTTCCGTCAGGCCAGATCCGCCAGCCGCTTGCGGGCCAGCTCCGCCTGCGCTTCCGCCTCGGCCAGGTTGGCCCGACACTCCGCCACCACTTCGGCGGGCGCCTTGCTGGCGAAATTGGGGTTGGCGAGACGGCCGGAGAGGCTTTTGATCTCCTTCTCGGCCTTGGTGATGTCCTTCTCCAGGCGAGTGCGCAGGGCGTTGAGATCCACCAGGCCCTCGATCGGCAACACCACCTGCAGCTCCCCGCAGACCCCCGCCAGGGCCGGTCCGCCTCCATCGCCTTGCGCCGAGGCCGCCTCCGCCTCCCCGGGGCTCCACACGGTGACCTCCGCGGCCCGCGTCAGGGCGGTGATGTCGGCGCAGGCTTGCGCCAGCAGGGCGCCCAGCGGGGGTCTTCCGGTGATGAAGCGCACCGGGGCCGCCTGGGCGGGCTTCAACCCGGCCACCGCCCGCAGGTTGCGCACCACCCGGATCGCCTCGATCAACTCAGCGAACGACGCCTCCAGGTCGTCGTCCAGGGCGGCATCGTCGACCGCCGGCCAGGACGCCAGGGCCAGGAATGTCTCGGCAGGGGCCCCGGTGAGGCCATGCCACAGCTCCTCCGTCAGGTGGGGCAGGAGGGGGTGGAGCAGGAGCAGGAGGTCGCTGAGCACCTTGGCGAGCACCTGCCGGGCGGTGCGCTGATCCGCCAGGGCCGCCTCCCGGGCCGCCCCCTCCAGATCGCCGGACACCTGCAGGCGGCGCTTGATCAGCTCCAGATACCAGTCGCAGACTTCGTTCCAGGCGAATTCCCAGAGGCCCTTGGCCGCCTCGCCGAGGGCGTAGGAGCCGTAGCGCTCGGCCGTTTCGCGGTTGACGCGGGCCAGGCGGGAGAGGATCCAGCGATCGGCCAGTTGGAGGGGGCGACCCTCCTGCCGCAACACCTCTGGATCGGGGGCGCCCAGGGTGGCGGGTGTTTCTCCGCCGAGGTTCATCAGGGCGAAGCGGGAGGCGTTGAAGAGCTTGTTGGCGAAGTTGCGCGCCGACTCCACCGTGGCGGAGGTGTCGCTTGCCCGGTCGTAGTCGAGGCGGATGTCTTGGCCGGCGCCCGCCACTTCCCGCACCAGGGCGAAGCGCAGGGCATCGGCGCCGTAACGGTCGATCAGCAGGAGCGGATCAATGCCATTGCCGGCGGATTTGCTCATCTTGCGGTTGGTCTCATCCCGCACCAGGCCATGGATGTAGACATCTCGGAAGGGGGGGCCGGCTTCGGGCAGAAAGGCGCCCGCCAGCATCGTCATTCGCGCCACCCAGAAGAAGATGATGTCGAAGCCGGTCACCAGCACGCTGGTGGGATACCAGGTGGCCAGATCGGCAGGGTCGGGCTGGCCCGGCTCCCCCGGCCAGCCGAGGGTGGAGAAGGGCCAGAGGCCACTGGAGAACCAGGTGTCGAGCACGTCGGGATCCTGCTCCAGCCGCAGCTCCCGGCCCGTGGCGCCGTAAGCCTCCTCCGCTTTGCGCCGGGCTTCCTCCCCGTCGCGGGCCACCACAAAGGGCGTG
>JBKDTB010000160.1:0-4003 GCA_046340515.1 Cyanobacteriota bacterium | reverse complement strand
GCCTGGATGGCGGCGCTGCTGGCGGAAATCTCCTCCTCTGGCTGCACCAGCAAGGCCAGCGCCCGCAGCAGCGGAGGCGCCGAGGGATCCTTGGCGGCGGGCAGCAGCTCCACCCAATGCACACGCTCTCGCACAAACTCCGCCACCGCGACGGGGCTGCCGAAATTGAGCTGGCGGTGGGGGCAGATCACCACCACACGCCAATGTTCGATCTCCACGTCCTGCTCCACCAGTCGGGCGCTTTGGGCGTAAAGACGCCGCAGAAACTTGCCATCCGCCCCCATCTGGGCCTCCAGGAGCACCACAGGCAGATCCGGTTGGCTTGCGGGCGGTTGAAACAGACCATCCAGGCGGTGTTCCCGTTCTTTCACCACGGGAGCCGAAAACCGCCAGCCGTTGGCCTCAGGCGGCAGATCGCGTTGCAGCTCCAGGACTCGATCGGGGTGGTTCTGGAACAACCAATAGAACAATTTGTCGCTGGCGGTCATGCAAGCGGTCCGCGCTGGGGTGGGGTCAGGATCCCATCAGCCGCAAGTCGGGACAGAGCAAGGGCCAGAACGAATGGATGTCAGGGCTGATTAAAAGTATCAGCAGCTTGCTTGACAAGGCTGTCGCCGTGCCATCGCCACCAGCTCAGCAATGGCGTAAATCATGCTTTGCATGCCAGAGCAAAAAACAATCAAAACTCAGCGAATCATAACAAGTTCAACGACGCATTCCTCAGACTGTCCAGGACGCCAGCGCTATTGCCTCGGTAGCCGTGGGCGTCTTCGTGGAGATGAATGTTGCGTATCCAGTGCCACCCCTCAATGCGCCAGCGGTCTATCACAAATCGAAGCAATGCTTATGCATTTGCACAAAGTCTGGTCAGAGAGAGGTGCATGGTCAGGGCTAGTCTTGTGATCCATAGCGCGATAATGGATCTGGCGTTTGCCCTTGAATTGACACTGGATCTGGCGGTGCAGGGTCCGTTGGTTGGGCTTAATGGACAGGAGGAAGCCAGCCCCTCCGCCTTGAGCTGCTGAAAAACATTTTTGGGTTGGCAGGGCATCAGATTGGAAGAGCATCCGATGGAGATCCAGCTCATCCAACAGCCATTCAAGGAGGGCCCACACATGGATCTCACCGGTGGCATAGCCGGCCTGGCAGATCGCCACGCCCAGCGCAGCCGAGCAGAGAGCGTCACAGGCCTCTGTATTATCCATGATCATTCTATAGGCCGTATAAGTTAATCGCTACACAACATTCTGCTTCAGCGGCAAGGCCAAGGATTAAGTGTCACGTCAATAAATTAATTCCCGCCGCTGAGCGGAGTCATTCGGACCAGACCAAGCCCCCCCTGTTCACAAGAATGCAGAATGCAAAGGCATCCTATAATAAGACAATGGGGGCGCTGGCACTCCGCGCGAGTCAGGAGCTTTGGCATTGCGTATGCCGTCTGCCCCGGAAACGGCAGATCAGTGCTATGTCAGCTTGTCAACGCAATGCATTCGCAGCTGCCTCGGCGAAGCCCTATTGTCTTATGCTTATTCCAAGCTCCTCTCTTACCTCTAAGCCAGGCTCTCGTCAATGCCATTACTCCCCGATGCCTTGCGGCAAGTCTGGATACATCAGCTCGGCCAGTGGTCTTGCAATGGAGCGATCAGCAAAGCCGCGCAAGAGGCACTGAAACTCCCCGGCGGATCGGCGGCGCTGCAGGAGCTGGTGGGGCAGTGGGCAGCCGGTGATTTCAGCGGTTTGCCGCCAGTGGAGGCGGTGCCCGCAAACGCCATGGCGGGCGCGCACGGGGCCTATGCGTCCAGCACAGGAACGATTTATCTCAACGACGACTGGCTGCGCAGCGCCCCTCAGCATGAAGCGTTGGCGGTTCTCACCGAAGAGCCGGGCCACTACCTGGATGGGGCGCTCAACACCACAGATACGGCTGGTGATGAAGGGGAGCTGTTTGCGCTGTTGCTCCAACGTGATGGTGCGATCACAGCCCAGGAGCGCGAACGCCTACTTGCTGAGGACGACTGTGGCCTCGTGGATGTGGGGGTGCAAAAGCTCGTGGTGGAGCGGGCGACGACGGTGATCAGCACGCCGATACCGGCTGCGTACCCTGGAAGAACGCGCTATGAGGTCTCTAATGGAGGGGCTTTTGCGGCGCTGCGCAGCGATGGCTCTGTGGTCACATGGGGCGATCTCTCTTTCGGCAGTGACAGCACTGGCGTGGACTTTGATGGCCCTGACAACAATCTCCAGGTCGTGGCTTTCGCCAACCCTTTCACTGACGACCGTCTTCTGTTTGATCTCCCCGAAGGGGCCTATGTGCCCGTGACGAAAGCGGTAAATTATTTAATCGCTGAACAACATAAAAATCTAGCGAATCCCAGTGTGGCCAATGGCACCTTGGCGTTAGATTATAGTGGAGATGGTAAATTTGATCAACTTGACGAATCTTTTGTGAGACAACAGGCTAGTTTAGCCCTCCCAGGCACCCCAGAAAGAGAAAAATTCACTAACCAGCTTAACTTGGTGAGAAGTACTGTTGTAGGGGGTAACATATTTGAAACCAAAGAATAGCAAGAGCAAATTGCAATTACCTTGTTTGACTATAACGGAGACAAGGCCTTGAATCGCGCAGATTTACTGTTTAAGCAAGCCGAAGTTCAACGAACAGGCAGTGCCAAAGCCAAAGCTGAAGTCGAACTGCTAAAAGCCATGGGACTTGATGAAACGCCTGCTCAGCCGGTCATCACCCTGGCGCTCTCTCCCATCGCAGGCCTTTCAGAAGATGGCCCCAGCAACCTGATCTACACCTTCACCCGCACCGGCCCCACCACCAGTCCCCTGACGGTGAACTACAGCGTGGCAGGCACGGCCCTGCCCGTGGCCACCTCAACAGAGGCCGCAGACTACACAGGAATTCCAACTACTGGCACCACCAAAACCATCAGTTTTGCCGCTGGCTCCTCCACCGCCACCGTCACGGTCGATCCCACCGCCGACACTACCAGCGAAGCCGACGAAACCGTGGCGCTCACCCTTATCCCCGGCAGCGGTTACACCGTGGGCACCACCACTGCGGTCATCGGCACGATCAGCAATGACGACTTCCCCAGCACGCTGCCGGAGAACACCTCCACAGCGAGCCCCATCCGGCTGTCGGCCACCCTCATCAGCGGCGACACGCCGGCCAGCACCACCATCAGCCTCAGCGGCCCTGATGCCGCCGCATTTGTTGTGGAGGGCGCGGCGCTGTTTCTCAAGGCCGGTGTGGCGCTGGACTACGAGACCAAGGCCAACTATGCGGTGACGGTTTCCGTGAGCGACGGCAATCGGCCCGACGCTCCGCCCGTGACCACCGCGTACAACCTCAGCGTCAGCGATGTGAACGAGGCGCCCAGCGCCGTGGCGTTCAACAACATCACCAGCACGCTCCCGGAAACCCGCTCCACCGCCAATCGCGTCCGGGTTGCCGACATCGCCATCACTGACGACGCCCTCGGCACCAACACTGTGACCCTATCGGGGGTTGATGCCGCTTCCGTCGAGGTGGAAGGAACGGCGCTCTTCCTCAAGGCCGGCACCAGGCTGTCCCACGAGACAAAATCCTCCTACAGCGTCAACGTTTCCGCCGCCGATCCGTCCCTGCCAGGCAGCACAGGCCCATCCGCCGCCTTCACGCTGGCCATCAGCAACTCCATCCCCGTCACCATCTTCAATGCCGATCTCAGCCCCGGCACCAATCTTTCAATCCTCAGCAGGTTGGACCTGGACGCCGCTGGCCGCTCCTCCCTCGCCGCCCTCGCCATCCAACACAATGCCACTGGCATTGATTTTCAACTCACCTGCCATCCGGACCAAGACAACGCGCAGGTGAGCGCCGCGCTCGATCTGGTGGCGGAAGACCTCTTGCCCCAACTCTCCGATGCCTCCGGCCGACGGCCAGCTCGCAAGCTCCTCTTTTATGGCTTGCACGCCACTGGTGCCATCACTCCCCTCACCTACGACCCGATCA
>JBKDTB010000159.1:0-3382 GCA_046340515.1 Cyanobacteriota bacterium | reverse complement strand
TTAATTCTTCAAGATATGGATTTGACCACAGCTCATCAGATCGGAACGCATAAAATGGTGGAAATACCTTTTGGTTTTTGTGACTAAATACTTGACCAAAGAATTGATAGTCTTCCATAGTTAAATTGGCGAGTTACGGATAGCTACAGTGTAGATTGTCAGGATGGATTGCACGCCTATCTTATTTTTATGACATGACGTGTCTTGTTGTTGTCTCTCTATGGGATTGTTTATCGTCATAATTGTGGGCAAAATAAGCTCACCGTGACATTCCTTACATTGTAGATGGAACAGGCTAGGCGCTGGTTCATGCGGAGGTTGGATGGCAAAACATGGTTGTCTGCTCGGCAGTATGATAGGGATCTGGGAAGAAAGGTCAAGCATCCTTCCTGGTCAAAGGGTGGACTTGTTGAAAGCTGTGTATAGAACAAATCATACCTCCTTATGCTAGCTGCTATACGCTTTCACTGGGGTGTGTGCGCATGCAGACGGTTGTTCGCGTCCATGTATCACCATCAGGCAAGAAGAAGTTGAAGTCGGCGTTGTTGCAGATGGGAAAATGTCAAAAGAAAAACTTGCTGGCCAGGAAGATGTGAGAATTAAAGATTCAAATTGGTTGATCATTGAGTACTGGGAAAAAATTATTCGATAGAGCGGCGATAGCTTTTTTCTCTTTGCCACAATAGACCATGGCAGCAGTGGAAAATTGCTGCGCACAGTGCTTTTGGCTACATTATTGGAATTTCTGCTAGATCCATGGTCGGCCAATCCTGTCCTGCCTCGCTGGCTGGCTGGCTGGGGAGGTCATTTCATCGACCCGGTGCTTTCTTCTGCTGTGGGGCCGTAGCAAAGTCTTCAAATCCTGACAGCTCATTTCTTGCCAGCCACAAATCTCTTATCCAGCCCTAGCCATCAGCAGCGTAGACCACTTGTCCTGACCCGTCCATCAGTGGGGCCAACCCGACGATGAACCCGCCCAATGACGACGCTCTGCGGCAAGCCGGCCGCCTGCTGCGGATCAGCCCTTCAAAACACCTGATCGTTCCCGAGAAGGTCCGCCCTCGGGCGGGGGCACCACGGAGAACCTTGACAACTGGTGCAGCCCGTGCAAAGAACAGGGTCTATGGGTGGGCGCCACAAGCTCGCCACCCCAAGTCGTGGCGCACTGGAGAAAAGCTGGCCGTCGTGACGGGGGCTGAGCGCACCCGAGCCTGGATGTTTTTCCGGGAACGAGGTCTGGATCTGAAACAAGGGGGCCAGCAGCCGCCTGGGCGCTGAGGATGCACCTGTCCCTGATGCAGTGCGGAAGGTTGATCAGCGCGACCACCCGTGCGAATCACCCAGGAGCAGCCGCAAGAGATGAGACGGCATAAGCCTGAGCTGGAGAAGAAGGAGCGGCGGTCCCTTACGGAAGCGGCCATGCTGCTCATGCTCTCAAAAATGTTTGACCAGCTTTGATCTCTGGATCAGGACCTGATCTAAGAGGCGGAGTGAAAAGAGCATGTGGGGCTGCTTCTGGAGAGGATGTGCGCATGGTTTTGGCTCTTTTGCATGTGCATTGATTCGCGGAGGTTGGGCGTCAGTAGGTGCCGGCAAGAGGGAATCATTCACGCTTTGCCGCTCTGATATTGAGAGTCATCGCGTCGATTCTCGCTGAGGATGGAGTGTCTGTGGGTTCAGAGTCGCCAGTTACCGTTTCATGCGCCAGGAGGAATTCCTGAAGCATCGCGTCCTGAGCTGCCCGCCAAGGGAGCAAGAGAGCCAGCCCTGCTGGAAGCAACGAGCATTCACAAAGTGCCGGCCTGGATGTCACCCTGCTGCCGGATCCTGATAAGGTTTGGTCTTGGTCTTTCTACATGGGATGGGTGCATGATGTTGGCCTATCCTTGGCGTCGAGGTGTATGAGGTCGACTGCGGTGAACTGGCGAAGCACTTCTTTGATCGACGATATCGCAATGAAGGAATCAACCTGGCGACTGTCACGATCCTGGGGACCGGCAATGGCGCTTTGATGCAATCCGATGCGCATCTCAATCTTGGCTTCGACGAGGGGGGAGCCCGGCATTCAGCTTTCAATCACAGGGCTTCATCTGAACCTCGATGTTGCTGGGTTGAATCAATCTTCCGCACCATGACCAACCATCAGATCCAACCCCTCCTGAGGCCGCCGCCCAAACCCCAGCAACGGATCCAGCCAACGCCACGGAGCAGCCCTCAGCGAGGGACCCCTGTGCGATGCCTTGACTTTCCCATCTCGAAGTCCATGGTCCCTGATCGGGAGCAGGCTGGAAGAGGGGCTGAGTTCACCACACCAAGTGAACGTCTTGTCTATGGGCTACCGATCCTTCGCCCCCCTAACTCCGATAGATCAACCGCCCTAGCGCCTCCCGCAAAGCTCGGCTGCTGCTCTCCAGTCCATCGGCGGTGGGGAACCAGGAACGAAAATCCTTCCACACGGATCCTGCCCATGCGCCGCGAGATTGGAAATCCACCGGGTAGGGCACCACGTCGAGCCCCTGGCGGGCAAACAGGGCGCGGGCGCGGGCCATGTGGAAGGCGGAGGTGACCAGCAACACGCGGCTGCCCCGAGGCAACTGGGCCGCCACGGCGCGGGCTTCCTCGGCGGTGTTGCGCACGAAGGGGGTGACGGCCAGGGCGCGGGGAGGGAGTCCCAGCGCGAGGGCTGCCTGACGGTGCGCGTCCCCTTCCGTCGGCACGCCTGGCTGCAGCGACAGGGCACCGCCGGTGAAGAGGAGCAGGGGCGCCCGGCGCGCCCGATACAGCTCCAGGCCGCCGAAGAACCTATCCGCATCCATCCACTCCGACCGCCGCAGGGGCCCCGGCGCCGGATGGCGGCCGCCTCCGAGCACCACGATGGCCGCGGCGGTGGGCATGGTGTCTGGCCGCAGCGGCTGCCACGGACGCTCGATCAGTCGCCAGAGCCCCTGGGCCGTCAGGGGCGTGGCCATCACCCACAGCACGGCAAAGGCCCCCTTCACGGGCGTCCACCGCCGACGGCCCAGCCCCCAGACCAACAGCAGCAGCGCCACCCCCAGGGGCAACACCAGCAACGGGAGCAGCTTGCTGAGCACAAACATCGATGAATCCTGGCGGGAAGAACAAACAAAAGCCCGCGACGCGGAAGGCGACGCGGGCTGATAACCAGTCAGAAACTCAAGACTCAGGCGGTGGCCAGATTGGCAGCCACAAACTCCCAGTTCACCAACTTGTCGAGGAAGGTGGTGATGTAATCCGGGCGGCGATTCTGATAATCCAGGTAGTAGGCGTGCTCCCATACATCCATGGTGAGCAGTGCCTTCTGGCCGTGGGCCAGGGGGAGATCAGCATTGCCGGTCTTCGTGATCTTCAGGCTGCCGTTGTC
>JBKDTB010000158.1:0-11761 GCA_046340515.1 Cyanobacteriota bacterium | reverse complement strand
CGCCAGACCCCGGGCCCGCCCCTGGTCTTTCGCTCCATCAAACCCGCTGGAGAAAATAAGGAATCATCACCGCATTCAACAGGTCAATGAAGAAGGCTGAGACCAGGGGCAGCACGATGAAGGCTTTCGGGGAGGGGCCGAACTTTTGGGTGACGGCGGTCATGTTGGCCATGGCGGTGGGGGTGGAGCCCAGGGTGAAGCCCATGAAGCCGGCGGCGATCACAGCGGCGTCATAGCCCCCGCCGAGGAGGGGGAAGACCAGGAAGAGATTGAGCAGCAGGGCCAGCGCAAACTGGGCGATGAGGATCACAAGAAGCGGGCCCGCCAGATCCACCAAGGTCCAGAACTGAATCGTCATCAGCGACATCGCCAGGAAGGCACCCAGGGAGAACTCGGCTATCAGGTTGAGGGCGGGGGTGCGGGACGGCCAGTGGAGGCGGAAGCGACCGATCGCCTGGGGCAACAGATTGCTGAGCAGGATGCCCACAATCAGACAGGGAACAAACAATGGCAGAAAGAGGCCCCGCTCCCGAATCAATTCCTGCAGGATGGAGCCGGAGATGATGCAGATGTTGATCGCCAGCACCGCTCCCAACACCTCATCAGAGCTCATGGTTTGGCTTGATTCGTTGCCCGTCGGCGGAGCGGCCGGTTGGGGCGCAAGGGAAAGGGGGCCGCCTTCGGCATGGGCCGGTTGGGGGTCTTGTTGGAACGCTGCCGCGCTGGTTTTGCTGCCGGTGGCTGCTTTCAGGCGATGGCGGCTGATCAGGAAGCGGGCGATGGGGCCGCCGCTGGCACTGGCGAGAATCAGGCCAAAGGTGGCGGAGGCGATGCCGATCTCCAGGGCGTTGCTGACCCCGTGGTCGGCGGCGAACCGGGGTGCCCAGGCGATGGTGGTGCCATGGCCGCCGATCAGCGACACCGTGCCCGCCAGCAGCCCTGAGGCGGGGGGCAGGCCGGTCCAGCGGGCGAGCGTGAGGCCAAGGGCGTTCTGGGCGAGCATCAGGCCGATCGTCAGGGCCAGCAGCACCACCAGGGCGCGGCCGCCGCGGCGCAGGTCAGCGAAGCTGGCGTTCATGCCCACCGTCGTGAAGAAATAGACCAGCAGCAGATCGCGGGCCCTCATGCCGAAGGTGATGTCCAGGCCGAAGGCGCCATGGAGCAGGGCGATCACCAGCGCCACCAACAGGCCCCCACTGACAGGCTCGGGGATCGTGAAGTCGCGCAGAAAGCGAACATGTCTGTTGAGCGCCTTGCCGAGAAACAGAACCAAGATCCCCAGGGTGACCGTCAGGAACGACGCCACCTGAATCTGGCCATCAACAAAGTTCATGCCTCGGCAACAAAGAATTTGGAACTATGAATTAGCTTAAATGATCGATGGCTGCCGTCTGAAGTGGCTTTCTGATCCTCAACATCTTGCCCCGGAGAACAAGAGGCGCGGGCTGGATTTCTCCACGCGCGTGCCCATCCCTGGCGCCAAGGGAGCGATGATCCCATTGGCTCCGGTGGTGTTCGAAGGCCACGTGATGGCCGATCCGGTCGGCGGTCTTCTCTGGGGGCCGAGTCGCGGCAGAGGCAAGGCGGTGAGTTCAGCGACGCGGATGTTGGCGCTGCCCTTCTTCCGGGAGACAGCGGCCCGCGCGATGGTGTGTGCTCGCGGGCGCCGGGATCAGGGGGGCCCGCGGGGCCGGCCGAACCGACGGGGGGTGCCGCAGAGACCAGGGCCGATCCAGCTGATGATTCACGATGGGCACCACCAGGCGGGTGATGCCCTTGATGAGCCCAATCAGCGATGAGCAGACCATCAATCCAGGCGGATCACGATCAGGAGGGCACAGATGGCCGGTTCCCATGGGCTTTCCAGCACCAACGTTTGTGGTGGTGCCTCAAAGCGCAAACCGGCCATGGCCTTCATGCAAGCCAGTTGCCGTTAACGCTTCTCCATGCGCTTTTTCAGCTGTCGAGACCAACCCAGGGCTGCGGCGGCGCCAACCAGGGGCAGCGGGCCAGGCACCGGGGAGGTGGCAATGGCATACGTCACCGTGGTGTTGGTGGCGGGTGTCACATCAATTTGGTCGAGAGGATCGGTGATCGATTGGGCAAGACCCAACACCTGGCCAACGGACTGACCATGGGCAAAGACAGGTCCGTAATCGGCATCCCAGCCAGAGCCCAGGGAGTCGTAAACCTGAGCGGCAAACTCTGAGGCGAGAAGATCATTCCCCCACCAGGGCATCATCCCGGTTGGAGGACCCTGGAACAAGTTTGTGCTGGCCTCATAGGTGGTATTCAACGTGGTGACGTCATAGGAGTTGCCGCCGACGTAGACCACCACAGCCGAAGCTGGGTTGGCAGAAAGAAAAGGCAGGGCAGCTGTGCTCAGAATGGCAACGGCCGCGACACGAAGAGAGGTGAACATGGTGAGTGAGCCGGAGGAAGGTGAATGGGTCAGACGAAAGTGAATTGAGTTGCATCAGCCAGATTCAAGGCAGTCAGGGTGGCTCCATGAACAAAACCGATGGTTTCTGGCCCGCCTGGTGCTATCGCATCGATGCGCACTCCCGCGATGCGGTTGTGCCGACCGCTGACCAACCTGTAATCCGCACTTCTGCCATGCAGTTGGATTTTGTCTCCCGTGCTGAAATCGGTGATCAGTGCCAGATCCGTGCTGCCAAGGCCTGACGTGCCATCGTCGTAGAAGCGTCCGATGGCATCTCCCAACAGGAAGAGGTCATTGCCCTCCCCACCGGTCAGCCGATCGAGAGAGCCTCTGCCGCGCCGGGCGGAGTTCGTTGGCACTCCGCTGATGAGTTCGGAGGCGTTGGAGCCGGTGATGATGTCACTCTCGTCTGTGACGCCCGCCAGGCTGGGTTCCTTGAGGGTGACACTCAGGAGGCTTCCCACCTGCTGGGTGCGGGCCGCATCGCTGTAGAACCGCAGCTCCAGAGTTTCATCGGGATCGATGAGACCATCGGCGGCGATGGCTTTGCTGAAGCTGGCGCGGCCATCGAGACCGATCAGGCTTGAGCCGTTGAGGTTGCCATCGCTGAAGTCCGTCGCTGTGATCCTCGCCCCACTGAATTGCCAGAAGAGCTGTGAGCCGGGCGCCACATTGGTGGTGGTCACACCGATGGTCAGCACGCCTCCCTCTTCCACGATGTCCGCGCTCTTGCTGAAGGAGGTGGTGGGGGGTGTGGGGACGTCATCGTTCACGATGCGTCCCGCGGCGCTGGAGGAGCCCTCCACCAGGGAAGCGCCGACGGGTCTGGCCAGGGAGACGGCGAAGGTTTCGTCGTTTTCAAGGGAACTGTCGCCGATGACGTTCACCGTGATCTGTTGGCTGGTCTGCCCTGCCGCGAGCACGACGGTGCCGGTGGGAAGGGTTCCTCCGGCGAAGTCGAGAGCGTTGGCGGGGTTGGGGCCAACGGGTGTCACAGCCCAGGAGACGCTGACGGAACCGGAGGGATCGCCGGTGCGATTGACGGTGAAGGTGAACGGTGTGGAGCCGATGTTTCCTTCCGCCTTCTGGGCCGCCAGGGAGCTGAGGGACAGGTTGGCGGCATCCACCACGCTGTCGCCGCGTACCGCAAGATTTTGCAGGCGCTGATCGAGTGTGGTTGGCGTATCGGCCTTGTTGTAGGCCGTCTCGCGGCTGCCATGGGTGGCGGCCAGATATTCCGCGAGCACATCCTGTTCGGTGCCATCCCCTGAGAAGGTGGCCGCACCGGAGCGGGGCGCGTCTGGGTTGTAGAGGTCAACCCGGTTGGCGGCTGGCCCGGTGGGCGTTGGATAGCCATCCCCTCCGCCGGCAATGAAATACAGGGTCACCATGCGAAAGGTTCTGCTTGGGTCGCCGTGGATTTGACCATTGCGCACCACCAAATCCAGATCTTTTCCGGCCGCATCTTCGATCGTCAGATTGATGATCCGACTGCCTTCAGGGCGGCTGGGATCAAAGCTGAACGCCATCCCCGACACCTGAGGAAACCGGCCCTGATTGGGATAACTGGAGACTCCGTGCTCCAGCATGCTCTTGAGCTGGCTGGCGGTCACCGTGACCAGGGAGAGGCTGTTGTTGAAGCGCAGGGAGTATTCGATGTCCAGCGTGGAGATGCCGCCTTCAGGCTTGTTGGCAGAGGGGTTGGCCGCTGTTGGTCTTTTCTCCCCGGTTGAAGGATCAATGGAGCCGATCTGGGAACGGATGCCACCACCATTTTTGAGGGAGAGCACCACCGTCGGGTCTTTGCTTTTCGCGTAGGCGAGATTGGCATCGGCCGTCAGATTGCCCAGGTTGGTTTCCTGGCTGCGCATGATGGCCCTTTCTCCCTCCAGATAGACGTTGCCGTAACCCCACACCTGACCGTCCTTGCTGTTGACCACTGCCTGCACCGCATTGGTGAGGTCTTGCACGTTTTCCCCTTTGCTGCCTTCCGCAAAGGCTGTGGTGGCCAAGTCAGACTCGCTGACATTCCACACCCGCGCCACGTTGGCCGCTGTGGCCGCATAAGCGCCATTCTGGTTGGGATCAAGGCTGCCCGGGATGAGGCGTCCCTGATCATCGAAATCCACCACCAGGCGACCCAGGTAGGTGTATTCGTTGTCTGTGTTCACGATCAAGGTGGTGCCCCCATCAGCGCCTGCGGTCAACAGGGGGTAGGTGTTGGCAAAGTCGGCGGCATGGCTGGGGAAGGCCACCGCTTGGTCGTTGTCATCCCCCAGGCGGGTATGGGAGCCCGCGGCAAGGATGATGTCCACCCCGCGCAGCAAGGGGGCCAGGGCCATTTCGTTGGTGATGAGCTGCAGGTGGGCCATCAGGATCACCTTGTTCACACCCTGGCTGATCAGGTCATCAATCACGGGTTGCAGTTGGCTGGCCAGCAGGGCCATGTCATCGTGCTCCGCGCCATCCCCCGCGAACCCCTTCACTTCCACACCACCGGTGGAACTGATTTGTTCCAGGAGTTGGGTGGTGGCACCCACAAGGCCGATCTTTTCGCCGTTCTTTGTCACCACGCAGGAGGGCACGATCTTGCCTTTCAACGTCGACGCTTCTTCCAGTCCGGCTGAGGTCGTGGTGTTGTTGAAGCGTGGTCGCAGATCCACATCAGCGCTGAAGTCGAGATTCGACGACAGGTAGGGGAATTGGGCACCAACCCATCCGGTGACGGAACCAGGCGTGAAGGCATCCCTGAAAATTCGAGGGCCCAGGTCAAACTCGTGGTTCCCGATTGTGGACGCTTCCACACCAATCACGCTGTGGATGGCGATGTCCACAGCGGCAATTGGATGATTGGTACTGGCATCCAGATTGATGCTGGATCCCGTGACGGCATTCAGCTCATCACGCACACTCAGGTCGGTGCCACCATTCAGGAAGGGACTGGCGATGTAATTATCTCCGCCCGCAAGGATCAGGGTGTTGGCATGAGTGTTGTCAAAGCCATCGACCAAAGCCGCCAGATAGGGAGCTGTCTGGGGCGCTAGAAATCCGGCTTCCGAATCGGAATAGTGAAGAAGCTGCAGACGATAAGTGGATGGAATCACCACATCAGTTGAAAGAAAGTTCTCCTTATTTGTGAGGTTCACGTTGCTGGAAGTGGTTGGAAGCATGGTGTTGTCCATGGATTGGGGTTTGGGAGGTGGTGAAAAAGATTGTGCAATGAGAAAGGTGATATTGAGGTCATGATAGACGCCATCCATCGTCTTCGTTGGCTCTCTAAGGCGGGTGACGTCTTGGGATCTTGCTGGTTTGATTGGCTCTGGCTAGTCTTATTGGACTCTCTAGTATCTGATTGGCTCTCATTCGGCCTCCGCCTTGTTCCACACCCTGATGAACCTGCTTGTGTGGCCAAATGTCTTCATTGGATCCCCTGTTTTGGTGGCATGATCAATCATGGCAGGGTTCATTTAGTCGAACAATCTCACGCATCCAGGGCCCCAGGGGTTTGGATGATATCTTGTGGGTGTGCCTTCAAATGTGCCTGCTTTCTTAAGCTTGTGTAATAATTGCCGGATGCTCTGGGTGATGCTTGATTTCGGGGAATGGTTCTTGCTTCCTTCGCTATCTGTCGAAATCGCGGAGGAGGAAAACTTCTCGAATCTGTACGTCGAATCGACTAAGGATAGGTTCCGAGCAAGGCCTTGCGCCAATCACGCCCAACATTCATCATCACCCGCCCAAAGCACCCCTCGCTGATTCGAAAGACATCTGAGGCGGGTCGAATGAATGATGCTGTTAGGCCAAGCTTGGAGATTTTACATTTTGCGACTCTCTTGCTGGCTTCAGAAGATATCGCTACTTCAGCTATTCTATTTTCAAAGTATGGCAGCGTGAAACAAGTGAATTGGGGGATCTCAAGCAATGGCAGTTCAAGCAACTCAGCCGAGTGCATAAGCATGTTAAGTTAGTAGCGTTCATGATTCATCAGTTTGGGATTTTCTGGTTTATCATGGACGCTAATGCAAATATGAAGTTGTTCGACCTTTGGGCAGCTAAGTTACATGCAGCCACATGAAGGCTTGAATGCAAATGCCTTGGCATCACCTATTTGAATATTTTCATTCCAACTACGAATACCCATGATACAAGAAAGACCCAGGGGACGCATAGAGGATAAAGCTGTGCCTTGTAATGACATCGGTCTGTATTGATTGGATAAAGATCCCTGAAGTTGTGAGCCCGAGACTTTAGAACTCTCCGCAATGAAGATATCCTCTCGTTTGCAGACATGACAGCTGGTATCATTAAAATGCAAAGCAATAGACCGACGGTAGGGATTAGGCTTTCTCTGAACAATGCCATTTCTTTTGCCGTAGATGATGCATAAGCACTGTAAAGCAATGACTGGGTTGCGGCAAACCAAGACATTCTATGGTTCATTATTTCATGCTGGCCTCTTATCTCGTCTCTTAAGTATATAAATTCATCTAATCCTGGCTTTTTGTGTAAGTCGCTCATCTTGGTGCTCCTCCGCAATCTGATCATATCTGATTTTCTCGTGCTAAGCGGTATTTGGGTGGATCCGCATAAAATCCCTCCCCGGTCGTCCGCGCCGCCTAAAAACCGAATGCAAGTGAATGGTCCCGCTCAGATCATCTGTGAAGGCTGGTTTTTGCCATAAAACAGAATCGTTTTGGGTCTTTTCGTCGGATCCATCTATAAGTGTCGATCTTGTTACAAATGCTCGGCAAGACTGGGCGTCTCCAGTAGTCGCAGATCATGGTGAGTGTGTAGCTCATGAAACCTCGCCGCCGCTCTTGGGCATTCTGGCACTCTTTCGGCATCGGTTCTGGCGCCTCCCTCAGCAACACGAGGCGTTCCGCGTCTATCCTCTCATTTGTTTGCACCGCAAACGCAGCCCTCTTCTCCACTTCCCTACGGCCCAAGTAGGGCTGGAGCGGGATCTCCACCTGGCAGACGGTGCTGGGCTTGGCTCATCAGCCTCAACCTGCAACATGGCCAGGCAGCCAGCACAGGCAAGGTGGGTGAAGATGGACAGCGGTGGTAGCACTTGGTGGCTCCAAGTAGGCCGATCGCCTTCAGGATCGTGGGGTCCAGTGCCATGCGCAAGCGGCACGACATGCATGGCGAGCTCAGGGTTGCAGGAGTGCCAACGTTGCGACCAGCTCGTTGAAGTGGGGTCGGTTTGCCGCCACTGGCGCCATGCAGCGAAGTTGAAGCGCTTTCAATGACGGGATGCGCACATCCACTTCGGATTCACAGCGCTCCAGCAGTTCGCCAAGCAAACAGCCGAAGGCGCGCACCTCCAGCGCTTCAAACGGATGGATGCCTCCACTGGCCTGGGGTGGGTAAAAGGAGGCGGCCCCGAAGTCTCCCAACAAGCAGCCGCCTTCGGGGCGATAGAGGATGTTGTGCGCATAAAAATCGCCGTGTAAAATCCCATGTTCGTGCAGGTGTGCGCCGACACTGGCCAAGCCCTTTGCCAGTTCCAGCAGCAGGGGCAGGGAGAAACGTTGGCCATCCCCGTACACGTCCCTCGTGCACGTGGCCAGACTGGGAGGGCCCGCCAGATTGCGAAACTCCGGGTCGACCCAAGGCATCACCAAGCCGCTGGTTCCCTCGGGGTGACCGGAGAGGAGGCCAATGATTCCGATCAAGTTAGGGTGATTCCCCGCCGCCAGACAGGCCGCCATTTCTTCTGCTGGAAAGCCATCACTGGTGACCGCCCCCTTGAAGAGTTTCACCGCCACGGACAGCCCGGCAGCCTGCCGTGATGTTTGCCAGTGCGCCTTGTGGATCACTCCCGATGCGCCTTCACCAAGTTTTTCAGCCAACACCAGATCCTCCCACTGCACGCGCGGCACGGCTGAACTCGGGGCGCACGGCACGGCTGAAACTGGATTTCCGCCAAAGGCCAACCAGGTCAACCGGGGTAAATGCAGCAGCCACTCCGGCAACGACTGGAAGCGGTTGGCTGAAATGCGCAGCAGCTCAAGCCCAACGCAGCCGCACATCGCCTCCGGCAGATCGGCGAGTTGATTGCCCGCCAACATGAGTTTTTGCAAGTGCTTGCAGTTGCCAATGGAGTCGGGCAGCGCTGTAATCTGATTATCCGTAAGGATCAACCAGCGCAAGCCGGGGGAAATGGCGGCACCGGAAACCTCACGAATGTTGTTTGATTTAAAGCCCACCATCTCAAGGTGCACGCAGGAGGACAGTACATCGGGCAGCTGGCTAAAGCGATTTCCCGAGCAAAACAACACCCGTAACTTCCTCAGGCGCGACAAGTCATCCGGGAGTCTGGTTAACGCGTTGTCCGAGAGATTGAGAATCTCAAGCGTGTCGGCTAACTCGAAGATTTCACTTGGAAATTCCTGCAGATCGCAGGCAAGATCCAACCGTGTGATCCCCTTCAGCTCACCGGAGCGCAAGGCAGCAAGCGTGGTTGTGGTTGTCATTGGTGACATGGCTGGTTCCATTTCCCGGGTAACAGGCAAGGTGACTGGGGCGGCGAAGCTGAGATCTGGTCGTGGTCTGTCCACAACAGGGACCGGTTAGGCAGTCATCTTCGCCTTGTCAGAATCGCTGACATGTCTTTGCAAACCTAGTGCGAGATTACCTTCGGCGCTGTTGCCGCTTCAGGATGGCAGGAAGAGGTAAGGGACTTATGCAGATTTTCTCTTCTTGGAACAGTCTCGCGTGCATTTTGACACAGACCTCTTGTTTTGCCACTCTCACCGACGGCAAAGGTGATCAGCTGATGATCTCCATCCTGGAGCGTGGCTTTTAGATCAGATGTGAGATCATCTGTAATGGTGAGGTGTGATGTTGAATCCCAGCTGGTCGTGGTGATTTTGATCATGAAAGCTTCCTCGGAGATTGCGAGGAAGATCTTTGGCAAGGTGATTCTATTGTTTCTGGGAGTGTTCGTCCCCGCCTGCAAGCAGGATGACTCCTCCCTCTCCTTGTTTTGTGAAAGTGAGTCGATAGCCGCGTCTGTTGCGTCACACCAATCCATCATCCTCTAGCTCGCTCCTGACAAAAACCTCCTCCCAGCCCTTTTGGTCGCCTAAACCCTCAGGAAATACTGAAGACAGAAAATGACCATTCCCGGGATGGTGCAACTCGTTAAATCCGTTCTGATTCTGGAACCCTGGGCTGCCGACCATTTCTGCACCCCCGCATGGCAGAAGTTTGGCAAGTGAGCCCGCACTTTGATCCCAGGCCCGAACCGATCAAGTCTCCACATGTGGATCGTGCGGGAAGTATCCAGAAGCAGGCAAGCCACACTTTATGCAACAACCCTTAATGCAATCACCCTTTACATAACAGGGCTGATGATAATACCACCATTAAATCCAACCAGACTCCTCAAAGAATCTGATCCAAAAACCTCCGTGTCCGCTCATGGCCCGGGTTGTTGAAGAACACTCCCGGCGGCGCCTCCTCCACCACCTCCCCTTCCGCCATCAGCACCACCCGATGGGCCACCTGTTCGGCGAATTTCACCTCATGGGTCACCACCACCATGGTGATGTCGTCCTCGGCCAGGTTGCGCATCACATCCAGCACCTCCCGCACCATCTCTGGATCCAGTGCGCTGGTGGGTTCGTCGAAGAGGAGGATGCGGGGTTCCATGCACAGGGCACGGGCGATGGCCACGCGTTGCTGTTGGCCGCCGGAGAGCTGGCCGGGGAACTTGCCCGCCTGCTCGGAGATGCCCACCCGTTGCAACAACGCCATGGCCTGGCGCTCCACTTCGGCCTTGGGCCGCTTGCGCACCAGCACCGGCGCCAGCGTCAGGTTGTCGAGCACGGTGAGGTGGGGGAAGAGATTGAACTGCTGAAACACCATGCCCACCTCCCGGCGGATGGCGTCGATGTTGCGCAGGTCGTTGGAGAGGGCGATGCCATCCACCACGATGCGGCCCTTCTGGAAATCCTCCAGGGCGTTGAAGGTGCGAATGAAGGTGCTCTTTCCGGATCCGGAGGGGCCCATGATCACCACCACCTCCCCCCGGTTCACCCGCAGATCACAACCCCTCAGGGCATGGAAGCCGTTGGGATACCACTTCTGCACCCCCCGGGCCTCGATCATCACGGTGTTGGGAGAGTGGGCGGTCATGGGGGAAGCGGCGGACATCAGCGGCTGGGAACAGTGCGGGGATCAAGGCGTCGCTCCAGGGCGCGGCTGCCCAGGCCCAGGGCGGCGCAGCAACACCAGAACAACACGGCCAGGGTGAGGTAGACCTCAGCACTCCGGCCCAGAAAAGCGGGATTGGCCATCACCGTGCGGGCCACGCCGAGCAATTCGAGCAGACCGATCAGCGACAGCAGGGTGGTGTCCTGCAGGAGGGAAATGAACTGGCCCACCATGGCGGGCAGGGCCACCCGCAGGGCCTGGGGCAACACCACCCGCTGCAGGGCCTGGGGATGGGACAACCCCAGGGAACGGGCCGCTTCCACCTGGCCGATGGGAACGGCCGCCAGGCCCGAGCGCACGGCCTCCGCCAGATAGGCGGCGGCAAAGAAGGTGAGCACCCAGGCGGCCCGCCACACCCGCTCCGGCGCGAGGCCATTGGGCAGGAGGAAACCGAGGATGTTCTGGCCGAGGAAGAGCAGGGTGATCAGCGGCGCGCCGCGGATGAACTCGATGTAAACCACCGCAGCCCAGCGCAGCAGGGGCAGATCGCTGCGGCGCCCCAGGGCGAGCAGCACCCCCAGGGGAAAACAGAGCAGGATCGCGAAGCTGGCGGCCAGGAGGGTGAGCAGCAGGCCACCCCATTCGGAGGGGGGCACGCTCACAAGGCCCAAGCCGCCGCTGATCAACACCATCCCCACGAGATAAAGGGCCGGCCAGAGCAGGGGCACCAGCCGCAACAGCCGCGGGGGGCACTGAGCACCAAAACGTCCGGCCAGCCAGCGCAGGCCGATCAGCAGGGCAGCCAGGCCCCACCAGCGCCCCTGGATGGCGGGCTCCAGCCGCAACGCCCACGGGAACCACACCGCCGCCAACGCCAGCAGGGCCACGGCCAACCGATCATGGCGGGGCCAGAGCACCCCCTCCCGATCCGCCCGGGGATGGACCCGCAACAGCCCCCAGGTCAGGCCAGTCGCCGCCACCATACGGCGCGAGAGCAGCCACAGGCGCCAATGCTGCTCCACACGGTAGCCACCCACGTCGAAGAGGGTGCTCATGGCCTGAAACACAGTCCAGCGGGCCTGAACCAACGCCCAGCGCCCAACCCCCGCCGGCCAGGGTGAGGTAGACCTCGGCATTCCGGCCCAGAAAAGCAGG
>JBKDTB010000157.1:0-41821 GCA_046340515.1 Cyanobacteriota bacterium | reverse complement strand
GCCAGACGTCATGGGCCCGGCAGAGGCGTGCCACGGCATGGAGGGGGTCGACGGCGCCGCGCACGGTGGGGCCCGCCGTGGCCACCACCGCAAAGATCCGCACCCCCCGGCGTCGCAGGTCGGCCAGCCGGAGCACCCGTGCACGGGGATCCACTCGGCCCTCCCCGTCCACCGGCAGGCGGTGAAGGGATTGGGGGGGCAGCCCCATCACCCGCGCCGCCTTGTCGAGCGACACATGGGCATCGGCGCTGGCCAGCACCACCGCCTCCGGGCCCGCGTCGGGGCAACGCTGCTGGCGGGCGGTCACCAACGCCATGAGATTGCTCAGGCTGCCCCCGCTGGCGGGCACGCCCCCCGCGCCCTCCGGCAAGCCCAGCCGCTGAGCCATCAGGGCGCAGAGGCTGCGCTCCAAACGCCGCAGGCTGGGCGAGAGCTCATCGGCCAGGAGATTGTTGTTCAGCCCGGCGGCGATCAGGTCGGCCACCACGGAGGCCGTCAGCGGCGGGGGATCCAGATGGGCGAGGGCTCCCGGATGGCCTGGCTGATAGGCGCCTTCCATGACCAGCTGCAGGTCGGCCAGCAGGCGTTCCGGCGGCAGGCCCATGGGTTCAGGCTCCACCGCCGGCAGCACGCTCAGTCCGGGGAGGGGGGGCTGGGAGGCGGCCCGGCCCAGCCAGCGGCAGAGCAGGGTGGCGGCCTGATGCAACACCTCCTCCAGGCTCGAGTCGAGGCCCAGGGGATCGGCGAAGGGGGCCAGGGACGCGGATTGGGGCGACGGCGCCAGAGGCTCCAAGGGGCGGTTCAGCGAGGGGGTGGGAACGGGCGCCATTCTGCCGTCGCTCCGGCCAGCCCTTCGAAGGGCGCTACAACGGATGGATGGAGGCAGGGGAGCGGCGGCAGGTGGAGCGGCGAGAAGACGATGGGTGCCTGGAGATGGGGCAGGGGGATCGGTCGGAGCGGCGGTTGTGGATGGTGCGGTTGCTTCGTCGGGCGGCCCGGGTGGGAGCCCGGGGAGAGGTGCCCGTGGCGGCGGTGGTGCTGGATGGACGGGGCCGGGCCGTGGGCTGGGGCAGCAACCGCCGCCACCACGGCCAGGATCCCCTCGGTCATGCGGAGCTGGTGGCCCTGCGGCAGGCCGCCGCCCTGCTTGGCACCTGGCGCTTCAATGACTGCACCCTGCTGGTGACCCTGGAGCCCTGCCCGATGTGCGCGGGGGCCCTGATCCAAGCGCGGATGGGCACGGTGGTGTTCGCGGCGGCGGATCCCAAACGGGGTGCCCTCGGCGGCTGCCTCAACCTGGCCAGCCACAGCAGCGCCCATCACCACCTCCAGGTGGTGTCCGGCCTGGAGGGGAAACGGGCGGAACGGCAGCTCCAGGAGTGGTTCAGAGAGCGGCGACGGCGGCGGGAGCGGAGTTGCGGAACCGCGGAAGCTCCGTTTCCAGAAGGTTGAGCAGCAGGTCAACGTTCTCAGGGGTGCTGTTGTAGCCCATCAAGCCGATGCGCCACACCTTGCCGGCCAGCGTGCCCAAGCCGCCGCCCACCTCAATGCCATGGGTGTCGAGCAGATGGCGGCAGAAGGCCTTGCCATCCACGCCCTCGGGGATGCGCACGGTGGTCAGGGTGGCCAGCCGCAGGGATTCGGGGACATGGAGCTCCAGGCCGAGCCGCTCCAAGCCCTGCCAGAGGCGCTCGGCCGAAGCGCGGTGCCGTGCCCAGGACTGCTCCAAGCCCTCTTCCGCCAGCAGTCTCAGAGCTTCGCGCATGCCGAAGTTCATGTTCACCGGCGCGGTGTGGTGATACACCCGATCGGTGCCCCAGTATTGATTCAGGAGGGAAACATCGAGATACCAGTTGGGCACCTTGCCCTTGCGGCGCTGGAGCTTGGCCTCGGCCCGCGGACCCATGCTGAAGGGGCCCAGGCCGGGGGGGCAGCTCAAGCCTTTCTGGCTGCAGCTGTAGGCCAGATCCACCTGCCAGTCGTCGAGGAAGAGGGGCACCCCACCGAGGGAGGTCACGGTGTCGAGGAGCAGCAGGCAGTCGTGTCGGCGGCAGAGTTCACCGATGCCCTCCATCGGTTGACAGACACCCGTGGAGGTTTCGGCATGGACCATGGCCAGAACGGCCGGTTTGTGGGTGAGCAGGGCCGCTTCCAGTTCCTCGAGGGAAAAGGCTTCCCCCCAGGGGCGCTCAATGGTGATCACTTCAGCGCCGTAGCGGCCAGCCATGTCGACCTGCCGCAGGCCGAAATACCCCATCACGGCCACCAGAACCTTGTCGCCGGGCTCAACCACGTTGGCGATGGTGGCTTCCATGGCCGCGCTGCCGGTGCCGCTCATGGGCAGGGTGAGGCGGTTGTCGGTCTGCCAGGCGTAGCGGAGCAGCTCTTGCACTTCGCCCATCAGCTGAATGTAGAGCGGGTCCAGGTGGCCGATGGGGGTGCGGGCCAGGGCCGCCAGCACGGTGGGATGGGCATTGGAAGGGCCGGGTCCCAGCAGGAGGCGGCTTGGCGTGGCGATGGGCTCCAGCTGGATCCTGTGGCGACGGTTGACGGGGGGCAGGACGGTGAGTGGAGCCAAGGTCCAAAGAAGGTGTGAGGTGGGCCGAGCGTAGGAAACGCCGGGGCGTCAGCGGGCGCGGACGTCGCTGGCGGCCAGTCCGCGGCAGAGATGGTCGAAGGGCACGCGCACGACGGCCGTGATCGCCTCGCGGTTGCCCTGGCCAGCGTCGAGGAGCAGCTCACTCACCACGTCCGCCAGCAGGGAGATGCCCCGCACGGTCGGGCCCGTGGGCACGCCCAGGCTTTTGTAGGTGTCGTCCAGTCCATTGAGCACGCGCTCATCGAGCACGGTGAGATCGCCCGCGATCAGGGCATAGCTGGCGTAGCGCAGGAAGTAATCCATGTCGCGCAGGCAAGCCGCCAGGCGCCGGGTCGTGTAAGCGTTGCCGCCAGGGAGGATGAGCTCGGGGTCGGCAAGCCACAGCCGCTGGGAGGCCTCGCGCACGATGACCGCGGCCTCGCGGTTGATCAACTCCACGGCGGCCAGCCGCAGGGCCGACTCGCTGAAATAAGCGTTGAGGCGATCGACGGCATCCCGATCGAGATAGCGCCCGAGCTGGTCGTAGCGGCCGATCAGCTGGCCGATGGCATCGCGCATGGGGGGATCGACGCACTGGTGCGGAAGGTAGCACTCACTTTCCAGCTGGAAGCCGGGCTGTGGGGGCAGGGGCGCCAAGTTGACAGAAACGGTTACGGAGCGCGTGCCCCACCCCTCGACAGCGATGGGTGGCCAATCGGTTGCAAGCGCTACAAGTCTTGGGTGGGGGCGCTCCGTACGGTCGCCTCGTTTGCTTCGGGGCGTGCTCCCACCTCGCCCCTTGACCCCACACCCGTACCCAATGGCTCAGACCGCACAGGATGTCCTCCGTCGGATCAAAGACGAGGGAATCGAGCTGATCGATCTCAAGTTCGTTGATCTTCACGGCAAGTGGCAGCACCTCACCGTCTGTCAGGACCTGATTGATGAGAGCGCCTTCAGCGAGGGCGTGGCCTTCGACGGTTCCTCCATCCGTGGCTGGAAGGCGATCAATGAATCCGACATGGCGATGGTGCCCGATCCAAACACCGCCTGGATCGATCCCTTTTACAGCCACAAGACCCTCAGCCTGATTTGTTCCATCCAGGAGCCGCGCAGCGGTGAGCCCTACGCGCGCTGCCCCCGGGCCCTCGCCCAGAAGGCCCTCAACTATCTGTCCTCCACAGGTCTGGCGGACACCGCCTATTTCGGCCCAGAGCCGGAGTTTTTCATCTTCGATGATGTTCGCTACAAGAGCGGCAACGGCGGCAGCTTTTATCAGGTGGATTCCATTGAAGCCGCCTGGAATACCGACCGGGTGGAGGAAGGGGGAAATCTGGGGTACAAAGTGCTTCTGAAGGAAGGCTATTTCCCCGTGGCCCCCAACGACACCCTGCAGGACATTCGCTCGGAAATGTTGCTGCTCATGGGTTCACTTGGGGTGCCCATCGAGAAACAACACCATGAAGTGGCCACGGCGCAGCATGAACTCGGAATCAAGTTTTCCGAGCTGATCAGCGCGGCAGATAACGTGATGATCTATAAATACGTGGTGCGGAATGTGGCCAAGAAATATGGCAAAACAGCCACGTTCATGCCCAAGCCGGTGTTTGCCGACAACGGCAGCGGCATGCATGTGCACCAAAGCCTCTGGAAGGGTGGTCAGCCCCTGTTCTTCGGAGAGGGAACCTACGCCAACCTCTCCCAAACCGCCCGCTGGTACATCGGCGGCCTGCTCAAGCACGCCCCCAGCTTCCTGGCCTTCACCAACCCCACCACCAACAGCTACAAGCGTTTGGTGCCTGGCTTCGAAGCGCCGGTCAACCTTGTGTATTCCCAGGGCAACCGATCGGCGGCGGTGCGCATCCCTCTCACCGGGCCCAATCCGAAGGCCAAGCGTCTGGAATTCCGCTCCGGCGATGCCCTGGCCAACCCCTACATCGCCTTTGCCGCCATGTTGATGGCCGGTCTGGATGGGATCAAGAACCAGATTGATCCTGGGGACGGCACGGACGTGGATCTGTTTGAGCTGTCCGCCGAGGAGCTGGCGAAGATCTCCACCGTGCCGGCCTCCCTCAACGGCGCCCTGGAAGCCCTGGATGGCGACAAGGACTATCTGCTGGCAGGGGGTGTCTTCTCGGAAGACTTCATCAACAATTGGATCTCCCTCAAGTATGAGGAGGTGCAGCAACTGCGCCAGCGCCCCCATCCCCACGAGTTCTCGATGTATTACGACGCCTGATCTCAGGGCATGGATGGGTTTCTGGAGGCAGCCAACTTTCTTGGCTGCCTTTTTTGATGCTGAGCTTGATGCTCAGCCACCCTTCTCAAAAGCGAGGCCGAATCTGGCCTCCACCGAACTCGGTGCCACAGACGGCTTCCCCCTTTCGGACGAACTCACGACGGGACCTGCAGGACGTTCTTTGGGCAGAGGGAGGAAAGTGGAAACCTGGCAGGCCGCCTCAAAGGGCACAGGGAAGGAGGGCGGACGGCGGCATGATCACAGCAGCCCGTCCTGACACGGCCCTCAGTGCCCCAGCAGACGGGCCACCAGCAGCCCGCAGCCGCCCCAGCGCAGGGCCATCCAAAAGCGATCGGCGCCCCGATCCCCGGCCCGCAGGCCTTGGGGGAGTGGATCAAGCAACCGTTGGCTGAGGGCGAGGTGCTGCTGGCGGCGGCGCTCAGCCCGGCTGAGGCTGGCCTCCCGAGGGCGGGTGGTCCGCCCGGAACGGCTGGCGAGGTTCAAAAGGGCCTGGAGATGGTGGAGAAGCCAAGGCGAAGGGTCGGGCCGGGAGCCCCGGCGCCCCCGCCCGGTGCGGGAGGGCATCCGGAGCAATGGGCTCTGCCGATTGATGATCCCACGCCAGGATGGCCCTCTCCCGCTTCGCTCCCCACCCCTGTGACCCCGCCCTCTTCTTCCACACCGGGATTCGCCCCTGGTCTTCCCCTTCCCATCCCTTCCCCGTCAGCCGGGCCCGACGGACCCTCCCCCTCTCCGCCGCGCTCCGCCACCGGGGAAGGCGGCCGTGGATGGCCGCCGGAGGCCCTGGAGCTGGCCCAGCGCCTGCAGCGCTCGCTCGTCATTGAGGATCGCCACTGGCACCGGCTCAAAGCCCAGAGAGCCCGGCGGGCCGCGGAACAACACTCGGCAGCCCTGGTGCAGTTGCTGCCAGCGGATGACCCCGGGAGCGCCGCCCCCACCCCGGCCCGCGCCGACGCCATCGCCCTGGTGGACCATGCCCTCGGCTGGCTGCGCGCCGAGGTCAGCGACCCGGGGTGTCCGACCCACGGGCGCTGAACCGCACCCGACGCACCGCCACCTGCAGGCGATTGCCCCGACGGCTCCAGCGCACGTCATCAAAACAGTGGTGAATGATGAACAGACCCCGACCTGACACGGCGTCCGCATGGGCGGGGACGGGGGGGCGGCGGGCGTGGCTGGGGATCCCCGGTCCCTCGTCCTGCACCTGCCAAATCAGCCAGTGGGGTGAGAGGATCCGACGCACGCGCAGGCACTTGCAGGGATCACAGCCGTTGCCGTGCCGCACGGCGTTCACCAACACTTCCTGCAGTCCCAATTGCACGTCCAGCCTGGCGCCGGCGGGATGGGGAACCGGCTCCAGAAGGAGGTCGAGAAGGGGCGCCAGATGCAGCGTCGAGGGAGTGATGAAATCAGCCCAACGCAATGCCATCGTGCCCCTTGCGATCGCTGGCGGCAGACCCATCGACCTTAGCCCTTGGACGCCTTGATGGCGGCCTCGGTGCGCTCCAGCAGAGCCGGATGGTGGAGCAGGGCGTCCATCAGCCGCACACCCCGCAGTTGATTGACCAGGGGCATGTGGCCCTCCGGGGCGTCCTGCGACCAGGTGAAAGCCCCGGGATAACGGGTCCACAGCCCATCGCGTTTCCAACCGAGGCGAGGCCAGAGCGCCTCCCAGCGGTTGTCGCAGAGGCGGAGCAGGCGCCCCTGCACGGAAAAGCCGAAACGCCCAAGGGAATAGGCAAGCCAGAGGCGATCGAGGCTTCGCAGGTCGAGGCCGGGGATGGCGGCCACCTCGCTGAAATACACGTAGCCCCGCCGTTCCGCCTCCGAGCCGGCCAGCTGACGCAGATGGGCACTGGTGAGGCGGTCGGCCTCCTCGAACTCCTGCCGCAGGAGATGGGCCTGAAGGGGGCTGTAGTCGAGGCCGCAGGCGCTGGGGGCGATCAGCCAACCACCAGGAAACGGATCCCCATCGCCGCCATCCACGCAAGGCGCCGATGGGTCGGCCAGGAGTTGCAGCAGAAAGCCGCAGCGCCAGGAATCCCCGTCCCGATCGGCGGAACGCACACCATCGCGGATCAGGGGCGCAAGATCAGCGGCCCGTTGGCGCAGCGTTTTCACGAGGGCGCGCGCCGGGCGATCGGAGCCCTGGAGGAATGGCTCCAGGAGTTGATCGGCCCGGGGCGTGCTTGAGACCGGGGCGCCGGAGAGCATGGCTGGCGATCAGCTGCGGGCAGCAGTCAGCTGGATCCACTATGTCAGGCCCGGGGGGCTGTCGCAGGCGCACTGCCTAGGATCGGAAGGTTTCGCTTCTGATCCATGCCCGCCTCGATCCAGTTCTTTCAGGGTGTGGATGAACCAACCATTCCCGACATTCGCCTCACCCGCTCCCGGGATGGCCGCACTGGCCAAGCCCTTTTCGTCTTCGAGCAACCCGAGGCCCTGGCCCCGGAAACCATGGGCGACATCACCGGCATGTATCTCGTCGACGAGGAGGGACAG
Organism: Cyanobacteriota bacterium; assembly: GCA_046340515.1. Taxonomy (GTDB): domain Bacteria; phylum Cyanobacteriota; class Cyanobacteriia; order PCC-6307; family Cyanobiaceae; genus Cyanobium. Next base: position 34,481 of record JBKDTB010000157.1, on the reverse strand, counting down.
CTGGTGAGCCGGGAAGTCAAGGCCCGTTTCGTGAATGGCAAAGCCAGTGCTCTGGAAGCCACCTACACCTGGAAGACTCCTGTCGACTTCGAGCGCTTCATGCGTTTTGCCCAGCGCTACGCCGACCGTCACGGGCTGGGCTTCTCCGGCCAAGGTGAGCAGCCGGGCTCGGAGGCCGGGGACGGGGAGGCATGAGATTTGGAAACTGGCTCAGCCTGATTGCCCTCCTGGCCGCCCTGCTCCTCCTCTGGAACCTGCGGGAGGCCTTGGTGCTGCTCTTTGCGGCCGTGGTGCTCGCCATGGCCCTCTGCACCCTGGTGGGCACGGTGCAACGGCGGCTGGCCTGCGGGCGGCCCCTGGCCCTGGGACTGAGCCTCCTGGCGGTGGTGGTGGTGTTGGCGGTGGTGGCCACGGCCATCATTCCGCCCTTCATGGCGGAATTCGCGGAGCTGCTGCAGAAACTTCCAACCGCCGCCCACACCCTGCTCACCCTGCTCAACCAGGCCTTGGAATCGGCCTCCCGGATGCTCTACGGCAATCAGGACGGGGGCTTGAACTGGCTGCGCCGGTACCTCACCGTCCCGGGGGGGGCGGAGGGTGGCGCCTGGGCGGGGAACATCGGCGGCGGGGCCTGGCGCTTGCTCGGGGTGGCCGGCAACCTGGGCACCGGGTTGCTGCAAACGCTCTTCGTCATCGCCGTTGCCCTGATGATCACGGCCCAGCCCGTGGCCTATCGCGAGGTGCTGTTGCTGCTGATACCGGGCTTCTACCGCCGGCGGGCGCGCGAGGTGCTGCTCGCCTGCGGGGAATCCCTGAGTGCCTGGATGGTGGGCGTCTTGATCAGCTCCCTCTGCGTGGGCCTGCTGGCGGCCTTGGGACTCTCTCTGTTGGGGGTGAAGCTGGTGGCCGCCTGCGCGGTGCTGGCCGGGCTGCTCAACGTTGTTCCCAATGTCGGCCCAACCCTGAGCACCATGTTCCCGATGTCGGTGGCCCTGCTGGATGCGCCCTGGAAGGCGGTTGCCGTTCTGATTCTCTATATCTTTGTTCAAAATCTGGAGAGTTATGTGATCACCCCTTCGGTGATGCATCACCAGTTGAGACTCCTGCCCGGCCTCACCCTCTCCGCCCAGTTGCTCTTCACCGTGCTCTTCGGGCCCCTCGGGCTGATCCTCGCCTTGCCCCTGGCGGTCTGCCTGCAGGTGATCCTGCGGGAAGTGCTGATCCACGATGTGCTGGATCACTGGCATCCCAGCACTCCCTTGCGGTCATGAACGCGCGCTTTCTGATCGGAGCCCTTGCCCTGGTGGTGGCCACCCTGCTCCTTTGGGAGCTGCGCTGGGTGCTGTTGATTCTGTTCGGCGCCATCGTGCTCGCCGTGGCGCTCGACGTGCCGATCACCTGGCTGCGACGGCTGTTTCCCCTGAGCCGGCCGGCGGGCCTCGCCGTGGTGCTGGCGGTGTTGCTGGGCCTCGGGGGTGTCCTCTCCTCCCTCTTGCTGCCGGAAGTGATTGAGCAGGTCCAACTGCTGCAGCGGATCATCCCGGCCCTTCCGGCCCAGATCAACGGGCTGATCCGCCAGGTGCCGGCGCTTGAAAGCCTGGAGGAGCAACTGTTGAGCCAGGCGTCCCTCGAACGGGTGCAACCCATCGGCGAGCAACTGCTCGGTTTTGCCGGAGGAGCGGCCAACGGCACCCTGCAGGTTTTGCTGATGGCCCTTTTGGCGGTGCTGCTCGCCCTTGATCCCCGCAACCACCAGCGTCTGCTCACGGCCTTCACCCCCAGCTTCTACCGGCCCCGCATGCAACTCCTGATGCGCGAATCCCGCGAGGCGCTCGGCGGCTGGTTGGCCGGCATGACCCTGTCCGCCCTGATCGTTTTTCTGACCACCTGGGCGGGGCTGGCCCTGTTGCGGGTGCCCCTGGCCCTGCTCTCCGCCCTCGTCTGCGGTCTGCTCACTTTCGTGCCCACCATCGGCCCCACCCTGGGCACCCTGTTGCCCATGGGGGTGGCCCTCTTGCTGGTGTCGCCGGGGAAGATGGTCGAGGTGTTGGTCCTGCGCCTGGTGCTGCAGAACCTGGAAGCCTTTCTTGTCACCCCCCTCCTGCTCAGCCGCACGGTCAATCTGCTGCCCACGGTGGCGCTGGTGTCACAGCTTTCCCTTGGCGTGCTTCTGGGATTGCCGGGTGTGCTTCTGGCGCTGCCGCTGGTGGTGGTGCTCCAGGTGATCGGCCGGGAAATGCTGGTGCACGATGTGATGGATCGTTGGGATGCCGGTTGAATGAAGGCCGGGCTCAGGAAGGGGTCTTGCGTTGGTACAGACGCCAAAGGGAGGGAAGCAGCACCAAGGTGACGGTGGCGAGCAAATGGTTCGAGATGGCGGCGAGCAAGCTGGCGAACGTGAAGTGATCAACGATCAGGCGAATTTCCGTTTGCAGATCCAGCAACGCCAGAATGAGCAACAGCACGGGCACCCCAGGCACACGCAGGCCACGGGATCGGGGCAGAGTCATCAGCGTGCCAACACGGGCAGCAAGGTGGGCGCCAAGCCGATGCTCGACCAGCTCCCCACCGCAATGCCCGCCGCCAGGGCGATCGCAAACCAGAACAACGTGCTGCCACCGAAAAAGATCAATCCCAGGAGAGGGAGAAGGGTGGTCAACGAGGTGTAAAGAGAACGGGTGAGGGTGGCATCCACGGCCACATCCACCTGATCGACCACCGGCAGGCCGGCCAAGGCGGTCTTCTGCTCACGAATCCTGTCGAACACCACCACCGTGTCGGTGACGGAATAGCCGGCCACGGTGATCAGGGCGACAGCGAACAGGGAATCCACCTCCACACCTTGCCAGAGGCCCAGCCAGGCAAACAACCCACAGGTGATGAGCACATCGTGGGCGAGACAGAGCAGGGCAAGAAAAGCGAAGAGGCGGCTGTAGCGGAAGCTGATGTAGGCGGCGATGGCCGCAAAACTCACCAGCAGGGAAATCAGGCTGCTCTGCAGGAGGCGGGAACCGAGGGTGGGGCCGATGGTGTTCACCGAAGTGCCCGCGCCACTGAAGGGGCCCAGGCTCGGCTGAAGACCGGTGATCAGGGCCTGGCTTTGGGCCGGGCTGAGGGCAGGAACGCGCAGCACCAGGGAGCGACCGCCATCGAGCACTTGAACGCTGGAGGAGGAAAGATTGGGCGCCCCCTGGCCCGCTTCCTTGGGAAGAGACAAGCGGGAGAGCTCCTGTTGCACCTCGGACACGGTGATCCCCGTGCAGGCGGTGCCGCAGGCGCGCTGGAGCTGGATCTGGCTGCCGCCGGTGAAATCCAGGCCGGGCTTGAGGGGGCTGTGGATCGCCGGATTCAGCCAGCACAGCACCAGGCCAAGCACGCTGAGGGCGCTGGCAAGGGCGGAACCCAACCAGGCCAAGCGGCGATGGCGGTTGATGCGGAAGCGGGGGGCGGGGAGGGGAGCGGAGTGGGTCAACGTCTGGCGTCCTCAGGCAACAGCCGGGGGCAGCTTGCTGGCCGGCAGGAAGTAGGTGGGCCGGCGCAGGGCCGGGTAACTCATCAACACGCGGAGCAGGGTGCGCGTGCAGGTCAGGGCGGTGAAGAGGCTGAGCAGCAAACCGATGGCCAGGGTGACAGCGAATCCCTTCACCAGGCCGGTGCCCAGAGCGAAGAGCGCCGCACAGCTGATCAAACCGGTCACATGGCCATCCAGAATGGAGGAGAAAGCCAGTGAAAAACCGGTGTCGATGGAGCGAATGAGGGTGTTGCCGCTGCGGAGCTCTTCCTTGACACGCTCAAAGATGAGCACATTCGCATCGACCGCCATGCCGACCGACAGGATGAAGCCGGCGATCCCGGGCAAGGAGAGTGTGACGGGAACCAGGGCATAGATGGCCAGGTTGAAGAGGGAGTAGAGGCTGAGGGCCACCACGCTCACCACACCGGGGAGGCGATAGACGACGGCCATGAACACGCCCACCAGGATCAGGCCGGCCAGGCCCGCCGCCAGGGAGCGGCGGATGTTGTCGGCCCCAAGGGAAGGCCCCACGGTGCGGACCTCGACGATCTTCACAGGCAGGGGGAGGGAGCCGCCCCGCAGCTGCACCTCCAGGTCGCGGGCCTCGTCGGCGGTGAAGTTGCCGGTGATGCTGGCGGCACCACCCGTGATGCCGGCCACCTTGAACTGATCACCCACGGTGGCTTCGCTGATGGAGCGGCCGTCGAGGACGATGCCCAGGACCCGGTTGGTTCCCGCAAGGGACTTGGTGAGGTTGGCGAACTTCTCCCCGCCCTCCCGGTTGAAGTTCAAGGTGACATCCCAGGCGGTGCCGGTGGCCTGCTGGGCCCGCCCGGCACTGATGAGATCCTTGCCGGTGATCTCAGCGGGGCCATAGAGGTCGAGGATCCGGCGGTTGACTTCCTTCTCCAGCAATTGGAGTTGCGCCAGCTCGCCGCTGCCCTCCGGAACGGACAAGCCCAGATCGAGCAGAGCCTTGCGCAGATCCTCCGCGGAGAGGCTCGGCGGAGGCTGGTTTGGATCCGCGCTGGCCGCTGCGCCGCGACGCTGGCGCAGCACGGCCTCCACCTGCCGTTTGAGGGGTAGGAGGGAACGGAACGCCTTCTCACTGCCAGGCTTTTGGGGACGGAACTCCAGGAGAGCCGTGGTGCCGAGCACCTTGGCGGCCCGGCTGGGATCCTGCTCGCCGGGAAGTTGCAGAACCAGTTGATCGTTGCCCACCGTCTGGAGGGTGGATTCCGCGACGCCGAGGTTGTTGATGCGGCGCTCCAGCACATCCTTCACCGCCTCCAGTTGCTCTTTGTCCACACGGGTGACCGAGCCGGCGGGGAGAACCTGCAGGGTGAGCTGACTGCCGCCTTGGAGGTCGAGGCCCAGCTTCTGGCCAAGGGGCGTGGCCGGGCCGTTGAGGATGGTGAGCAAAGCTCCGGCGGCGATGGCCAGGGCGAGGATGAGGGCGAGCCACCCCTGTTGTCTGGCCATCTCAGCTCCGCCCCGCCTTCATTTGACGGGCCGCCTCGACGATCTGGTGGGGCTGGATGATGGTCAGATTTTCCAGATTGCCGTTGTAGGGGGTGGGGATGTCCTGGGAGGAGAGGCGAACGGGGCGGCAATCCAGGTCGTCGAAACAATGCTCCGTGATCAAGGCGATCAACTCCGCCCCGATGCCGCCAGTTTTCATGCATTCCTCCACGATCAACACTTTATGGGTCTTGCGCACCGAGCGACAGATCGTTTCGAGATCAAAGGGTTTGAGGGTGATCAAATCAATGAGTTCCACATCGACACCCTCCTGATCAAGTTGCTCGAGGGCCTTGAGGCAATGGTGGCGCATGCGGGAGTAGGTCAGCACCGTCAAATCCTTGCCTTCCCGCACCACATCCGCCTGGTCGAGAGCGCAGATGTATTCCCCCTCGGGTAACTCCTCAGCGAGGTTATAGAGCAGCACATGCTCGAAAAACACCACCGGGTTGTCATCGCGAATGGCCGCCTTGAGGAGTCCTTTGGCATTGGTGGGCGTGCTGCAGGCCACGATCTTGATGCCTGGAATCGCATGGAAATAGGCTTCCAGCCGTTGACTGTGTTCTGCCCCCAGCTGGCGACCCACTCCCCCCGGCCCACGCACGACAGTGGGGATCGTGTAGTTGCCGCCACTGGTGTAGCGCAGCATGCCCATGTTGTTGGAGATCTGATTGAAGGCCAACAGGAGAAAGCCCATGTTCATGCCCTCCACAATTGGGCGGAGGCCTGTCATGGCGGCGCCAACAGCCATCCCCGTGAAGCTGTTTTCCGCGATCGGCGTGTCGAGAACCCGCAGATCGCCATATTTCTTGGAGAGATCCTTGGTGACCTTGTAGGAGCCACCGTAGTGACCCACATCCTCACCGATCACCAGGACCCTGGGATCACGAGCCATCTCCTCATCGATGGCTTCCCGAAGAGCGTTGAAGAGGAGAGTTTCGGCCACGGCGCGGGGGTGTTGCCACGAGTGCGGCCAACCTATCTCAGCCGCCGGCGGCGAATGTGCTGAGGATGAGCACCGAGAGCAGCATGCCCGGAAGGAGCAGCACCGCCAGCAAACCCAGATCGTGGAGCGTCATGGTTTCCTCCAAGGCCTCCCAGTCTAGGAAGGCCCCCCTTTCGACGGGGTGGGCTGGCCCTTGGCGCCGGGCCAGAGGCTGCGCAGAAAGGTGAGGAAGAGCCCCAGGGCCACAAAGGCGAAGGTGAACGTGGCCAGGAAGGTCATCCCCACCACGAGGGTTTTCACCGCAGTGGCGATGCTCTGGGCCACCCGGGCGCTGTAGTGGGGCGGATGGGCCCCGTAGTAGGCCACCACCTTGCTGCTGAGCCCCAGGGCCAGCCAGGCCAGGAGCCCGCTGGTGAGGGCGCCGCTGAGAAAGCTCAAGGGCCCCTTGCGCAATCCCTCGGGCCTCTCCTTGGCGGCGGCGCCGGGGGGCTGGGCGGGAAGGTCGGGGGAGGGGGGATCGGAAGCGTCGCTCATGACTGGGAGCCGGCCTGCTCCAGGCTGACACCCGAACTCCGCAAACCACAGCTCCAGCTCTCCAGCCCCGCATCCGCCAGAGCCTCGGCGAGCGCCAAGCGAGCCGCCGCCGCCGCGGCCGGCGTCGGGTAGAGGCCGAACACGGTGGGGCCGGAGCCGCTCATGGCCGCCGCCAGGGGCGGCTCCGGCCCCCGGGCGAGGAGGTCGAGGGCAAGGGCCACGGAAGGCACCTCCGGAGCCACCACGGCCTGCAGGTCGTTGCGCAGGGGCGGAAGGGGCCCGTCTCCCCGCAGGGCGGCCAGCAGGGGGCTGTGGCGCAGGGCCTGGCGCCGTTGTTCGAAATCACTCTCCAGGCTGAGGTAGAAGTCGCTGCGCCAGTCGCGGCAACGGCCGTAGGCCCAGGGGGTGGAGACCGAAGCCTCGGGATGCTTGAGCAGCAGCGCCCCCAGGGGCGCGATGGGGCCGGGGCAAGCGTCCAGCCGTTCCCCCCGCCCGAAGCAAAGCTGGCTGCCACCCTCCAGGCAGAAGGGCACATCGGAACCCAGTTCCGCGGCGAGGGTCGCCAGGGTGGATCGCGGCGTGGCCAGACCCCAGAGGGCATCAAGCCCCACCAGGGTGGCCGCGGCGTCGCTGGAGCCTCCCGCCAGGCCAGCGCCGATGGGAATGCGTTTTTCCAGGGTGATCTCCGCCCCCAGCTCCGGTCGGCCGGCGTGGGTGCGCAGCCGCTCGGCCGCCCGCACGATCAGATTGTCGGCCCCCAGGGGCAGATCGGCGCGATCGCAGCGCAGGCGAATCACGCCGTCCGGGCGCGCGCTCAGCTGGAGCAGATCAGCCAGATCCAGCGACTGCATCAACATGGCCAGCTCATGGAACCCATCGGGCCGCAGGCCGAGCACTTCCAGGTGCAGGTTGATCTTGGCGGGGGCGATCACACGGCGGTCAGCCATCGCGATGGGGGGCCGGACCCCCGAGGAGATTGGCGCGATTCAAGCTGGCGGCCAGCGCCACCCACTCCGTCGGGGAGAGGTCCTGGGGCCGCGCCCGCAGGCTCACGCCCGTTTCGGCGGCGAGGCCGGCCAGGGTGTCTTCCGGGGCCAGCGCCGCCAGGCTGTTGCGCAGCATCTTGCGACGAGCGGCGAAGGCGCGGCGCAGGAGCGATTCCAGGGCAGCGGCCTCCTCAGGCGGAAGCCGCTGCTCGGGGGGGAAGGGATCGATGGCGATCACCTCCGAGTCCACCTTTGGGGGCGGCTGGAAACAGCGGGGCGGCACAGCGCAGACGGCCCGGCAGTGGCCCAGCAGCTGGAGGCGCACGCTGAGGGCGGAATAGGGGCTGGTGCCGGCGGTGGCCCGAATCCGCTCGCCCACCTCCCGCTGCACGAGCAGCACCAACCGGCTCCAGGGAGGGGTGACGGGCCGATCCAGGCGCCCGAGGAGGCGCTCCAGCAGGGGGCCGGTGATGTTGTAGGGGATGTTGGCCACCACCTTGGTGGGACCGCCGGGGCCGGGGGGCGGCAGAGGGAGGGTGAGGATGTCGCCGGAGAGGAGGGTGAAGCGGGGATCGGCACCAAAGCGCTGCCGCAGCCCCGCCACCAGATCCCGATCCAGCTCCACCGCCAGCACAGCCGCGACAGGGGAGGCGAGGAGCGCCTCCGTGAGCACGCCCCGGCCGGGGCCCACCTCGAGCACCTGATCGGCGGCGGTCAGCTCGGCGGCCTCCACGATGCGGCGCAGCACCCCCTCCTCCACCAGCCAGTGCTGACCGAAGCGATGGCGAACGCGATGGGTGCCGAAGGGGGAGGGGGATGCCATGGGGGGCGGCCAGTGGGTCCAGCGTGCCCCGCCGGCCGCTCTGTTAGGGGTGTGGGGGATGCACCGACCTCACCATGTCCCGTTTTCCGGCACAAGCCTTGGCTGCCCGGGCCACGCGCCCCCGGGGCTTGGGCAGGAGGTGGCTGTGGGTCCCACTGGCCCTCCCGCTTTTCGGGTTGGCGCCCCTTCCCGTCCGGGCGGAGAGCCGCACGGCGGAATCCATCTGGAGCCAGAGCGACGCACAACAGCGCGCCATTCAGCAGATCCCCCTGGCAGATCGCGACAACATCACCCAAACCCGGTGCCAGGAGGTGGGCGTGGGCAGCATGGGCAGCCTGCCGCGCTTCCGCTGCACGGTGTGGTTTGACCCCACCCCGCCGGCCGCGCCGGCCACTCCCTGAAGAGCACAAGGCCAGGGGACGGCGACCGGCTTCACAGAAGCCGCACCCAGCGCACCGGCGCACGGCGCGGGGGCAGAGGCACCAAGGCCGCCACCAGCTCCACCGGGCACTGGGCCAGTTGGGGGTGAGCGGCCTGCCAGCAGGCATAGGCCTTCGCCAGGCGCTGGCGTTTTTGATGTCGCAAGGCTGCGGTGCCATCCCCATCCCGATGGCCGGCGCTGCGGGCCTTCACCTCCACGAGCAGCAGGCGGCCGGGCTTGCGGAGCACCAGATCCAGTTCGCCCCATCGGCACCGCCAGTTGCGAGAGACCAGCACCCAGCCACGCCCCCGCAAGAGGCGCAGGGCGCGCTGCTCGGCCCAGCGGCCCTGGAGCTGGGTCGGGGTGGGCGGCATGGGGACAGGCCGGGGCCGACCAAGGATTCCCTGCCAGGGTCAGACGGGCTGGGATCGCGGGGCGATGGTGCGTAAACCGACCCCACCCCCTGTGCCAACCGCGCCAAGAAGGAGTAAGGTCTGAAGGAAATCTTCACATTTGTAACCCCAGCGGATGTTCACCCTCTCCAAAGCCACCCAGATCTTCCCCGAAACCCTCAGCGCCGATGTGGTGCCGGCGATCACCGCCCGCTTCCGGCTGCTGAGCGCCGAAGATCAGCTTGCCCTGATCTGGTTTGCCTATCTGGAGATGGGCCAAACCATCACGATCGCCGCCCCTGGCGCCGCCCGCATGCAATTCGCCGAGCCCGTGCTCAACCAGATCAAGGCGATGACCTTCCCGGAGCAGAGCCAGGCGATGTGTGACCTGGCCAACCGCTCTGACACCTCCATCGGCCGGACCTACGCCACCTGGTCGGTGAACATCAAGCTGGGCTTCTGGTATCAACTTGGCGAGTGGATGGCCGCCGGACTGGTGGCCCCGATTCCCGAGGGCTATCAGCTTTCTGCCAACGCTTCCTCCGTTCTGTCCTCCCTCAAGGGCGTGGATCAGGGTCAGCAGATCACTCTGCTGCGCAATTTCGTGGTCGACATGGGCTTCGATCCGGCGAAGGGTGAAGGGCAGCGCGTGATGGAGCCCGTGGTGGCGCCAACCCCGGAAGACAGTCGGCAGAAAGTCTTCATCGAGGGGGTGATCAATCCCACGATCAACGCCTACATGGATCTGCTGAACGCCAACGACTTTGACGCCCTGATCCAGCTCTTCCTCCCGGATGGTGCCCTCCAGCCCCCCTTCCAGAAGCCGATTGTGGGTACGGAAGCAATTCTGAAGTTCTTCAAGGAAGACTGTCAGAATCTGAAGCTTCTTCCCGAGCGTGGCTATTCCGAGCCCGCCGAGGGCGGCTTCAATCAGGTGAAGGTCACCGGCACGGTGCAGACCCCCTGGTTCGGCGCGGGTGTGGGCATGAATGTGGCCTGGCGCTTCCTGCTCAATCCCGAGGGCAAGATCTATTTCGTCGCCATCGACCTGCTGGCCTCCGCCGCCGAACTGCTGAAGTTCGCCCGTTGACGACGTCCACCCGGCGAGGCCTCGCACTCGCCGCCGGACTTGTGCTGGGTTGGTTGGGGAGCTGGGCGGTCCTGCTCCCCACCGGCCTTGCTCAGCTTTCCCCCGTCGTTGTGGTCGTCGCCGTGTTGGTGCGCACGCTTCTGCAGACGGGGCTTTTCATCGTGGCCCATGACGCCATGCATGGCAGCCTTTGGCCCACACGACCAGGGGCCAATCGTCGTGTGGGTCAGATCGCCTTGCTGTTCTATGCGGCCCTGCCCTATGGGCGATGTCGGCGCAACCACCGCCTGCATCATCGCCATGCGGGCACCAGCCGCGATCCCGACCACCACCTGGAGGGGCAACCCTCCCTTTGGCGTTGGTATGGACGCTTCATGAGGGCCTACCTGTCGCTCAAGCAACTCACGGCGCTCGTGCTGATTTGGCTGGTGTTGGCGGCCCTGGCGGCGCCGGTGTCCACCAGCCCGGTGGCCAATGTGGTGCTCTATGGGGTGCTGCCCACCCTGCTGAGCTCCGCGCAATTGTTTTTGGTGGGCACGTTCCTGCCCCACCGCACGCCACACCTCCACTCCGGTGCCCCCTCCTCCTCTGGAGCCACCCGCCACCAGCCCCGAAGCCTGGACTGGCCCATCTGGCTCTCGCTCCTGAGCTGCTACCACTTCGGCTACCACTGGGAACACCACGCCTATCCCCACCTGCCCTGGCATGGGCTGCCAGCCGTCCGTCGCCAGCCTCCCGTTCGCGATTGACTTATGGGGGCGATAACGTGCGGTTATCAACCGTTGATGTTCTCGTTGCGGACCATGGCTCCCCCCACTGTGCTCGTTTGGACACCACAGGAACAGGTGATCGCGCGCGACGCCTTTGAACGGGCCCATGAACGCGCTGTGACCACCCTGATCAGCACGGTGCAGGTCCATGCCACGGGGATGGGATCAGTGGAGGCCCTTTGGCAACTCCATGATTTCCTCAGCACCCAGCGGCACGCGATGGAGGGACGGTTTGATTTTCGGCTGGAAGGCATCCTCTTTGTTTTTGCCAGCTTCGTGAAGGACGGCCTTCTGGCCGTGGATGAACTGGAAGGGTTGGAGGCCGACAAGTTGGCGAAGATACGGGCGATGGCCATGTTTTGAAGTTCAGGGTTCCAGGGAGGCTCTGGAAAACCCCTGACACGCTCCATCTGTGCAAGATGTCCCAGGGCCATCGGCCATCAAGCGTCAGAACCAACGAAAGAGTGGATTTTCAGTGGCTCTCCAGGCAGAGCTGCGGATTCTTGGCATTTCATCCTGTTTGATCCTGGGTTGATGAACGGGACATGGATCAGCTCCCTTTCGCCGAGCGCGCCAAATCTGTTGAGGGACAACTTCGGGCCTGAGCTTCTATGGCGCAGCTTCTGGCCATGATCAAACAAGGTTCAACGAGGTGAACAGGGGGCGACCCTCCAGCGGGCAGTGCTCATCCCGTTCCTGCGGCACCTCTGCAAAGCTGCTGATCAACGGGTCACTGCACAGGGCAAGGCAACTCACCAGCGCCTTGCCGGCCCCGTCCCGCAGGGAAGATGGCCACCAAAGATCTCCAACGGTCCTCGGGGCCGGATGAACTGAATCACTGGAAAAACGGCCACAACGCATGAAGTCAAAGAGCATCTTGGTGCTTTTAACGACCCCCTGCGCAGAGAACCTTGGCTTTCATGAAACTAGAGCTCCAAAAGCTTCTCGCGCTTATTCCATGAACGGAGCAGGTCTGACTCTCTTTAGCAATCATTATTATAGGCGGTAATGTTCAGAAATTTCCTCTCGCTCGTGCTTGTCCTGCCTGGGGTGAGAAAGCGCGGCGAGCTGGGGTGATCACCGCCCCTTCACCTCTGGCTGGCCTGCCGATCCCTTCCTCTCCGGTTAGCCTTCCTCTCAGGTTAGAAAGGGAGGAAGCGGCTTTCGCTTCTCCCTTCTCTCCTGACAGCCATGAGCCACCCCCTTCGCCTGGCATGCCGAGGCTTGCGGAACGCCCTTCTCCGAAGCCTGAGCCAGGGTTTTCCCATGGTGCTTCTGTTGGCGGTGATCACCGGCTCCGTTGTCGGGCAAGCAGCCCAGCCGGCGCTGGCGGCGATGGACTACGCGAAGCAGGTGTTGATCGGCAACGATTTCCATGACACCGATCTGCGGGGGGCCACCTTCAACCTCACCAACCTGCGCGAGGCTGATTTCTCCGGGGCCGATCTGCGGCTGGCCAGCCTGTTTGGCGCAAAGCTGCAGGATGCCAACCTCAGCGGGGCCGATCTGCGGGAAGCCACCCTCGACAACGCGGTGCTCAAAGGCACCGACCTGCGGGGGGCCTGGCTGGAAGATGCCTTCGCTTTCAACACTCGCTTCGAGGCCGTGCGGATCGATGGGGCGGATTTCACCAATGTTGATCTGCGTTCAGACGCCCGCAAGACGCTTTGCGCCGTGGCCAGCGGCCGTCATCCCCAGAGCGGCCGCCTCACCCGCGACACCCTCGACTGCCCCTGAACCCTTTCCCACTTGGCCATGACCTTTGATGCCCGCAGCAAGGAACGGCTGGAAGCCCTGGGACGCACCTTGCCGAAGAAATTGCCCTTGCCCGAGCCCCCGGCCGCTCCTCTGTCCACCGCTCCGCCCGCGTCCAAACCCGGGGCTGGCGAACGGTCGTCGGCTGCCGCTGCCCAGCGCCGCGAGATCCCCGAACGGCTGCCGCCAGGAGCCAGGCGCCCCCCTGCGGAGACGCCACGCCATCCGCTGGAGCGTGCCCAAGACCCGGCAGATCTCTTCCGAGCCCTGATCAGCGCCAGTGCCGATGGCACGGTTCCTCCCCATCTGCTTGATCGCCTGAGGGAGTTGGAAGCCCCTCGCCGGCTGGACGCCACCCAAGCTCCGATGCGCGGTCAGGCCCCGGAGCAGGTCACCCGTGCGCCGGGTCAGGGAAGGAAAGGGGCGTCGGTGGCATCGGGGGGCCAGCGCGGCAGTCGCGGTTCCGGCCAGGCCAGAGACGACCAGGACCTCTACACCGCCTTCGCCCAGCTCCTTCTGGAAGACGACGAGGCTTGAGGGCCCCCGGGCCGGCCATCCTGTGGAGGCCCCTTCTGGGCGTTATCGAGGCCTCCGCACCACGGTGTGTTCAGTGGACATGACCAGGGACAGCAGGATGGAGACCATAAAGTTGGTGCCGATCTCGATCAGCAGAAGGCCGGCCTCCAGGATGAACGCGAGGAGGCCGGCCTGACGGCCGAGGCCAAGACGGATCAGACCCGCTTCATCCCCCGGGGTCGATCGGAACGCACGCCTTCCGGTTCCTGTCGCCCGAAGCGCCATTCAGCCCCCCGACCACCAGCTCGCCGAAGATGAAAGGCAGGTTTCGCCGCACCGGAACCTCGACCCTGGCGCGGGCCACGGGTGCCATTCCACGATGCGACACCAACCTGGATCAAGGTTCCGGCCTCCTCAGGCCGATGGGGGCCGATCGAGCGGCAGTCGTGGCCTCCAGCGCCTGCGGCTGGCGTGAATTTGCAATCGCTTGAGCGCTCATGCCTGGCTCGTCGTCCCCCCCTGGGGAAGCAAAGCCATGCTGGCGGTCACGTCTTGGAATTGAGAAGGAAGCGGGCGGCGGGAATCGAACCCGCATCATCAGCTTGGAAGGCTGAGGTTTTACCACTAAACTACGCCCGCAGCATTAGGACAAATTATTCACTTTTCAGGGGCTGCCCATGGCAGGTTTCCCCGCGACCGGACCCGATCGGGTCCCGCCGCTGCGCCATCTTCCCATGGCGGAGGCCCCGCGCCCAACAGGCCAGAGGCGCGGGAAGGCGGGGCCGCGAGCCTGGCCTCCTCGGCTCAAGCATGATGGCCAGCTGATCTCGCGGCCGGTTTGACGCCTCCAACCTCCACCCCCTCCAGCGAGGGCTCCGGTCCTGTCGGTGCCTCCTTCCCGGGCGAGGCCATGGAGCCCGCCCTGACCTCTCCTGGCGCCCAGCGCCGCTTGATGCTCTCTTACGGCCTCGGGGACGCGGGCACCGGCATGGCGGCCTCCCTGATCGGTTTCTACCTGTTCGTGTTCTACACCTCCGCAGGCGGGCTGCCGCCGGTGATGGCGGGGGCGGTGTTGATGCTCGCCCGCGTCTGGGATGCGATCAACGACCCCATCGTCGGCTGGCTGAGCGATCACACCACCCACCCCAGCGGGCCCCGCCTGCCCTGGATGGTGTGGAGCGCCATCCCCCTGGGGGTGTCGATGGCGGCGATGTGGTGGCTGCCGCCGGGCAGCCTGTGGCTGAAATTCGCCTATTTCGTGGCCATCTCCGTGGTGGCCAACAGCCTCTACACCTGCGTCAACCTCCCCTACACCGCCCTGATGGCGGAGGTGACCAGCAACACCACCCTGCGCACGCAGCTCAACCGGGCCCGCTTCACCGGCTCGATCATCGCCGGCCTGGTGGGCCTCATCCTCGGGGGGCTGCTTCTGCGCGATCACTCGAACCCCAGCAGCTACGGAACACTCGGACTCCTCTCCGGGCTGATCATCACCGCCACCACCCTGGCCTGCTGCTGGGGCATCGCCCCCGCCGCCCGCCACGCCCAGCAACCCACCCCCGTTCCGGGCTCCACCCGCCGCCTGCTGCGCCGCATCGGCCGCAACGGTCGCTTCTTGAGGGTGCTGGGCCTCTACCTGCTCCTCTGGTGCGCTCTCCAGCTCATGCAGACCGCCGCCCTGATCTTTCTGCCGGTGGTGATGCGGCTGCCGGAAAGCTGGAGCAACTGGATCCTGCTGCCGTTCCAGATCAGCACCCTGGTGGGCCTGCAGCTCTGGACATTGGTGAGCCATCGGCAGGGCCGGCTGCGGGCCCTGGCCTGGGGGGCGGGGTTCTGGGTCGTGGGATGCCTGGCGGCCATGCTGCTGGTGCCCCTCGACCTCCATGCGGCTCCCCTGGAGACCTTTTCCAACCAGCTGCGCCTGGCGGCCCTGCTGGGGGCCATCCTGCTGGTGGGCCTCGGCGCCTCCACCGCCTACCTCATCCCCTGGTCGCTCCTGCCGGACGCCATCGATGTGGATCCGGAAAAACCAGCCGGTCTCTTCAGCGCCTTCATGGTGTTTGTGCAAAAGCTCTGCATCAGCCTGGTGCTCTTCAGCTTCGGCGGTCTGATGAGCCTCAGCGGCTACCTCCCCAGCCTCGGCAGCGCCCAGCCCCGGGAAGCCCTGGTGGCCATCCGGCTGTGCATGGGGCTGATCCCGGCGGTGCTGGTGGTGCTGGGGCTGGTGGTGATGCGCCGCTGGCCGAAGGCCCCCCGGATGCTGTTGGCGCTGGAGGGGCCATGACCGTGCCGCGGCGCCCTCCCCGCTGGAGGCTTGTCGCTCCCCGCTGGCTGGCGCGGCTCGGGGCCAGCCTGATGCTCGGGAGCCAGGCGGTGAGTGCCGTGGCCAAGGGACACATCCATCCCGGGGATCTGATGGCCGAGCTGATGGAAGCCGGCCCGGGCAGCGTGCTGATCGTGCTGATCACGGGGTTGGCGGCGGGGACGGTGTTCAACATCCAGGTGGCGGCAGAGCTCTCGCGCCAAGGTGCCAACGCCGCCGTGGGAGGACTGCTTTCCCTGGGCCTCTCTCGCGAGATCGCTCCCCTGCTCACCGCCACCCTGCTCACCGGGAAGGTGGCCACCGCCTACGCCGCCCAGCTCGGCACGATGAAAGTGACCGAACAGATCGACGCCATCACCATGCTGCGCAGCGATCCGGTGGACTATCTGGTGGTGCCGAGGCTGTTGGCGCTGCTGATCATGTCGCCCGTGCAGTGTCTGCTGTTCTTCGGCATGGCCCTCTGGTCGGGCCAGCTCAGCAGCACCCTGCTTTACAGCATTCCACCCAGCGTGTTCTGGACGTCCGTGCGCACTTGGATGGAGCCGGATGATGTGCCCTCCATGCTGTTGAAGTCGGTGGTGTTCGGGCTGATCATCGCCGTGCTGGCCTGCGGCTGGGGTCTCACCACCAAGGGGGGCCCCAAGGAGGTGGGGGCCAGCACCACCGGCGCGGTGGTGATGATTCTGTTGTGTGTGGCACTGGCGGATGTGGTCCTCACCCAGGTCCTCTTTGGCACCTGAGCGCCCGCCGGCGAGGCGAGAATTCAGCCCCTTCCCTCCCGAGACCTTCATGGCGCTTTCTCCCCCAGCCGCTGCCGATGGTCCAGACGACGTCACCTTGCCCCCCCGCTTCGGCGTGCCCCTGGGGCTGATGCTGATCACCGGCCTGCTGCTCACCTTCACCTCCCGTTGGCCTGGCCTGCTCTGGATCGGATTCTCCCTGCTGGCCTTCGCCACATTTCTTTTTCTGCAGGCCACAATCCTGCGGTTGAGCTTCCGCGCCGATGCCTTGTTGGTGTTGCGTTCCGGAGAGGAGATTCGCCGTTTCCCCTATGCCGACTGGCTGGCCTGGCGTCTTTTTGTTCCCGCCGTGCCGGTGTTGTTCTATTTCCGAGAGCAGCACAGTCCCCACCTCCGGCCCGTCCTGTTTGACGCCACCGCCCTGCGCGCCGCGCTGGAACGACGGGGTCCCCTCCCTGTTCCCCCGAGGCCATGAGCAGCGATTCCCAGGGTCCCGAGCCCGCCACCCCGCCTGCCGCTTCACCGGCGGAAGAGCCGCTGATGGAGCTGGCCCTGCGGGAGCTGCGCGAACGGCGCGCGGCCCTCGAGAGCGACATCCAGGCGCTGGAGAGCCGGCGCGATCAGCTCAACGCGGAGATCGAACGCACCTTCACCGGCCAATCCGAGGCAATCGCCCGGCGGGTGCGAGGGTTTCACGACTATTTGGTGACCGCGCTTCAAGACTTGGCCGCCGCGGCGGAGCAGGCCCAGCTCGTCAGCCAGCCCCTCATCGTGCAGCCCTCAGCCCTGGATCTGCGGCGGGCGGAAGAGGCCGCCGCTCCCCGGAGCGCCCCCGCCGCAGCCGGTCTCTTCCGCCAGGATGAGGCGGTGATTCGCGACTGGCTGCGCACCTTCCAAGGGCAGCCCGACTTTTCCGCCGATCCCTGGCGCCTTCGCCGCACCCTCGACGCGGAGGGGGCGGAGCTGCTGGAGGAGTGGTTTCTGCGGCAGGGAGGACGGGGCGCCCAGCCGAGCCGCGGCAGCCGCCATCGCAATCTGGTGGTCACCGCCGCGGCCATTGCCATTCTCGGGGATCTCTATGGCGATCGGTTTCAGACCCTCGTGCTGGCCAGTCGGCCGGAACGGCTTGGCGAGTGGCGCCGGGGTTTGCAGGATGGCCTGGGGCTGAGCCGGGAGGATTTCGGACCCAACAGCGGCATCGTCCTCTTCGAACGGCCGGAGGCCCTGGTGGAGCGGGCTGATCGGCTGGAAGAGCAGGACGAGCTGCCCTTCATCGTGATCGACGCCGCCGAGCGGGCCATTGAGACCCCCATCCTGCAATTTCCCCTCTGGCTGGCCTTTGCCGGCACGCCCCTCGAGCTGGCCACCGAGGATGACCTCTACTGATCTCCCTGCCCCCATGCCCCCCTTGCTCCTCCCCTCGGGCCTGCTCCTCGCGGGCTATCTGCTGGGCTCTCTTCCCAGCGGCTGGCTGGCCGGTCGTCTGCTGGCCGGCCTGGACATCCGGGAGCATGGCTCCGGCTCCACCGGCGCCACCAACGTGTTGCGCGTGCTGGGCAAAGGGCCGGCACTGATGGTGTTTCTGCTGGATGTGCTCAAGGGCACGGCGGCGGTGCTGCTGGCCAAGGCGGTGCTGGGGGGCGCCGGCTGGGAGGGAACCCGGCTGGATGGCTGGGTGGTGGCCGCGGGACTGGCGGCCCTGGCCGGCCACATCTGGCCGGTTTGGCTGGGCTGGCGGGGCGGCAAGGCCGTGGCCACAGGGCTGGGGATGCTCCTCGGCCTGGCCTGGCCGGTGGGCCTGGCCTGCTTCGGCCTCTTCCTCACGGTGCTGAGCCTGAGCCGCATCGTCTCCCTGTCCAGCATGGTGGCCGCCATGGGCCTCCCCCTGCTGATGCTGGGATGGTTTCCGAGCCACGGCGGCTTTCGCCCGGCCTATCTGGCCCTGGCCTTGCTCACCACGGTGCTGGTGCTCTGGCGCCATCGCGCCAACCTGAAGCGCCTGCTGGAGGGCACGGAACCCCGGCTGGGCAGCGGCGCCAGCACGGCGGAGAGCTGATCGGCGGCCCCCGGCAGGTTGGAGGCTCAGCCCAAGGCCCGGCTGCGTTCCGCTGCGGCGAGCACCGCTTCCAGCAGGGCTGAGCGCAGGCCCAAGCGCTCCAGTTCCCTCAGGCCGGCGATCGTCGTTCCCGCTGGACTGCTCACCATGTCCTTGAGCTGACCGGGGTGCAGATCCTTCTCCTCCAGAAGGGCGGCAGTGCCGCTGAGGGTGCGCAGGGCGAGGGTTTGGGCCAGGGCGCGGGGCAAGCCGGCCGCCACCGCCCCATCCGCCAGAGCCTCCGCCACCAGGGCCACAAACGCCGGTCCAGAGGCGGTGAGCGCCAGAAAGGCATCCAGTTGGGCTTCCGGCAGGGTCCACACGTCACCCACCCGGCGGAAGAGAGGCTCCACCCAGTCCCGCGCCTCGGCGGGGTCCCCATCCCAGGCCAGGGCCGTGAGGCCACGGCGCACGAGGGCCGGCGTGTTCACCACCACCCGCACGCAGGCGCGGGAGGGGAAAAGCCGCCGGAGCCGCTCCAGGCGCACACCGGCCAACACCGAAATCAACAGCGGTCGGCCGGCCACCGGGGCGAGGGAAGAGGCGGACCGCTCGATCGGTTCGATGGATGCGGCGACAGCGGCCACAGCTTCCAGCTGCTGAGGCTTGACGGCCAGGAGAACCACGGGGGCGGACCAAGCCTCTCGGGGATCGGTGCTCACCCGCAGGGCGTGGCCCGCGAGGGTGGCCGTGGCCCAGTGGTCGCGGGAGGCCGCGCTGCCCACAACAGCCCGCACGGCCTGCGGGTCGATCAACTGGTCTTCGATCCACGGCTCCAGCAGGGCCCGGGCCATCTTGCCCAGGCCGACCACGCCGAACCCGGTCGGCTGGGGAGTCAACCCAGCAGATCGCGTCCCCAGGCCGGGCTGGGGGCGGCGTCCTGGTGTTCGACGGCGCTGGCGGAGCGGCCGCGGGAGGGGGTGCTGGCCGCCACGGCTTCCTCCACACCGGCCGCCGTCACGGTCACACAGCTCGGGGCGAAGAGAAAAATGCTCTCGCCCACCCGCTCCTGCTGGCCATCGATGGCGTAGGTGCCCCCAGCCACAAAATCCACGGCCCGCTGGGCCTGATCAGGCTCCATCATCGTGAGGTTGAGGATCACGGTCTTCCGTTCCCGCAAAGCCTGGATCGCCCGGGGCATCTCATCGAAGCTGCGGGGTTCCATGAGCATCACCTCCGCCACGGCGTTGGAGAGGCCGGGCATGCCGATCACGTTGGTGCCGGCGAAGGGGTCGTCGACGCTGGGAGCGAAATCCGTGCTCAGGGCCAGGGCAGAGGTGCCGCGGCTGGTGGGCGGGGCCGGTTCGTGGTTGTCACCGGCGTCGTAATCCAGCTCATCGTCGAAGTCACCATCGAGGTAGTCATCACCAGAGACGACGGCACGGAGACGGGAGAACAACGACACGAGTGAGCCTCAATGTGGAGCGATGCACCTGAATAGCGTCCCTGAGGGACACTGGCAACCACCTTTGGCGTGGTCTTCAGATGTGGCGGCCACCTTAGCCGTTGGCTGCGGGCCGTTCTCCCAGCAGGGCAGACCCCAGGCGCACCCAGGTGCTCCCTGCCTCCACCGCCTCCCGCCAATCGCCGCTCATCCCCATCGACAGCTCCGGCAGAGCCAGCTCCCTGGCCAGGGCGGCACACTCCTGGAAGAGAGCCCGACGCTCCGCCGGCTCCAACCCCTGCGGAGGGAGGGTCATCAACCCGCGCAGGCGGAGGGGGGCCAGCTCCGCCAGGCGCGGCCAGGCCTCCCGCAGGGCATCGGGCGCCAACCCGGTCTTCGTTGGATCCGGCCGCAGCTTCACCTGAACAAACACCACGGGCGAGACGCCCTCTTCCAGGGCGAGGCGTTGCAGGCGCTCCGCCAGGGCGAGGCTGTCCAGCGAATGGAGGGTGCCGAAGCGGCGGAGCACCTCCCGCGCTTTGTTGGCCTGGAGGCGACCGATGAAATGCCAGTCGAGGGGGGGCAGATCCGCCAGCTGCTCCTGTTTCGCCCGCGCTTCCTGCAGGCGACTTTCGCCGAAGCTGCGCTGGCCCAGGGCAACAGCCTCCCGGATCGTCCCCACCCCCTGGCCCTTGGTCACAGCCAGCAGTTGACAGCTGGGGGGCAAGGCGGAGCGGACGGCGGCGAACCGTTCGGCCAACGGAGACACGATGGCCATGGCCCTTAGAGGAAGGTCTGGTCGAAAAGCTGGCGCCAGCGGGCATGAACCGCCGGCCCCTCCCGGCGCGCCCGGGCCAGATTCTGTTCCGCGACATGGCGGGCATCCGCCTGGGGAATCACTTCGAAGGTGGCTCCCTTTGTCTGCAACGTGACGAGGAAGAAAATCCGCTGGGCGTAGAGCGTGGCGAAGAGATCCCTGTTTTCTCCAGCAGGAGCGACCCGATAGAGCATCCCGAAGGTCGGATGGCTGAGGTAACGCTCTGCGCTCACGAGTCAGGTCGCACTTGAGCCATTAAAAGCCACGGTCCACCGCAACGCCCGAGACGCTCCTCCATCGTCAGCCCGAACAGACAGTCCCCCCACAGGCCCTCAGCCGCCCCGGAGGCGAGCCCTTTCCCCAACCTCTTCAGCGCCCGCCGACCGCCCAGCGCAGGCCCACCAGCAGGGCCAGGGCCAGGGCCGCGATGAGACCGGGCAGCGGGGAAAGCGGCTCCGGCTGATGCAGGCAATCGGGCGGCAACCAGCGCCCCCCGCGGGCCATCAGGGCTTCGGCGCCCTGTTCGGATCGCAGCAAAACGTTAGCCAGCAACCGCTCCCCCACGGCCAGCACGAGCCCCAGACCCGCCTTCCAACCCAGGGCGCGCACATTCACGGCCCGGGTGGCCAAGGCCCGCAGCAGATTTTGCAGTTCCTCCTGCACCAGGGGCAGAAAGCGCAGGGCCAGGAGCAGGGTGAACCCCAAGCGCTCCATGGGCCATCCCAGCCAGGAGAGGGGCCGCAGCCACCAGTGGATGGCCCACACCAGGGCCTCCGGCGCGGTGGTGAGCAGCAGCAGGTTGGCGCTGTGCACCACGGTGAAGAGCAGGGTGGAGGCGTTGATGGCCAGTTCCGCCGACTGGCGGGTCACCACGACCGGCCCCAACGGAAACGTTTTGGGGCCGTAAGGGCCCCAACGCACCAGCTCCCAGCCCATCCCGGACCGTTCCGCAGGCGGACTGGGCGCCGAGGGGCCAGAGCCGGGCGCGAGGAGGATTTCCCCGGGCGGCCGCTGCAGATCGCCGCTGGGGACGGGAGCGGCCGGCAGCACCAGGGAGAGCAGACCCACCAGGGCCGCGAAGGCGAACAGGGCCGGCATGGAGCGTCGCCAGATCCGGGAGGGCACGCCGCTGAGCAGCGTCACCAGCAGCAGCAGCCCCACCAGCGCGAGGCGCCACCGGGGCCCGGCCATCACGGGCGTGACCAGAAACGCCAGGGTCCAGGCCAGCTTGAGACGGGGATCCAGCTGTTGCAGCCAACGGGTTCCCTCCTCTGTGCCGGAGGTGTCCACATACTGGCCGATGGGAATCTGGCGCAGCCAGTCCATCAGTGGTGTTCCACCCCGTGGCGCGCCTGATCCCGTTCCGCGTCGCGCTGCTGTTTGCCACGCCAGAACAGGCGGATGGGTGTGCCCTCAAATCCCAGGCCTTCCCGCAGCTGGCGCTCCACATAACGGCGATAGGTGTCGCCGAAGAGCTTGGGATCATTCACGAAGAGGGTGAAGCTGGGCGGCCTGGAGGCCACCTGGGTGCCGTAATAAAGACGCCCCTGGCGTCCGCCGCGGGTGGCGGGGGGGGTGCGCCAGCGCAGGGCCTCCTGCAGCACCTCATTCACCACCGAGGTGCTCACCCGCCGGCGATGCTGATCCACCGCCGCCGCGGCCAATGGGAAGATCCCCTGCACCCGCTGGCCCGTGAGGGCGGAGGTGAAGAGCATCGGCGCCCAGTCGAGAAAATAGAGACGGCCGCGAAGCTCCTTTTCCATCTGGTGCAGGGTGTGGCTGTCCTTTTCCACTGCGTCCCACTTGTTCACCACCACCACGCAGGCCCGACCAGCCTCTTCAATCCGTCCGGCCAGCCGCTGATCCTGTTCCGTGACCCCGTCGAGGGCATCAATCACCAACACGCACACGTCGCTGCGATCAATCGCCTTCAGGCTGCGGTGGATGCCGAAGAATTCCGGCCCATACTCCACGCTGCCTCTGCGCCGGATGCCTGCCGTGTCAAGCAGCTTCCAGATCCGATCCTCCCTTTCCAGGGTGGTGTCGATGGTGTCACGGGTGGTGCCGCGGATCGGGCTCACAATCGCCCGCCGTTCGCCGCTGATGGCGTTGAGCAGGCTCGATTTGCCCACATTCGGCCGGCCGATGATCGCCAGCTGAATCGGCTCCTCCCCCTCCTCCTCCGGGGCCGGCGGCAGGAGGGTGACCAAGTGATCCAGGAGTTCTCCCGTGCCGGCGCCATGGCTGGCGGAGATGGGGAAGGGTTCGCCCAGGCCCAAACTCCAGAATTCCGCCGCCATCGAGAGACCCTGCTGGGGCGACTCGCACTTGTTGACGGCCACGAGCACCGGCACCCGTTGGAAACGGAGCCACTCAGCGATGCTCTCATCGGCGGCGGTGAGGCCCTGCTGGCCATCGACCACCATCACCGCCGCCGCGGCCTCCTCCAAGGCGAGTTGGGCCTGTTCCCGGATTTCGGGGAGAAATTCGCTGTCATCGGCGAAGACCAGCCCGCCCGTGTCCACCACCTTGAAATGGTGGTCGCTCCAGAAGGCCTCCTGATAGAGGCGGTCGCGGGTGACGCCGGGCTCGTCGTGCACGATCGCCTCTCGGCTGCGGCACAACCGATTGACAAAGGTCGACTTCCCCACATTGGGACGCCCGAGGATGGCCACCACCGGCAGAGCCACGCGTTCCTTTCCCATCCAACGGGCCAATCTCTGACCATACCCTGCGACCCCCGCCCCCTCACCCCTCGACCAGGGCGATCCAACCGGCGAAAACGGAAGGCTTTCCGCGCGTTTCAAGGCGGGTCTTGCCTGACGCGACTAGGGATTGGAGGACCCGCGTCGGAGGCTTTTCAGCGATGGTGGAACTCATCGCCAGCATTGTGGTCGATCTTTCAGACCAGAAGCTCTACGCCTACAACAGCCAACAGCAGCTGGTGCGCACCGTGCTGGTGAGCACAGGCAAGGCGTCCTCTCCCACCCCAACCGGCACGGGGAAGGTGTTCAGCAAGCACTCCAGCATCACGATGCGCGGCCGCGGCTTCGTGTCCAACGGCGTGCCCTGGGCCCTTTGCGTCAGCGAGGACGGCAACATCTGCCTCCATGGGGCGCCGTGGCAGGAACAGGCAGGCGAAAGCTTCGGTGTGCCTCGCAGCCATGGCTGCGTGCGGATTCCCAGCCCCCATGCCCGCTGGCTCTATGACCACACGCCCCTGCACACGCCCATCACCATTCAAAGCTGATCCGGGGAGAGGCGCCCGCTGGCCTCAGCCGACCGGCGGATCCCCCGGATGGCCCAGCCGCGGATCCAGGGGTGGCTCGTGCAGCGGCGGGAGGGGGCCTGTGTCCGGCAGGGGCTCCCCCCGCTCCTCCAGATGGGCCAGCAGCCAATTCACCACGGTGGCCCGCCGCGTGCGCCGCGGGAAGAGCTCGCCGATCCGATAGCCGCCAAAGCCAAGCCGCTCCTTCAGCAGCTGCTTGAAGGCCGCCGGCACCGAGCGGGTGAGGG
This sequence comes from Cyanobacteriota bacterium, assembly GCA_046340515.1. Classification (GTDB taxonomy): domain Bacteria; phylum Cyanobacteriota; class Cyanobacteriia; order PCC-6307; family Cyanobiaceae; genus Cyanobium. The sequence continues at coordinate 10,338 of JBKDTB010000157.1, read as the reverse complement.
CCACGCTGGCGGGGCGCTCGGCGATCACCTGCGGGGCCAGGGGAAAAGCCTCCGACCAGGTGGGAGGCGTGGTCGGTCCTGCCGTCCAGAGCGACGAATCGCCGCTGGGGTCTGCGCCCGAGGGGACATAGCCCAGGCGGCGCCAGACCAGGGCGCAGACGAAGCGATCGCTGACGCGATCCGCCAGCACCGCGTCCAGCAGGGCGCGGCTGAGGGGATGGGGATCGTCGGGAACCATGGCCGGACGGAAGGCGGATCCAGAATGCATGGCCATGGCCTCCCCCCCCGCCCTCTCACCCGGTGACCCCTTGCGGCTGGAGGGTTCCAGCGCAACTCGCCTGCTGCGTTGCCGGGTGCTCCAATCCCCCCTGGCCGGGGTGAGCGACCGGATCTTTCGCGGCCTGGTGCGGCGCTGGGCGCCGGAGGCGTTGCTGTTCACGGAAATGGTCCACGCCACCCGCCTCGAGCAAGGCCAGGGGCGTCAACGGATGGAGGATCTGGCCGAGGAGAGCGGCCCCATCGGCGTGCAGCTGTTCGACCACCATCCGGAGGCGATGGCGGAGGCGGCCCGACGGGCGGAGGCGGCAGGCGCCTTTCTCATCGACATCAACATGGGCTGCCCCGTGCGCAAGATCGCCCGCAAGGGCGGTGGCTCCGGCCTGATGCGGGATCCGGAGCTGGCGACCCGCATCGTGGCGGCCGTGGCCTCGGCGGTCACGATTCCGGTGACGGTGAAGACCCGGCTGGGCTGGGAGGGGGCTGAACCCACAGCCGCTCGCACGACCGCCGCCATCGCCTGGTGTGAGCGTTTGCAGGAGGCCGGAGCCCGGCTGCTCACCCTCCATGGCCGCTCGCGGGAGCAGGGCTTTCAGGGCACAGCCGACTGGTCGGCCATCGCTGCGGTGAAGCGCCGACTGCGCATCCCCCTGATCGCCAACGGAGACATTGACAGCCCGGCGGAAGCCGAACGCTGCCTGGCGATCACAGGCGCGGACGGGGTGATGGTGGGTCGGGGCAGCCTGGGGGCCCCCTGGCTGGTGGGCCAGATCGCCGCCGCCCTCGCCCACCGTCCCCCGCCGCCCACGCCGGGGCCGCGGGAGAGGCTGGCCCTGGCGGCCGAACAGTTGGAGGCGCTGCTGGCGGAGCGGGGCGACCACGGCCTGCTGGTGGCCCGCCGGCCTCTGGGCTGGGCCTGCACCGGGTTTCCAGGGGCGGTGGAGTTGCGCCAGCGCCTGCTGCAGGCGTCCACCCCGGCCGAGGCGAGGGAGCTGCTGGAGCGGGCCCGAGCCCGGTGGGGCGGGGCTCAGGGCAGCACGGCGGGCCAGCTCTGACGGAGCAGGAGCAAGGAGAAGTAGGGCTGTTCGTCTGCGGGCACGGCCGCCGCCGGAACGAGCCGCCCATCCAGCCAGCCCACTCGGCTGGCGAAGAGGGCGGCCTCCAGAAGGCCCCGCTCCTGCAGGCAGGGCCGCACCCAACACCAGCGGCGGCCGAGCTTGAGGAGCGCCAGCACCGTGGCCGAGGCGGCCGCCTGCTCCAGGAGCCGCACCAATTCGCTGGCGCTGTCCGGGGTGGGGCGAATCAACAGGCTCTCCCGCTGGAGAGCCAGGGGCCAGGGCAGCCCCTGGCTGGAAGCGGCGGCGGCCGCGGCCGCCACAGCGCTGATTCCCGGAACCACCCGCAGCCGGCAGGCGGGGTGGCGTTCCGCCAGGGCGAGCAGCACGTAGGAGCAACTGGCGTAGAGGGAGGCGTCGCCCTCACAGAGCAACACCACCCGTTCGTCCCGCTCCGCCAGGGCGGCCAGGGCGTCGGCGGCCTGGTGCCAGGCCTGCCGGCGCGGTTCGGCCTCCTCCACCATCGGGAAAAGCAAGGGCAAGCGCCGCTGGGCTGGGCTGAGCCAGGGCGCCGCGATCCGGGCAGCCAGGCCCTCGCCGCCGATCCGGGCCACGGGGTAAGCCACCACGGTGGCGGCGGAGATGGCCCGCAGGGCCGCCACGGTGAGGAGGTCCGGATCGCCAGGCCCCACCCCGACGAGGGTCACTCCACTCCGGGCGGCCCGGGACAGCGGGGCAAGGGCATCCCGCAGGGAAGCCGGCACGGGGCCCGTCACCACCTTGGGCTCCAAGAGGAATTTCTAAGCTGGGGCCTTGGTCTGAAGATGAGTCGATGAGTCATCTGGAGATTTTCAACGCCAGCGCCCCCCTCCCGCCGGTCGCCCTGCTCATCAGCGACGACCCGGAAGAGATCCGGGCCAGCCTGGCCCACCGGGGCATCGGCTTTGAGCGCTGGCCAGCCCAGCGGACCCTGACCCCGGAGGCCCCGGAGGAGGAGATTCTCGCGGCCTATGCCCCGGAGATCGCCCGCGTGCAGTCCACGGGCCGCTACCCCACCGTGGACGCCATCCGCCTGGGGCCGGACCATCCCGACAGGGAGGCCCTGCGACAGAAATTCCTCAACGAACACACCCACAGCGAGGACGAGGTGCGGTTCTTTGTGGAGGGTCGCGGGCTGTTTTGCCTGCACATCGGCGAGGAGGTGCTGCAAGTGCTCTGCGAAACCAACGACTTCCTGCGGGTGCCCGCCGGCACGCGGCACTGGTTTGACATGGGCAGCGCCCCGCAGTTCACCGCCATTCGCTTCTTCGACAACCCCTCAGGCTGGGTGGCCCAGTTCACCGGGGATCCGATCGCGGAGCGGTTTCCCCTGCTGAGCTGAGGCCAACCCCGTCGGAGAGGGGGAGAACGCCCGGAGAATGCATGCGCACCGCTTGGGAGCCGATCGGCCCTGGCCCCAGCGCCTCCCATTCCACCTGCGCCAGTTCCCCCAGCCGCTCCACCGTGGCCTCTCGCCCGTGGCGCCCTTCGCAGAGCAGCCAGTAGAGGCCGAAGTGGCGGGCCTCACTCGCCAGCAGATCGCCGTAGAGGTCGCGGAGCTCAGGATCGGGGCTGCGGGTCGCCAGCAGGGCCATGCGCTCATGGCTGCGGGCTTCGATCAAGCCAGCCACCAGGAGGGAATCCAGCCCGCGTCCGGGTTCCTCCCGCCGCACCCGGGCCTTCAGGGTGGCCCCGTAGGCCGGTGCCGCCAGGGGGCGGAGGGCGATGCCGCGCCGGCCCATGAGGGCCAGCACCCGCTCGAAATGGGCCAACTCCTCGCGGGCCAGCGGACTCAGCCGATCTGCAAGCTCCCCGTCAGAGGGGTAGCGAAACATCAGCTGCAGCGCCACGCCAGCCGCCTTTCGCTCGCAATGGGCATGGTCGATCAGCAGCAGATCGGGGTGGGCGATCGCCTGTTCCAACCAGGCGGGGCTGGTGGCGGCCGCGAGCCATTTCACCCGAGCGGTGGCCTCCGGCTGGGGCGCCATCAGCCCTGGCTCCCCAGCTGCGCCACCAAACCCCGCAGGGCGAGGGTGTAGCTGGTGGCGCCGAAGCCGCAGATCACCCCCAGGGCCTGGTCCGCCAGGAAGGACTGGTGGCGAAAGGGCTCCCGCCCGTGAATGTTGCTCAGGTGGAGCTCCACGAAGGGGATGGCCACGGCCAACAGGGCATCCCGCAAGGCGATGGAGGTGTGGGTGAAGGCGCCGGCATTGATGAGGATGCCGTCGATCTGGCCACGGGCCGCGTGGATCCGATCCAGGAGCGCCCCCTCGTGGTTGCTTTGGAAACAGTCCAGGGTCACGCCCAGTTCCTCGGCCAGCCGGCGCAGTTCCTCCTCGATCCCCGCCAGGGTGGCACTGCCGTAGAGGCCGGGCTCCCGCAGGCCGAGCAGGTTGAGGTTGGGGCCATTGAGCAGGAGAACGCGCAGCACCGGGGGATCGGCAAATCTCCAGACTGATCGTAGGCAGGGGGCCGCTGCCCATCGAGAGGGGCGGGTGGGGCGGGGTCGGGCGGCTGGTATGTTGTCGGGGTGTGGTTCGGGTCGGTGCCCGAGTGGTTAATGGGGGCGGACTGTAAATCCGCTGGCTCTGCCTACGTTGGTTCAAATCCAACCCGGCCCACCATCCACACGCCCTTGTAGCTCAGTGGTAGAGCACTCCCTTGGTAAGGGAGAGGTCACGAGTTCAAATCTCGTCAAGGGCTTCACCCTCCATCCGCGATCCCCTCTCCCACGGCGGAGCGTCTTGGATGGCCACCCGATGTTTTTGCGGCACACCGCCCAACGGGTGATGGCGCTTCATGAAGAGTTTGTTGACGTCCGTGCGTGCGTCGTCATGGTCAAAGACCTGCTTGCTCCTTTCCATGCGACGCCCTCTGTTGAGCCCGCTGACGGTGTGCCTGGGCGCATTGAGCCTTGGCTTGGCCTCCTCCCCGGCGCATGCCGTGCGGATCAGCGCAGCCACGGGCCCTGTTGTGAGCATGTGGGGCACAAATACGATGGGGTTGCCGCCCAAGCTCCTCCTCTTCGATCCCGGGACGCCAGCCTTCACTGGGGCCACCTCCCTGGCGGCCCCAGCGCTCCTCGGCACAAACACAGACACCTTCCCGAGCTTCGGGTTTGGCACCCCCCTCACCGCGGTGCAGATGAGCGGTGATGCCATCTCCAGCATCACGCAGCCCACGGCAGGAAGCTATGGCATCAGTCTGACCCTGACAAATTTCACCCTGAGCAGCATCAGCTTGCCCGCCAATGAATATGTTTATCTCAATCTTTGGGAGACGTTCACGGGGTTACCCAGTCTCTCCACGGCCAGCTGGAGTGGGGGGGCTTCCATCAGCGGCACGGCTTGCCGCACATCCTTGAATGATGCCCTGTACATCGAACCGATCGCCACGGTGTTCGATCCCGGCGCATCGACTTGGATCCCAGCCTCCACATTTTTCGGCGGCACACCAGCTTGTGGTGCGATTTCCGCTTCAGCGGCCGTCTCCCCCCTGAGCGCTTACATCAGCGGCGGCACCCTCATGGTGGGTTTTGAGGTGATCCTTGGCTTGAACAATGCCGATGTCACGGGAGGGGACGTCATCACGCTCCCCACAAGCCTGGAGATGAACCTGCGCTATGAACCCGTTCCAGGGCCGTTGCCGATGGCGGGAGGACTGACGGCCTGGTCGTTCAGCCGAAGGCTCCGACGACGCATCCGCTCCCTGCCTTGACCCTCGCGGCGCGGTTGCCCCGTCACAGTTGCTGCCGGTAACACACCTGATCACAAGGGAGGGTGGGGCCCAGGGGAAAGCCCCCGCTCCTTGCCGAAGCAAGGAACGGGGGCAAGGCGATTAGCTGCCGCATCACCCGTCGACCGGGCTGAGCGCAGCGTTAGATGATGTGGCGTCAGAGAATGATGTTTGCGGGCAAACCAACAGACGCCAGACCGGTCGGCGTGCCGCTTACGCACGTGAGAAACACCTCCAATTCAGCTGTCGAAGTGCCGAGGGTGTTGCCTTGAATTAAAATACCGCCAATTCCAACTTGGAAACGCAGTTGACCTTCTGCCGTAAATGCGGCGCTGCCGATCCAATTGAAAGCCTGATTGCCCCCCGTGGTGTCTTTGGCATCAACCAATTGGAAATCAAGAATGTCACCAATACTGAAATCGGTGATGACATCACCATTGCCGGCCACAGTCTCTGCTTTTGTGCTCCAACTGAAGCGATCATTTCCAGAGCCACCACTCATTTTGTCCCGCCCTGCGCCTCCGATCAGGATGTCCGCGCCAACACCGCCAACCAGACCATCGTTTCCCTCTCCCCCAAGCAATAAATCGTTACCGCCCTGGCCATCGAGGAAATCATCACCAGCATCACCATTAAGCGTGTTGGCAGCACCGCTTCCAATCAAAGTATCATTATAAATGGTGCCCAACACATTTTCAAAGCTTTGCACCTTTACTGACACGGGCAGCCCCCCACCAGTTCCATTGACATTAACGGTGCCAACAGGAGTGGACAGGTTGACCGAGGCTCCTGTGACGACCACGGGGCCGCCGGATATGGCACCACTAAGATCAATGGTATCCCCGGCCAGGGCACTGCCCTTGACCAGCTCAATCGATATCAGCCGGTCGGTACCAAGGGCCCCCTTGGAGAGAGTTCCCAAGGCGCCAAGGGTGACAGTGGCACCCAGATTGGTGTAATCAGCTGTGTCAAAGCCAAGCCCACCATTCAAGGTGTCATTACCGAAGCTGCCCACCAGCGTGTCATCGCCTGAATTCGTTGAAAAGGAGTCATTGTCAAAGGTTCCAAACCGAAGATCACTGAAGATTGTGCCAGAGATGAAGTTTGTCATGATTGCGGCGTGAGAGAGAAAGGGGGAAAATGTGTTGCCAAGGCAAGGAAGATGGATTCGCAGGACAGACACTATTAGGGGATTCATAATCCCCTATCGAAAGCCTTCCGCCAATCAAATACCCCTGGGAGCATGTATCCCAGATCACATGGTTATCCCTTAAGAAAGATAACACAGATTTTCCTGAGTCCAACACAGGACGGTATGGGATCTGGCAACTGTGCCACATCATGATGCGGTCGTCGGGGTATCTCTATCCCTCTCTTTCATGGGTTTTCCGTCTTGCTTGCCGCCCCGGGGTGCGAGGGAGTTCTGGCATGCAGTCCTGGACATCTGGCGAGGCCTTCGCGCTGGAGCGAAGGCCAATCCCTCTCGAGGGGCTCACATCTGGCAGGGTCAAAACATGGCACCCATCTTCTTGTCAACCCTTTTGGCACCCTCACGCGCCACAGGTTCAGCCGCGGGGGCGCTTGACGTGGCTCATCCCCTGACCGCAGAAGGCCTGCGAACGCCATCTGGCCGAGGGAGTCTGTTGCGAGGCGTCCAGTGTCGTGCGGCGGATTACGGCGGAGTGGCCATGGCACGTGGGACCCGTTTCAGCCGCGTTTGCGGCGCAGGCTCGGCTGGCGCCCGCGGCTTCAGCCGAACCCGGCGGCATTGCCCGCACACCCGCGAGAGGCCTACTGCCGGTAGCACACATGGCCCCAGGGCAGGGCGGGACCGAGCGGCTTGGGGCGATCCCCTTGACCGTTTTCGGCAATGGCCTGCAGGTAAAGGATGGTCTTCACAGGCACCCTCACCACCTCCGCGGACCTGGCCTGGGGTGAAGTGACGGCAAGATCAGACAACTGTTCCATGGGGGGATCCTCCTTGATCGGAAGGCTTGTTCGGTTACGGAGCCATGGGCAGCGAAATCAAGGGATTGGCCCCTGGTTGGCCCTGTCCCAGGCCCTGGCCACCCCCCGGGCGGCGTCTCTCCCGCTGGTCCATCACCGCGAGCTCTCAGGCTGGCTCCTTGATGCGGCTCCTCGAAGAGGAACAGAAGACAACGTTATTCAGCAATCTCGGGATTCAACTGTGGCGATTACTACCAAACTGACCCTCCTGTGGCTGTCGATCCTCGCTGGCGCCCTCCCTGGGGCCGCAACCCCTGAGGTCTGTGTGTTGGCTCCCCACATCGACCCGGCCAGCTCCATCCCCCACCGCCTTCCAACTGCACGGGTCCCCCTCAGCCGCCCCACCCTCTTCATCCGGGAGCCCCTGGCGGAGATCCGCCTGGAACAGGGTGACCTCCTTCTCTGGAAAGCAAGCCCCCCGCTCGCCTCTCCCCTGGAGGGGCCCCTGGCCTGGCCCCTCGCCCCGCTCCAACCCGATCAGACCCTCACCCTGCGGTTGCGGCCCCTCGGGGCGGACCCCGGTCAGTTCGCCACCATCCGTCTCCAAGCCGCTTCGCGCCCGCGCCTGGACGCCGGCGACAGCCTGCTGCGCTCCCTGCTCGCGGGCCCGCCAACGGCCTGGCGCCCCGCCATCGAAGGGCTACTGGCCCAGGGCGACCGCCCCCTCACCAGCGCCCTGCTCTTCTCCAGCGAGGGCCCCAACGAGCCCGGTCTCAACGACCTCCGGCACCAGGCCGCGCACACAAGCTGCCGCTGAACCGCCGACCCCGACCAACCCACGCGCCAGACTTGCCCCTCCGCGGACGAGGGACCCCATGCCAGCGAGGACTGGCCAGAAGCCACCGCCGCTCCCCCTCTTCGCGAAACTCTGCCCTGACCCCCCGACCATCGCCCCCTGACGCCATGCCCGAGGCCTCCCCCTTGCTCGCCCCCTCGGCGGAGACCATGCGCCAGCCGGTCCTGGAGGGGGCCACCCGCCCCCTGGCCTGGCGCCTCCAACAGCTCGATCGGCTGGCGACCCTGCTTCAAGCCGTGGAAACCGACCTACTGGAAGCCCTCGCTCAAGACCTGGGCAAGCCACCCCTGGAGGCCTGCTATGAGTTGGTGGGCGTGCGGGAGGAGCTCCGGTTCACCCGGCGCCATCTGAGGCGCTGGATCGCAGGCCGGCCCGTCTCCCTCCCCCTCTGGACCTGGCCGGCCCGGGGCCGGGTGGAGCCCGAGCCCCTGGGATGCGTGCTCATCCTGGGTCCATGGAACTACCCCTTTCAGCTCTGCCTGCAGCCTCTGATCAGCGCTCTGGCGGCGGGCAACACCGTGGTGCTCAAACCCTCCGAACTCGCCCCCCGCACCGCCCAGCTGATCGCCGACCAACTGGGGCGGCACTTCCCCCCCGAGGTGGTGCAGGTGGTGCTGGGGGATGGCCAGGTGGGTGCCCAACTCTTGGAGATCCGCTTCGACCACATCTTGTTCACGGGGGGCGGCCGGGTGGGCCGGTTGGTGATGGCCGCCGCCGCCCGCCATCTCACCCCGGTCACCCTGGAACTGGGGGGGAAAAGCCCGGCGATCGCTCTGGCGGACGCCGCGATCGTTCCCACAGCTCGCCGTCTGGTGTGGGGCAAGGGTCTGAACGCCGGCCAGACGTGTGTGGCGCCCGACCATCTGCTGGTGGTGCCCGAGATTGAGGCCCCGCTCCTGGCGGCGATCGGAGAGGAGATCCATCGTCTCTATGGGGCGGATCCCCTGGCCAGCCCGGATCTGGGCCGGGTGGTGAACCGCTCCCATTTCGAGCGGTTGGCCCGGCTGGTGCACCAGGCCGAGGAGAGGAACCAGGTGCTTCTGGGGGGGCGCATGGACCCCGAGGAGCGCCGCATCGAGCCCACCCTGCTGCGCGTGCACGATCCCGACAACGACCCCCTGATGCGGGAAGAGTTGTTCGGCCCCCTCCTGCCCGTGCTCTCCGTGCCCGATCTGGAGGCGGCCATCGCCCGCGTGCAAGCGGGGCCCAAACCCCTCGCCCTCTATCTTTTTGGCCAGAGTCCCCAAGACCGGGAGCGACTGCGGCAGGCCACAAGCTCCGGCAGCCTTGCTTTCAATGACGTGGTGACACAGGTGGCGGCGCCCCAGTTGCCGCTGGGGGGCGTGGGGGAGAGCGGCATGGGGGCTTATCACGGCCACACCGGATTTTTGACCTTCTCCCACCAGCGCAGCATCCTGGAGCAGCGGATCTGGCCGGACCTTCCCCTCCGCTATCCCCCCTACGCCGGCAAGCTCCCCTTGATGAAGCGCCTCATGGGCTGAAGGCGCGCCGCTGGAGAAAGCGGCGCAATCCGGCCGGAGGGGACTGGATGGCTGGCGAAACCGTCCTTAAGGTGCGCCGAGCTTGAAGATGTTGGAGTCCATGCGCCCCACCGCCGTCACCGCCGCCGCCACCCTGGCTCTGGCCCTGGCTCTCCCTCTGCCCTCCCTGTCGGGGGAAGTGAAGGTGCAGCCAGGGGAAACCCTCTCCGAGATCGCCGACCGCCTGGGGGTGAGCATGAAGCGCTTGATGGAGCTCAATGCCCTCTCCGATCCCGATCATGTCGAAGCCGGAACCGCCCTCCGCCTCCCTCCGGGGGTGCGGGTCCCGGGCGGTTCCAGTGGCGGGGGCGGGGGAACGACCGTCACGGTGGGACAGGGGGAAACCCTCTCCGACATCGCCGACCGTCACGGCATCACCGTGAGCAGCTTGATCGCCTTGAACGGCCTGAGCGACCCCGACCACGTGGAGGCGGGCCAGGTGCTCAAGCTCAGGGGCACCCCACGACCCGCCGCCGCGCCTCGACCGGCCGCCACACCCAGCGCCTTCACCTACACGCCCGGAGCCAGCGAGCATGTGGTGCGCAAGGGGGAGAGCCTGTCCGCCATCGCCCGGGGCACGGGGGTGCCCCTGAGCCAATTGGTGGCCCTCAATGCCATCAGCAATCCCGACAACGTGCCCGCCGGCAGCACCCTGCGGCTCATCGGCCGACCCGCGGCGCCGGTCCCCACCCCCCGGGCGGCCGCCACTCCCACCGCCTTCACCTATACGCCCGGAGCCAGCGAGCATGTGGTGCGCAAGGGAGAGAGCCTCTCCGCCATCTCCCGCGGCACCGGGGTGCCCCTGAGCCAGTTGGTGGCGCTCAATGCCATCCGCAATCCCAACACCGTGCCCGCCGGGGGCTCCCTGCGGCTGACCGGTCGCCCGGCG
>JBKDTB010000156.1:0-5339 GCA_046340515.1 Cyanobacteriota bacterium | reverse complement strand
CTCTGATCCTCCCGCGGGGTGTTCCTCGTCCGCCCTCGCTCCACTGGAGGGGCGGGACAGCCAGAGCAGGTATTCGTGGTTGCCGGCGGGACCGGTGATCGGCGAGCCCACCAGGCCTCGGCCCCGCCAGCCCAAGGCTTTCCCCGCCCGCAGCACCCCGCTGATCGCCGCCCCGTGGGCCCCCGGGTCTCGCACCACGCCTCCTTTCCCCACCCCCTCCCGGCCCACTTCGAACTGCGGCGTCACCAACAGCACCAGATCCATCCCCGCGGCGGGCGAGCGGGGGCGCAACAGCCCTCCGAGGGCGGGCAGCACGATCCGCAGGGAGATGAAGGACAGATCGGCCACGGCCAGATCGGGCCAGGGATCCTCCGGGCCATAGAGGTCTTCCGGGGTGAGGTGGCGCAGGTTGGTGCGCTCCCGCACCACGACGCGAGGATCGGTGCGCAGGCTCCAGGCCACCTGGCCGTAGCCCACGTCGATCCCGTAGACGCGTTCCGCTCCGTGTTGCAGCAGGCAATCGGTGAAGCCCCCGGTGGAGAGCCCACCGTCGAGGCAGACGCGGCCGCGGATGGGCAAGGGGAAGGCCCGCAGGGCCGCCTCCAGCTTGTCGCCCCCGCGAGACACGAAGCGGGGGCGGGCCGCCACCTCCAGGGGGGCATCGGCGGGGAGGGGGGTGCCGGGCTTGTCCAGCACCCGGGCGCCCTGCCGCACCCAACCGGCCCGGATCAGCTGCTGAGCCTGCTCCCGACTCTCGGCAAGCCCGCGCTGCAGCAGCAGGAGATCGAGCCGCTGCCGTTTGGTCATGGTTTCCACGCAAAAAACGAAACAAAAGCCAAGGACCTGTCCGCTCTCCTGGCGGGGACGAGAAGATGGCGCCACCTCGGTGGCTGACCATGGCACGAGACCGCGAGACACGGCAGGCCAAGGCGGATGTGTTCGAGATCCTCCGTCCCGGCACCTTCGTGCGGTTTCACGACCATCCCGAAGACCTGCCGCCGTTTCAGGTGATCCATTGCCGAGGGGGTCGCTGCTGGGTGCGGCAACAATCCTGGGGCACCCTGCTCCATCTGGAAGTGGCCCACCGCCAGCTCACTTCCGCGGCCTGATCGCCACCCCCCCCGCGACGGCCTCCAGGCCCACGCCCGATGGCCCGATAGGTTGGGGGCCTGCTCCCCCCATCGCCCTTGATCGAGCGCTACACCCTTCCTGAAATGGGTCGTCTCTGGAGTGAGGAGGCCAAGTTTCGCGGTTGGCTGGAGGTGGAGATCGCCGCCTGCCAAGCCAACGCCGAGCTGGGACGGGTGCCGGCGGAGGCGATGGAGCAGATCCGCCAGCGGGCGGCGTTCTCCGTGCCCCGCATCCTGGAGATCGAGGCGGAGGTGAGGCATGACGTGATTGCCTTTCTCACCAACGTCAACGAGCACGTGGGCGACGCGGGTCGCTACATCCATGTCGGCATGACCAGTTCCGATGTGCTCGACACGGGGCTTGCCCTGCAGCTCAAAGCCTCCGTGGAGGAGCTGGAGAAGGAGCAGGCCGCGTTGATCGATGCCCTGCGCGCCCTGGCGCGGGAGCACAAGGACACGACGATGATCGGTCGGTCCCATGGCATCCACGGGGAGCCGATCACCTTCGGGTTCAAGGTGGCCGGCTGGTTGGCGGAAACCCTGCGCAATCAGGAGCGCCTGGCCCGGTTGAAGACCACCGTGGCCGTGGGGCAGATCAGCGGCGCCATGGGCACCTACGCCAACACGGATCCGGAGGTGGAGGCGATCACCTGCCGGCTGTTGGGGCTGGTGCCCGACACGGCCAGCACCCAGGTGATCAGCCGCGATCGCCATGCGGAGTATGTGCAGACTCTGGCGCTGATCGCCGCCTCCCTGGAGCGGTTCGCGACGGAGATCCGCAACCTGCAGCGCACGGACGTGCTGGAGGTGGAGGAAAACTTCGCCAAGGGCCAGAAAGGAAGCTCCGCCATGCCCCACAAGCGCAATCCGATCCGCAGCGAGCGCATCAGTGGCCTGGCGCGGGTGGTGCGGGGCTACACGGTGGCGGCGCTGGAGAACATGGCCCTGTGGCATGAGCGCGACATCAGCCACAGCTCCGTGGAGCGGATGATGCTGCCCGATTGTTCCGTCACCCTGCATTTCATGCTGCGGGAAATGGGCGAAGTGGTGAAGGGACTGGGCGTCTATCCCGACAACATGGCTCGCAACCTGAACGTCTATGGCGGCGTCGTGTTCAGCCAGCGGGTGTTGCTGGAGCTGGTGGCCGCGGGGCTGAGCCGGGAGGCGGCCTATGCCCTGGTGCAGCGCCATGCCCATGCCGCCTGGAACAGCGAAGGCGGCGATTTCCGCGCCAACCTGGCGACCGATCCGGAGGTGATGGCCCACCTGAGCCCGGAGCGGCTGGAGGCCTGCTTTGCCACCGCCCCCCACCGGGCCCGGCTGGCGGTGATCTACGACCGCCTGGGGATCTGAGGCGTGGGCGGCGCCTTCGACTGGGCGTTCGGCCCCCCCGCCAGCCCGGTGATCGGCGACCACGACGTCCCTTGGCTGTCGAGCCATCTGGAGGGTCAGCGGATCGCCCTGCTGGTGGGTGGAGGCATCGCGGCGATGAAGACGCCGCTTTTGGCCCGGGCGTTGCGGCGGCGGGGGGCGGAGGTGACGGCCTTCTGCACGGCGGAGGCCTTGCGCTATGTGGGCGCGGAAGCGCTCGAGTGGAGCACCTGCGGGCCCCTGGTGCGGGAGCTCACCTGGCGCGCGGAACACCTCAGCGACGCCGCGGCCTTTGCCGCCTATCTGGTGGCCCCGGCCACCTACAACACCATCGGCAAGGCGGCGAACGGCATCGCCGACACGGTGCTCACCGCCACCCTGGCCTCAGCGTTGGGACGGTTGGCGCGGGGGCAGACGCAGGTGTTGATGGCGCCGACGATGCACGGCTCCATGCACAACGCCGTGTTGGAGACCAACGTTCGGCGGCTGGCGGCGCTGGGGGTGCGGTTCGTGCCGCCGGGGGATGCCTGCGGCAAGCACACCCTGCCGGAGGAGGAGTTCCTGGTGGCGGCGGTGTGCCGCGCCCTGAGCCGGTCCCCGTTGCGGGAGCGGCGCATCCTGGTGACGGGGGGGCCGACGCCGGTGCCCATCGACGGGGTGCGGCGCCTCACGGGACGATTTCGGGGGCAGTTGGGCGCCATGATCCATGAGGAGCTGCTGCGCCGCGGCGCCGACAGCCGGCTGGTGCTCGGCGATGGCGGCTGGCGGCCGGCGGCCTGGCTGCCGGCGGTGACGGTGGGGCCCACCTGTGACGCCTCCCGGGAGGTGGTGTTGGCCGAGGTGGCGGCGGGGGCGGAGGCGGCGGTGCTCTCGGCCGCCGTGGCGGATTATCGGCCGCGGGAGGTGATGGTGGGAAAGCAGCCGAGCGGCCAAAGGGAGTGGCGGCTGGATCTTGTGCCCACGGAGAAGGTGATCGACGCCGTGGCGGCGATGGCGCCGGCGCTGCCGATCGTGAGCTTCAAATACATGGAGGGGGTGAGCCATGACGACCTGATGGCGGAAGCTCGCCGACGCCTGGAGCGTTATGCGGTGGTGGTGGCCAATCGGGGGGAGGAGATCACGGAGGCTGTTCAGGTCGCCTGGCTGGTGACCCGCGAGGGGGAGCGGAGGTTGGAGGGAAAGGCCGCCATCGCCCGGGCCGTGGGGGATGTTCTGGAGCAGGTGTCCGGTCAGCCAGGCCTCTGAGGGAAGCTGAGCAGAACCCCATGGATGCCCTCTCGGCCAGGGGCCGACCCGTGGTGCCGCAAGGAACCGCGCCGGGCAGACCTGGAGGGGATGGGATGCTGGCTCTCCTGCTCCAGGCGTGGGGCCATGGGGCGAGCCGCGCAGCAGACGGCCCCATGAACGCACTGGCGTCCATGACGAAGAGAACTCCGTGCAGCGCGATGGGGATGTTTGGCTCCAGGGGTCTGCCAACTGGCGCGAAGTTTGGGTTGGTCCCTGTGCAAGGGGCAGGTCGGTAAGCCATCAGAGAACACCTGAGCTGCGCCTCTCCGCTTTTGCTGTCCTGGTGGCGTTGGTCCATCAACGGGAAGAACTGCACCGGCTGGGGGGGGGCGGACGGTGGAGGCCAGGGCGCTTGGGGGATGGCCCAAGGCCTTGGCACGGCAGGCATCTCTTTGCCCTTGATCTGATGCACGCTGCATCTGACTCGTGCTGCATGTGCTGCATAGTGCGGCTGATAGCGCTTTAGATGATGCACATTGCGGCTGATATGCGCTGCATCTGAGGTGAGTTTCTGCAGCAACTTCTGTCCTGAATCTGGTCGTAGATGGATTGATCTTGTGAGGAGTCGTGGTGGACTCATGCCATTGTAAACTATTGTTGGCAATGGATGGCGGGCTAAGCAGGTCTGTCTACATTTCGCAAATGGGTTCTCGCCCTATTTAACACATTTCAAATCACAGTTATGTCCCAACAGCACAACTGCGCTCGTGTCGCAGGGTCTCGCTTCGTCTTGTCTGCTTCCGCGCTCAGCTTCACAGCGTTCGCTGCGGGAAGCATCTTCTTGGCTGGAGAGGCCCATGCCATGGCCTCGGCCAACCTTAGTTCGACAATATCTATCACATCCACTTTTGATGATCAGTTGGGCGCACACAACTATAGATCTTATCGAGATAGTCATTTTGATACTGGATATGCAGAAGGCAACGCCGTGTCAATCCACAATTCTCAGACCACCACTAACTATGCCAATGGTGTGTCGAATATACAGACTCTGTTGGATCTCCATGTGGCAGCCTCTGGGCCATATGGCTATGCAACAGCCAGGGGGTGGGCCGAAACAGGGTATAAGATTGATTTGACTAACGCAGGCCATGTCAAGCTTCAAATCTCGCCAACTATTAATGTCAATGCGAATACACAGCGTTCTGGTGAGTATGCCTGGGCTAACTTTTTTTACGAGGTGACCTGGAATGGGGTAAAAATTGATAACTTGGGCGCCAACCTCCGTTTCTATCATGCCAACGGAGAATGTCGCACAATTCGTTGCGCTTATTCAAACAATACCCCGCTCACGATCTTTGTGGACGGAAATGTGGGAGAGAATATATTGTTTATTGACCCAAGTAATGATGGTGATGGACTTGCTACTGCCCCAGCCCCGCTTCCCGTTCTTGGTACAGCTGCAGTGTTTGGTTCTATCCGGAAAGCGCGAAAGTTTTCTTCTCAGCTCAAGGTCTTTCGCATGGGTTGAGCGTTCTGCTTTTTCTTCTGCTGCCCTCGTTTAGGCGGGGGCTTTTTCATCGGCTGATCTGCATCTGCCTTGGCTTGGGT
>JBKDTB010000155.1:0-65060 GCA_046340515.1 Cyanobacteriota bacterium | reverse complement strand
CGACACCAGTGACCGGCTCTATTTCGAACCGCTCACCCTTGAGGATGTGCTCAACGTGCTGGAGGTCGAGCGGCCCGAGGGGGTGATCGTGCAGTTTGGCGGCCAGACCCCGTTGAAGCTGGCGATTCCCCTGATGCGTTGGCTGGCGAGCCCGGAGGGGCAGGCGACGGGCACGCGACTCTGGGGCACCTCCCCCCTCTCCATCGACCGCGCCGAGGACCGGGAGCAGTTTCAAGAGATTCTGCGGCGGCTGGACATTCGCCAGCCCCGCAATGGCCTGGCGCGCAGCGACCTGGAGGCCCTCAGGGTGGCGGAACAAGTGGGTTATCCGGTGGTGGTGCGCCCCAGCTACGTGCTCGGAGGTCGGGCGATGGAGGTGGTCTATGACGAGGCCGAGCTCAATCGCTACATGATCGAAGCGGTGGCCGTGGAGCCGGACCATCCGGTGTTGATCGACCAGTTCCTCGAGAACGCGATCGAAGTGGATGTCGATGCGCTGTGTGACGCCACCGGGGCGGTGGTGATCGCCGGGTTGATGGAGCACATCGAGCCGGCGGGCATCCATTCCGGCGATTCCGCCTGCAGCCTGCCAGCGGTGACGCTCTCGCCGGAGTGCCTGGCCACCGTCCGCGGCTGGACCGTCGACCTCGCTCGCGCCCTGGAGGTCTGCGGCTTGATCAACCTGCAGTTCGCCGTGCGGAACGGGGTGGTGTTCATCCTCGAAGCCAATCCCCGCGCCTCCCGCACCGTGCCATTCGTGGCCAAGGCCACGGGGGTTCCTCTGGCCAAGATTGCCAGCCGCCTGATGGCGGGGGCCACTCTGGCCGAGCTCGGCCTGCGGGAGGAACCCCGGCCGCCCCGCCAGGCGGTCAAGGAAGCCGTGCTTCCCTTCCAGCGTTTTCCCGGCGCTGACACGCTCCTGGGACCGGAAATGCGTTCCACCGGCGAGGTGATGGGCATCGCCGCCAGCTTTGGGCTGGCTTACGCGAAGGCGGAGCTGGCAGCGGGGGAGGCGCTGCCCACCGCCGGCACGGTGTTCCTCTCCACCCATGACAAGGACAAGCCGGCCCTGGTGCCCGTGGCCCGCGAACTGGCCGCCAAGGGTTTCGCCCTGGTGGCCACGGCGGGCACCGCCGCCGCCCTGCGGGCCGAGGGACTGGAGGTGGAGGCCATCCTCAAGGTGCATGAGGGCCGCCCCAACATCGAGGATGCGATCCGCTCCGGTCAGATCCAGCTGGTGATCAACACTCCCGTGGGGCGCCAGGCCGCCCACGACGACCGCTACCTGCGGCGGGCCGCCTTGGAATACGACGTGCCCACGGTCACCACCCTGGCCGGCGCCCGAGCGGCGGTGGAGGGCATCGCCGCCCTGCAGGAGCACCGAACCGTCGAGGTGACCGCCCTGCAGGACATTCACGCCCCCTGGACCACACCGCTCTGAGGGGTGGTTGTGCTCAGCTGCCCGCCAGGGCGGAAAACAGCTCCCGCATCGTCAACAGCAGGCCCCGCTTCTGGGCCTGTTGCTCGTCCTGGCTGAGCTGCTCCAGCTCCGCCCGGCGGGCGGCCACCAAGGTGGCGAAGCGTTCCAGCAGTCCCGGATCACCGTCGAGCAGGAAACGCACGGCCGGGCGCCCCACCTGCAGCAGGCGGCTTTCCTCCAAAGCCCGCACCGTCGCGCTGCGGGGGGCATCGAGAAACAGCGTCATCTCGCCGAACACCTCTGCCACCCCCAGTTGACGCACGACCACCGGCTTGCCGTTCAGGTTCTTGCTCACCTCGACCCGCCCGCTCAGCACCACAAAGAGCGATTCCCCCTCCGCCCCCTCCCGCACGATCACCTCCCCGGGACCGAAGCAGGGGCTCCGACTCGTCGCCAGCAGCCGGTCTCGCTGCTCCTCGCTGAGACTTGCGAAGAGTCCGCGGGCCAGGATTCGCGATCCACACTCCGCCGTCACCGGGTTGTCGAGATCCAGGGGCTGGGGCTGTCGGCGGGGCTCCACCTGGCGGATGGGATAGGGAATCGTCTGTCCCTCCCGCCGCAGGGCATACCAGATCCTGGTGAGCAGGTCGCTTCGCAGATCCAGCTGGGAGATCCCCACCAGACGGTTCCACACCTGGATTTCATAGGTGATGGCACTGTCGTCGAAGCTGGCCAGCCGCACCCTTGGGGCCGGCTCCCTCAACACATCCGGGTGGTCCTCCACCACCTCGGCCAAAAGCCGTTGCGCCCGGGCGGGGGGGAATGCGTAATCCAGCCCCACCCGGATCCGCTGGGCGCATCGGTCCCAATGGGAGCGATTGACCAGCACATCTGCGGTGATCTTGCTGTTGGGCACCACAAGCAGGCCGTCATCCGGTGTGCGCAGGCCGCAGTCACGCCAACTGATGGATGTGACGATGCCGTTCTGCCCCCCCGCCAGCTCAATCCAGTCGCCCACCCGGAAATCCTCCGAAAGCTGCAGCTCCAGGCCTGAGATCAGATCCTTGAGGGCCTCCTGGGCCGCCAGACCCACCATGGCCGTCAGCACTGCAGAGGTGGTCACCAGACCCAACACATCCAGTCGGGCCCCCTGCCGCAGGATCACCACCGTCGCCAGCGCCGAACCCCCGATGTTCAACAGCTGCAGCAGGAGATCCGGAGGCTTGCGCCACCAGCCCAGCCCGCCCGGCAGTTCCAGGGTCAGCCAGATCAGGAGACAGATGGCCGCGAAGGCCCGCAGCAGATCGTCCGACAGCGAAAGCCAGAGGCCCCCCCGGGTGGGGGGGAGCCCACGCAGGGGCAGGCTGGCCACCATCCCCGAGGTCAGAACCGCCAGCAGAGGCAGGCGCCAGGGAGGCGGCGGCAGTCCCCGCCGCCGACAGCCGCGTCGGACCGCCAAAAGCACCAGCGTCAGAAGGAGGACGCTGAACCAGATCCTCGTCAGAGCCATGGCAACGGGGGGATCCTTGCAGGCTCAGCCTGCCGCAATGGGGGATCCCCCGCGCCCGAATGGACCCAGCAGAATGGGGGACCATGGAGGGAGTCATGACCGCGCGGGCCACGGCTGATTCTCGATGCCCCCAGCCGTCGCGCCTCTGCGGCAGCGGCTGTTGGCGGGTCTGGATCCTGGTTCCCCTGCTCTGGGCGGGGGCCGCTGGAGCGGCGGAAACCGCCCTTGTGCAGGAAATTCTCGATGGCAAAGAGCTTTACATCGACGCGACGCAGGCGCGGGTGCGCCAGACGGCACGGGCGCCCCAGCTTCTGAAAACGGGCAGCAGTCGCGGCCAGCTCCTCTTCGACAGTGGTGCGGTCGGCCGTCTGAACACCTTTTCCCAGATGCGTCTCGGCAGTGGCTGTTTTCTGGTGGATCGCGGCCAGGTTCTCGTCTCTGGCCGCCAGAACGGCTGCACCCGCTCGGCGCGCCTGAGTGTGCGGGGGACCAACTATGTGATCGACGTCAAGGAGGATGGAGAAGCGGAGATCCTGGTCTTGGAGGGTCAAGTGGAGGTGCAACCCCTTCAAGACGGGGAGCCTGGCACCGCCCCCTCCACCCTCCTGGAAGCCGGGCAGCGACTGCGACTTTCCCCCCTGGGGAAGGTGTTGGCCTTGCTTCGTCTGGACGTCGGAGATTACGAGCAGATTCTGCTGGGCCCCCTCTTCCGTGACTTTGCGATGCCCTTGCCTGGACTGGAGGGGCTGCGCGACTTTCTCAACCTGCGCTTTCCCGGTGTGAGCTTTCCTTTGCCTTCGGGCGGTCTCTCGATCCCCCAACCCTCCCTGCCCGCCCTGCCGTCGGTGCCCTCCCTGGGCTTCCCCCGCCTCTTCTGATGGCCGACCCCCGGGATTCGTCCTCGCCCCCACCCGGCCCCCTGAGGAGGGGTTGAGGCGTCATGAACCGCCGCCTTGTCCTGCTGCTGGTGAGCGCCATCGTCGCCGGTGGTGTGGCCCGGGTGAGCGGGTGGCCAGGTCCCTACTGGCGCCTGTGGGATCGGGCCGTGGAGGATCAGATCCAGGCGCAGCTGGGCCGCCGCCCGCCGCCAGGGGATCTGGTGCTGGTGGCGGTCGATGAGGCCACCCTGCAGCAGGGCGAGTGGTTTGCGCGCCAAGCCGACAGTCCGCCCTGGGCCCGGGGCATCGGCAGCCTCCCTTGGCCCAGGGTGGCCTACGGCCGAGTGGCCGAGCGTCTCCTGGGGGAGGGGGCGGCGGTTGTGGCGATCAACGTCACCTTCGCGGGACCCAGCCGTCATGGTCCGGCGGATGACCGCGCCCTGGCGGCCATCCTGAAACGCCATGCCGGTCGCATTGCCCTGGCGGCGGAAATGTCGGAGGCGAATGACAGCCTGGGCGCTGGCGCCCTGACCCTGATTCGGCCGGAGCCGTTCATGGCCGTGCCGGGGATGGAGGGAGCGATCGGCCTGAGCAACATGCCGCAGCGTCTGCCGGGGGAACCCCTGCGCCATCCGGAGTCCTATGCCGGTGGTCTGCTGCTCGATCGGGGAGTGGTGGCCCCTCGCTCTCTCCCCCTGACCATTCTCGGCCTCGCCGGTCGCCAGAGCCGCCAGAGCGATGTCCGGAGCTGGCTTCACACCTACGGACCGGAAGGCAGCTTTCGCCACCTGAGTGCCTGGGAAGTGCTGGATGAGGACCGTTGGCGCCTCCATCCCCTGCGGGGCAGCCTCTCCGGCGCCATGGCTCTGGTGGGGCCGACCCTCGCCCAGGGGGATGATGGCTACCCGACGCCTTTTGGCCCCCTTTCCGGCCTGGAGTTGCTGGCCACCGCCACCGCCAATTCCCTCACAGGCGATGGCTTGCGTCCCTGGCCCGAGGAGCCCCTGGCCCGAGGGGTGATGGCCGCCGCGCCGCTCCTGCTGGTGGCGGTCCTGGCCCTGGCCCGAGGTGGGTTGGCCTGGCGTCTTGCCGTGGTGGCCATCGCCCTGACGGCCCAGGTGACCCTGGGGCTGATCTCCCAACAGCGCCTGCACCGTTGGCTGCCCCTGCTGGCGCCTGCCGCGGGCCTTGTCCTGCTGGGGGTGGTCTACAGCGGGGACGCCTACCTGCTGGAGGAGCGAGAGCGGCGCCGGCTGCGGCGCACGTTTGAGCGCTACGTGCCGCCGGGGGTGGTGGCGGAGATCCTGGCGGACCCGGCCGCAGCCCAGGGCATCCTGCGGGGCCGCACCCTCGATGTGACCGTGTTGTTCTGCGATCTGAAGGGCTTCACCAGCCTCACCCGGGAGCGGAGCGAGGCGGGCCAGAGCGAGGCCCACGTGGCCCAACTCAACACCTATCTGGCTGCGATGGTGGATGTGATCCTCGCCCACGGGGGCACGGTGGACAAGTTCATCGGCGATGCGGTGATGGCGGTCTTCGGGTCCCCCGTGGGGCGGGGGGTTCGGGAGGAAGCCCGGGCCGCCGTGGCCTGCGCCCTGGCCATGGGCTCCGCCCTGGCGAGCCTCAATGCCACCTGGCAAAGGGAGGGGGGAGGGCCCTTGGCCAATGGCATCGGCATCGCGAGCGGGCCGGCAGTGGTGGGGCAGATCGGCAGCCCGAAGCGCATGGAGTTCACGGTGATCGGTGACACGGTGAACCGGGCCGCCCGCCTGGAGAGCCTCACCCGTGAGCTGGGACTGTCCGTGCTTTTTGACCGGCAGACGGCGGAACGGTTGGCGGAGTCTTCCCGCTCCTGCGGGGTGCATCCCATGAAGGGGCTGGGGGAGGTGGAGGTGTTCAGTCCTGGAGAGGGGGCCCCTCAGGCCGACCCGTGAGCCCTGGCCGGGGATCGGGATCAGGGGAGGCGGGGAGCTGGAACAGGCACCGTCGGGGCTGGAGCGGTGATGGGCTTCGGAAGCCAACGCGTCTCAGCGGATGGCGCCCTGACGCTGTCCGTTTCCGGTTGGCGTCGTTGCCTCAGGGCAAAGCGGAGACGTCCTGACGGCGCGAGTGTCTTGCAGAATGGCTGCAGTCCATCCATGTCATGTCTTCGAGCCCGGAGATCCCAGACGAGGACCTCAGCCAGGTTCCGCTCTTCGCTGGGCTGGAGAAGGAGCAACGGCGACGGCTGCTGGAGCACCATCGCCTGTTCAGCTTGGAGAAGGATCAGCATGTGATCCTGGAAAAGGAGGAATCCCAGGGGCTTTTTGTCCTCCGATCCGGGCTGTTGAAAGTGCGCTGCATCGGCCTCAACGGGGAGGAATATGTGCTGGCTCTGCTGGGTCCAGGGGAGGTCTGCGGAGAGATGGCCAGTCTGAGTCCCATGGGAGTCCGCTCGGCGGATGTCATCACCTTGACGCCCTGCTCCCTGTTGCTGCTGCGGGCCACTCCCTTCAGCGCTCTGTTGCGCAGTGAGGCCCGTCTGGCTCTGGCCCTGGCCCAGTTGCAGGCCCAACGGCTCTGTGATCTGCATCGGCGGTTTCGCCTCTTCAGCGCGGATGCACCGACGCGCATGATGGCCACCCTCGCGGATCTGGCGATGAAAACATCCCCCGGTGCACCCGCCACAGCCCCCATTCCTCCCCTGCCCCATCGGGAACTGGCCAGCCTCTCTGGCCTGGCGCGGGAGACGGCGTCCCGCATTCTCAGTCCCATGCGCAAGTCGGGCGTGGTGATGGAGAGGAGCGATGGCGGCCTCCAACTCATGGACCTTAAGCCGTTGCGGCGTCGCGGCGTGCTCTAGGGCGGCGGGGCTGGCGCCCTGGGGCTTCTGCGGATCGGCCTCAGGCAGGTTGGCTAAAGGGGGGTGATCTCCATGGTCAATTCCAGCTGACACTTGTCGTGGGTGCAAAGAAAGGTCGTTCCTGTGCGGCCTTCCATCAACATTTGCCGCAGTTTCATCTTGAGATTTGTGTTGCTGGAAAACAAATGATTCTCAAGGGAGCGCCGTTCTTTGATAATCGGCTCAATCTGAAACGCCATGTCAAGACTGGTAATGTCAACATCAATGTAGGTTTCTGATGCATGGCGGTTGAAGATTTGTGGCTTGCCTCTGCTGACTCGCAAGGGAGACTCTTTGTTGGCGATGGTGATGGTGCCCGCCGGTGCATCGTCTGGATGTTGATGGGGCTCCAAGGGGTGTCCATCTCCGCTCATCTGATGGCCAAGTTCATGGAAGAGGTGGAGGTTGATTTTTCCGTAGATTTCTTCGCCGCTGAGCGGATCCATGGTGTCGGCTTCCCTTAGGCTGATCTCCCTGAGCTGCACCCTCGCTTTGGGACTGGTTAGGCCATGTTGGCTGTCGAGAAAGGCAGTGGTGAGAAGGGAGACGGGGGTCCCGTCCAGATCGCTGACCTTGTAGGAAAGGGGAGCGATGGGATTGTCTGCGCAGGTGGTGCGAAAATAATCGTCTATCGTGGCTTGAAGTTGGGAGAGATCATTGATTGCCAGCCAAGATCCATCTTGGGTCTGGAGCCTGATGTTGATGTGCCCATGGATTTTTTTCCTGAAAGGCGGTTGTTGCAGTTTCGCGCTGATGATCAGCCATTCCAGTCCACCAGGGCCGCTGTTCGAATAGTTTTCAAGGGCAGACTCGCTTTCAATGATGACATAGACTCGTCGTCCAAATTTGACCTCTAGAAGGAAAAGAGCATCCTCGCTCAGGCTTTCAATATCTTGCAGTAAATCTGTTGCTTGTGAAGGGCGCTCTGCTGATGTGGTGGTAAAGACTTGGTCAAACATGTAGACATACATGTAGCGAAACCGATCTGATGAGAAGGAGAATTGTCGCGTCTCTGCTAGTCCCATGTAGAAGAAGGATCCGCCAATGTTGAGTCCCGTGCCATCTTGTGAGGTGCTCCAGCACATCTCGGAACAGGACGATCGCTTGGGTAAAGAGGAGCAATCGACAGGATCTGTCAGCGTCTTCAGGGCATTCATCACCTCCTCTTCCCGAACCCCGTCATGAGTGGTTGCTGCGAGAGTTACTTGACTCTGTCGCTCTACAGACCCTTGCCGATGAAGAGTGTAAGATTTTCGTTGCTCCCAGTTCAGGTAGCTGAATGTTCCGGACGTTAAGAGCTCTTGTGAATCAAACACGCCTCCCGGTATGAGCTTCAGGTCAATTGAGCTTGGCGGGAGGATGATTTCGTGTTCCACCTTATACCCGCGCACTTCCTCCTTCGTCAGACACATCGGCTGGGCGAGAGGCGAAATGGTTCGCGTTGTGGTGTCCTTCGCGGGGATGCCCTTGCACCACTGAATGGTGACGTGACTGTCGGCCCCTTGTCCAGCCTCGTAGCGCACGATCTTGGTGGTCAAGGGAACAACGTTCAGGCTTCGCTTCTGAGGCCAGGCTGTGACGGACGGAGACGAGACGGCAGCGGATGGTATGCTCAGAGCCATGGAGAACAAGACCGTTTGTGAAAATAACCAGGAGGATTCTTGATCTAAAAAAGAGTTTGGATGGGTCTGTCTGGTGGGTGGATCCTGAAGCTTTGGCTCATTCTTTTTCCCTTAAGAGGTGACTTTTGTGTTTTGATGTTGATCGGGTTGGACATCTTTGGCCGAGGGAGTTTGCGTTCATGACAGAGGGATCGCTTGGAAGAAAGGATTGAAAATGGCCAGGTGCTGGATTCAGAATCGCTGAGACAATGCCTCTCGGGGAGCGATGGGCGGGCGGAGCAGCGAAGGTTTTTCTCCCTTTATGCACATGCTGCAGGAAGCGTCTTCTTTCTTCTGTGATGCCGGTGAAAGGCGATTTGTGATTTCAATCACAGGTCCTTGGGGTGCTCGCCGGGTCGCCGTCCCGCCATGCGGGATGGCCCTGGCTGGCGGCCCTGGTGAACGGCTTCAGGGGGTGTCCTTCGTGGGAACGGGGCGCCCCCGCCTAGGCTGGAAAGCCCTCCTCCGGCAAGGTTCCATGTCCCAGACTCTGGTGGCCCCCCCGGCGGGCACCGATCTCACCAGTGCCTTCCGGGCGGCCTATGAACATCGTTACACCTGGGATCCAGGTTTCGGCGGGTATGAGGGCCGTTGTGTCTGGGAACAGGACGGGCGCCGCGTGGAGGGCCGTTTCCGTCTGGGAGCGGATCTCAAGGCCAACGTGGAAGGCATCGACGATCCCGATGTGCACAAAGCTTTGGCCTCCCAACTGTGGGAAGTGGCCATCCACCGAGTGCGCCGCTCATTTGCCCAGACCCATGGGGAGAACACCTTCACGGCGGGTGACACCAACGACGTCGGCACCGAGGTGATCGTTGGTGGAAAGAATGCGGGTGATCGCTATCGCATTAAAGACAATGTGGTCACCATGGTGCATCGCCATATCCATGGCACTGTGGTGACGATCTATACCCACAGCGTCACTGAAACAGGCCAAGGCTATTTGAGCCACACCTACAGCAGCCGTTACAGCGATCCGGCCACGGGTGCTCCGAGGGGTGGGGAAAGCCGGTTTGAGGACACGTTCACCCCCCTGGGCGAGGGGGGGCCATGGGTTCTGGCCAAGCGGGTGGTGTGCACCAGCGACCCGGGGGGTGAGACGACGGAGCAAGTGTTCAGTTTTGATCACTTGGACTCCCTGGGCAGCCCTTGATCGTGGGAACACCTCTTGTCTTCTCAACAATTCTTTGGGAGTGGCATGCACAGCCCACAGTTTTGAAAATGTGACCATCAGCTCCCCTGTTTGATCTTCCGCCAAGGGGGAAGAGCTTTGATTTGCTTGTCGTCGCGAAGGCCCAGAAGAATTCTTCTGGGCCTTCGCCGTCATGGATTCGGATCCCAGAACTTGCGATCACCCGATTGGCCCTCGATCCAGGCGAGGCCTTCTTGTTTGCCATGCCCCAAGGGCCCATGTTCTTTAAGACTGAACGATGGCTCCAAGGGTGGCCACTGGGACGACGGAGGGGAACCCTCCCTCAGGCACGGGGGAAGCCATTCCGGGCTTGCAAGCATCACCATCTTGATGCCCACAGGACGACATCGCATCTGAATCTAAGGAGCCTCTGTAAAAACACCGGCTCGACCCTGGTCATGCGTCGAGATCCCGGTTTGGGGTGCTCTGATCTCGGGGTGGAAACTGGATTTTCCAGAGATTTCCCCAGGAGGCTCTGGGCAACCGCAGAACTCTGACCAGGCTGGCAGTCAAATTTCAGTCGGGACAGGGCCGGTGTGGGGAAAAATAGGGATTTGGGGAGTTTTCCAGGGCATCCCTGACAAAAGAGTTGTGGCCTATTCTTGTCGATATTATGGAAACATTGGCACAAAATGTTTGGGCTTCTGCTCTGTTTTGCTTCCAAAACCTTCGGGCCAGGCCATTAGACGGCATGACCTCCATGGCCAGCATCTTCTGAGAACCGTATGGCCCTGAAGAGCTTGCACGTACGAACGGTCTCTGGTCACATGGCCGCCCCGGAAAGTCTCCGGTCACCTCCCAGCCACGGAAGATCTCCCGTCATCCCGCCGGATCGGGGAGTGGTTCCACCGTCTTGAGACGCTCGTTCAGTTGCATGGCCATGGATTGCCGCCCCACGGCCAGCACCTTGAGCGTGTCTTCGTGAAATCGCAGTTGCGCATCGGCTACCTGCATGCCGCGCACCAACTCCTTGATCTCTTCTGGAAGGCCGTTGAGGTCATAGCGTTTGCCCTCAAATGTGAGCACAGGAGGTTGCTGAGCCTGGGGGACAGGGGTCTGCACGGCGAAGCGGGGAGATGACCAGCGCACACCATAGCCCTCACAAGGGTCGCGGCCCCATCTCGATCCACTGCCGTTGGCAGAGGTCGCGATAGCGGCCTCCGAGCCCCATCAACTGGCCATGGCTGCCTTCCTCCACGATGCGGCCCGCCTCCAGCACCAGAATCCGATCCGCTCCCTGCACCGTGGACAGCCGGTGGGCAATCACCACCACCGTGCGCCCCCGCATGGCCTGTTGCAAGCCTTGTTGCACCGCGTCCTCGGCCTCGGCATCCAGGGCGCTGGTGGCCTCATCCAGCAGCAGCACCGCTGGATTGCCCAGCACGGCCCGGGCGATCGCGAGCCGTTGCAGTTGTCCACCGGAAAAGTTGGCTCCCCGCTCTTCCACCCGGCTGTCGAAGCCCTCCGGGAGCGCTTCGATGAAGCCGGAGGCGTTGGCCAGGCGAGCGGCGGCTTGGATGGCCTCCCTGGAGGCCGGCCGTCCAAAGGCGATCGCCTCCGCCACCGTTCCAGAAAACACACTGCTCTGCTGGGGCACCAGCGCCACGGCCCGCCGCAGCTCCCGCGCCCGCAGATCGGCAAGATCCTGCCCATCGAGGAGCACCCGTCCCTCCTGGGCCGTGTTGAAGCGTAAAAACAGAGAAAACAGTGTGCTCTTCCCCGCCCCTGAGGGCCCCACCAAGGCCACCACCTCTCCCGGCCGCACCCACACATTGATGTCCTTCAACACGGGTTTGGCCGGGTCGTAGCCGAAGCGAACATCTTCGAGCCTCAGCTCGCCGCGCACCTGGGTGAGGGGTTGGGCGTGGGGAGGATCCGGGGGTTCCACCGGTTCGCGTTCGATGGCCCGCAGGCGATTGAGTGAGGCCTGGCCCTGTTGCAGTTCGTTGTAGTTGGTGGTGAGGTGGGAAATGGGATCGATGAGCATCAGCAGGGCCGCGATGAAGCTGGCAAAGCCCTGGGCGCTGAGCCCCCCGGCCTGAATCCGGGCCGCTCCCATGACAAGCACCGCCAGAATCCCGGCGGCTTCGATGAAGCCCACCACCGGATGCTGCAGGGCCTGGAGTCGCAGCGTGTCGTAGCGGGCGCGACGATGCAGATCCACTTCCGCATCGAAACGGCTCTGCAACCAGGGTTCAGCGGCAAAGGCCCGCACCAGCGGCAGGCCGCTGATGGCTTCTCCCAGCAGGGAGGCCACTGCGCTCACCTTGCGTTGGCTGCGCTCCGCGGCCGCCATCACCCGAGCGCCGAAGACACTCACCAGCAGAGCCACCAGGGGCGCCAACAGGATCGTCGCCAGGGCCAGGGGCCAGTCAATCCACACCATCAGCCCCAGCACGGCCAGAAGCTGGAGCACGCAGGGGAGGCTGTCGTGCAGGGTCTTGTAGATCACCTCCCCGACCCGATCGGCATCCCCGGTCAGGCGGTAGGTGAGATCGCCGGTGGAGAGACTTTCCAAGGCGGAGAAGTCGAGCTGCTGCAGCCTTCCGAAGAGTTGGCGGCGCAGGTCTTGACTGACCTGGAGGGCTGGACCGGCCAGCAGCACATCCTGGCCGAACTGGGCCAGTTTCTGAAGGAAGAACAGAGCCAGGGCCAGGCCCACGCTGCGCAGCACCAGGCGAAAATCACCGGCGCCGATGGCGGGCAGCAGGCGCCCGGCCAACAGGGCCAACAGGGGGAAGGAGGCCACAGCCAGAAGGGCGCAGAAAGCGCCGGCAAGAAGTCGCCGGCGATGGGGCTTCAGCAGGGGCCAGAGTCTGCGAAAGCCGGCCAGCGAGGAGGCGCTCATTGGGGCACACTACGTGGATGGGAGAACGGTCGGACGCCACAGCCACCATCCAGCTCGCCCGGTTCCTGAAGCTTCAGGGGTGGGTGAGCACGGGTGGGGAGGCCAAGATCCTGATTCAGCGCGGGGATGTGCGAGTGAATGGCACCATCGAGACCCGACGGGGCCGCCAGCTTCAACCCGGCGATCGTGTGTCTTTGGCGGGCCGGGAGTTGGTGGTGCCTCCCCGGCTGTCGTGATCGACTTTGCGCCCGAGGGGCCTGGATTCCAGGGCGTGATGGGACGGTCGAGGCTTAGCGTGGCAGGCGTTTCGCGGGGAGCTGCCGCTGGTGCGCAAGGCTGTGATCGCTGGCAACTGGAAGATGCACATGACCTGCGCGGAAGCGCGGTCGTTCGCCAGTGCCTTCCGGCCTCTCATTGAAACCCTCCCGGAGGATCGCGAAGTGGTGCTGGCCCCGCCATTCACCGCTATCTCCACCCTGCACGAGGCGCTGAAGGGGTCGCCCGTGGCGCTCGCCGCCCAGAACGTGCACTGGGAGGAGAAGGGGGCTTACACCGGCATGATTTCCGCCCCGATGCTGCTGGAGCATGGCGTCAGCCACGCGATCGTGGGCCACAGCGAACCACGCAAGTATTACAGCGAAACCGATGAACAGATCAACCTGCGGGCCCGTTCCGCCCAGGCCCATGGCCTGATTCCGATCCTCTGCGTGGGGGAAAGCCTCGACCAACGGGAGGCGCGGGAAACCGAGCGGGTGATCCACCGCCAGGTGGAGCAGGGATTGGAGGGGATTGATCCGCTCCGGCTGATCGTTGCCTACGAACCCATCTGGGCGATCGGCACCGGCAAGACCTGCGCCGCGGTGGAAGCGGATCGCATCTGTGGTCTGATTCGCGGCTGGGTGGGCCATCCGGAGGTGATCGTGCAATACGGGGGCTCGGTGAATGCCTCCACCATCGACGAACTCATGGCCCAACCAGAAATCGATGGCGTGCTGGTGGGTGGAGCTTCCCTGGATCCGGTCGGATTTGCGCGGATTGCCTCCTACCAGGTGCCCGTGACCGCCT
The DNA here is from genome assembly GCA_046340515.1 of Cyanobacteriota bacterium. GTDB lineage: Bacteria > Cyanobacteriota > Cyanobacteriia > PCC-6307 > Cyanobiaceae > Cyanobium. The sequence goes on along the minus strand of JBKDTB010000155.1, from coordinate 51,605 downwards.
GACCGCCTGGCTGTTCTTGGGCAAATCGCCATGGTTGCGACAGATTGCTGAGGTGTTTTGCAGTGCAGTAGGCACCGGTTGAACCCAGCCTCCCCACCATGCCCTACGAACCAGGATCCCCCGAGTGCCGCATCCTGATCACCTGCAAGGCACAGATCGAGTCGATGCTCAATGATCTTTCCAGGATTGACAACACGATTCACATCCGAGATCAATTGGTGTCGGTGCACAACCAATTGGAGGGGTTGCATGAACTGCATCGACGCCAGCCCCTCGGCGCCATCTCGCCCTGACACTTCACCAGAGCGGGCATGACGCCCAATGGTCCCGTTCAGGCCCCGGACATCCGGGGCCTTCTTGTTTGGGCGCCGTGGGGCGGATGCAGCTCAACTGGAGCGGCCGGCGTGGCTCCGCCAGCCCTGGCACATGGCGTAGGCCCCTGGCAAGGTGGCCACCCGGATGGACGTCTTGGGCTGATCCTGATGGCTCACCACATAACAGCCTGTGGTTTCGCGATAGATCAGGCAGCCGCAATCCGTCGCCTGAACCAAGGAGAGATGGTTGCCCATGGGTGGAGAGAAGAGGGTGCTCAGTTTTCATGATTAGCCCAATCCATCTCACGTTGCATTGTCAGATCCCGCTGACAACACACTTTGTTGTCATTCGCTGGCTGCCGCCTTGGGCGTCCCGAAGTGATCGCCGGGGCGCGCGCCCAGTTGGTTCAGGAGCGCCGATCCCGTGCAGGGCCGTTTTCCCTCCAGCTGAGCTTCCCGCACCAGCAGTGCCCCCTCTCCCGTGGCCACAACAACCCCGAGTCCCTCCTTCAGGGCCAGCACCTCCCCCGCCGCCGCTTGCCCCGATCCTGCCGGGGGCGTTGCCAGGGGCTCGGTGGCCAGCACCTTGAGCCTGTTGTCCCGCCACTGGGTGTGGGCTCCCGGATAGAGGCCCATCACCTGGCGATGGAGTTCCAGGGCGGGCCGTTGCCAGCAGAGGAGGCTGTCCGCTCGGGTCAGCGGGCGAGCATGGGTGATGCCGTCCTCGTCCTGGGGCTTGAGGCCCAGCCGTCGCCAACGCTCCTCCTGAGGGCCCGGGCCCGCCGCGGCGATCAGGGGAAGGGCCTCCACCAGCAGACGGGCGGTGAGCACCGCCAGGCGGGATTCGAGCTGTCGTGCATTCTCCAGGGGGCCGATGGCCAGGCGCTCCTCCAGCAGCACCGGGCCCGTGTCCAATCCCTCCTCCATGGCCATGATTCCCACGCCCGTGACGGCATCGCCCGCCATCAGCGCCCACTGGATCGGCGCCGCGCCCCGCCAGCGGGGGAGGAGGGATCCATGGCCGTTCCAGCATCCCAGGGGGGGCGGATCGAGCACCGCTTTCGGGAGGATCTGGCCATAGGCCACCACCACGGAGGCCTCCGCCCCGAGGGTGGCCAGATGGGCCTGCAGGGGAAGGTCGCGCCGCAGTCGCTCCGGTGTGAACACGGGGCAACCCAACGCCAGGGCCCGTTCCTTCACCGGTGATGGACTCAGGGCCGACCCCCGCCCGCGTCGCCGGTCCGGCTGGCTGACCACCCCCACCACCTGATGACCGGCCGCCACCAAAGCGTCCAGGCTCGGCACGGCATAGGCGGGGGTGCCCCAGAAGAGAATGCGCATCCGCCGGGGCCGCTCAGGCGTCACCGGTGATGGTGAGTCCCTCCACCCACACCCAGGGGCAAAGGCCGGAAGGGGTGATCTTGCCGGGCCCCTCAAAGCCCACCAGGTTCCTCAGCACGTCGCGGATGTCGCCCGCCACGGTGGCCGATTCAATCGAACGGCTTTCTTCCCCGCGCACCAGCCAGCCGTCAAAGGGCAGGGAGAAGGCTCCCTGACTGGCTTTGACCCCGGCGTGCAGAGCAGAGAGGGAATCGATCACCACCAGGGGACCGTCGCCGGCCCGGCGCCCGCTGACCGCGAAGCGATCCAACCCCTCCTCCCCCGCAGGGCCACCAGGGGGGGGGGCGATCTCGAACCAGTCTGGAGAGACCGAACCTTTGGCTCCCATCCCCGCGTGGCCCGTCGGGGCGACGCCGAAGGCGCGAGCCGTGGCCTCGGAGTGCAGGAAGTGCCGCAACACCCCTCCTTCCACCAGTGTCAGCGGGGCGGTGGGCGTGCCTTCGCCATCGAAGAGCGGTGCTCCGATGTTGGCGGGGTTGAGGGCGTTGTCGATCAGCGAGAGGAAAGGCACGGCAAGGGTCTCCCCCAGGCTCTCCCGGCGGCTCAGGCTGACGCCATCCAACACGGCCCGCGCGTTGAACAGGCTGCTGAAGGCGCCGATCAGATCCAGGAAGGCTTCGGGGGAGAACACACAGGTGTAGCGACCGGTGGCGATCGGGGCGTAGTTGAGGTGGGAGATGGTGCGCTCGGCCGCCTCCGCGATGCAGCCCTCCACATCCAGATCCTCGATCCCATGGGCCAGACGCACGGCGCCGCTGCTGCGGGGCTTGCGCCCGGCTTCTTCCGCCCTGGCGTAGAGGTAGAGGGAGGCCGTGCTCATCCGCTGGTGGCGCAGGGCTCCGTCGCTGTTGAGGTAGAGCCGCTCGCTGCTTCGTTGGGCCAGGCCGTTGTAAGGCACGGTGGTGATGGCCCCGTGGCGGGAGAGCAGATCCCGCTCCGCCGTCTTCAGCCGGGCCAGCAGGTCGAGGATGGAACATCCCTCGCTCAGGGGCTGATCCAGCCGGCGCAAAGGATCCTTGGCCAGGGGAGAGAAGGCGGGAATCTCTTCTGGATTGCCGAACGCACTGGCCTGGCGGGCCCCCTCCAGGGCCCGGCCCAGGCCGGCCTCGGAGAGATCGGAGGTGCTGGTGATACCCACCAACCCCTGGTCATTCCAGACGCGAACGGTGACGGCCCGACGCTCTGCACCCTTCATCTGCTTGGGTTCTCCCCGATCAACCTGAACCGAAAGATCCGTGCTGCAGGAGGCTCCCAGATCCCACTGGCGAATACCCGCCCGGGCGGCCAAGGGCTCCAGCTGGGCCCGCAGCCGCTCCCCCTCCAGGACTGGTGCGTTGGCTGGGTTCATCGTCCCCCCACGGTGATGGAGTCGACCCGGATGTGGGGCTGGCCCACGGTGACGAAGATGCTTCCGCTCACGGACCCGCAGAAGCCAGCCGCCAGTTCCAGGTCGTCGGCGCACATGGAGATGCGCGGCAGCACTTCCTTTGCTTCCCCGATCAAGGTGGCTCCCTTCACCGGCCGGCCGATCTGGCCCTGCTCAATGAGGTAGGCCTCCTCCACGGCGAAGTTGAACTGGCCCGTCGGGCCCACGCTGCCACCGCCCATGGCCTTGCAATAAAGCCCGCGATCGATGGAGGCGATCAGATCCTCCGGGGAATGGGGGCCCGCCGCGATGAACGTGTTGCGCATGCGGCTGGCCGCCGCGAAGGCATGGCTCTGGCGCCGGCCACTGCCTGTGCGGGGATGGGCGGTGCGCGTTTCCCCGGCGCGATCGCTGAGAAAGCGGCGCAGGATGCCGTCTTCGATCAGGACGGTGCGCTGGGGTTCCATTCCCTCGTCATCCATGGACAAACTGCCAAAGGCGCCATCCCGCAGACCCTCGTCAATCGCGGTGACGGCTTCGTGGGCGATCTGCCGTCCAACGCAGTCGGCGAATGGCGTTGTGCCGCGCTCCACCTGGGTCGTCTCCAGCAGGTGGCCGCAGGCTTCGTGAAAGATCACGCCGCCAAAGCGATTGGCCAGCACCACCGGATACTGGCCCGCCTCCACGTAGTCGGCATGAAGCATGGTGGCCGCGCTGCCACAAAGATCCACCGCCGTGGCTTCGGGATCCCACTGGCGGAGATCATCCGGCTGGCCCTGGCTGCCATAGCGGCGGCCCAGGCTCGCCCGGTGGTCGCCATCGGCGGCCAGGACGCTCAACCCCAGCGACTGATGCAGGCGGATGTCGCGGGCGTGGGTGCCGTCACTGGCGCAGACGAGCACCTCCTGCCAGTCGCGGGCATAACTGCCCCGCCGGGCTTGCAGATGGGAGCCATGGCGAGCCAGGGCGGCGCTGCCTTCCAGGAGTCGAGCCGTGGCTTCCTGCAGCGACGGGGAGAAAGCCAACCAATCGTTCTTGTCCAGGCCATGGTCGCGCAGGGACGGCAGACCCTCGAAGCCGTCGCGATCAAGGTTGCCGCGCCACAGGCCCAGCATCCCGAGGGCCTGGTCGAGGGCGGCCATCAGTCCGGTGGCGCTGAGATCGTTGGTGGAGACGAAGCCATCGTGACGTCCGCTGAAAACCCGCACGCCAGCCCCCATGCCGAAGGAGGGGGACACACTGGTGATGGTGTCCTGCTCCACCAGCGCTCCCAAATGGTCACTGCGCTCGAGAAACACCTCAACCAGATCGGCGCCAGCGGCGCGCCCAGCGGCCAGAAGGGGTTCGAGGCGGCCCAGCCAAGCGGGATCAAGAAATGTCTCCGGACAGCGGCTGACGAAGGAAACGTCTGAAGGGCCAGGAAAGGAGGTGGTGGGAGCGATCAAAGGCGGCGATCATGGGGTTGGAGGGCACCCGGGACGACGGGGCCTCGGATGGATCCGGAGGATCCGCTCAGCGGACGGCGGGTTGGAAGCGCTCGCTGGGGATCACCGGCTGCAGAAAGAGACGAGCCATCTGAAGGCCGTTGGCGAGCCAGTGGGGGAGTTTGCGCAGGGTGCGAAGAAGCGCGGGCGCCCCGCTGGCCTCGACGGCGGCGAGGGCCGTGTTGTTGCGCACCATGGCTTCCAGACCCTCCCAGAAGCCTGGCGCCTCCACGTCGAGGACGACCGGGAAGACTCGGGCGGAGGTTTCGTTGGTCTTGGTGATGACCAGGCGGTCGTAGGTGCGGGCGTCGAGGCCGAGGGCTTCGTAGAACTCCTTCCTCGCCACGTCGCGCACGTACATCGTTGCGAAAACCGCCAGCAGGAAGAAGCGGCACCAAAGACGCGATCTCCAGCCGGTGACGGTGCTGGGAACAGCCTTCATCAAGGCGTCAAAGAAATCACCGTGACGATTTTCGTCTTGGCACCAGCTTTCAAAGAAATTGAAAATCGGGAAAATCTTGCTTTCCGGATGGGTTTCCAGGTGGCGATAAATCGTGATGTAGCGCCAGTAACCGATTTTCTCGGAAAGATAGGTGGCGTAAAAAATGTGCTCAGGGCTGAACTTGGTGTAAGCCTTGTGCGCTGTCAGAAATCCCAGGTCGAGCTGGAGGCCGAAGTCGGCCATGGATTTGTTGAGGAAACCGGCGTGGCGTGCCTCATCACGAGCCATGTGCCCGAAACATTCCGCCAACAGGGGATTTTGCTTCTTGATGCGGCGGCTGAGCTCCTTGTAAAGCAAGAACCCGGAAAATTCAGAGGTGCAACTCTGTTCCAGAAACTCAACAAACACTTTGCGGGTTTCTGGATCAAGTTTTTCCGCGGCTCCGTCAAAGGAACTGTCATGCACAAAATGGTGACGGTTATAGTCCTGGCGGAATTCCTCGCAGATGGCCAGCAATTCTTCCTCGTTGGGCCGCAGATCCATCGCCGCCATCGCGTCGAAATCTGTGGTGTAGAACCGAGGGGTGAGGATCGTGTCCTTCACCGGCTCCTTGAAGGCGGGTGCCTCAGGTGTGCCGATGGCCTGGGGGGAAGCCGTGGCGGAGCCGGCAGGGGCGGGGGCGGACACAGGGGGAACCATCGCGCACAAGCGGTCAGTGCCTGCATCGTAGAGGCCACGCCGCCTGTCCGGCTTTTCTGTGAAGCTCCCGTTCAATTCGGGCCGAGCCATTTCTGGCCATTGAGCCGCTGCACCAGGCGCGACACCAACAGGGGCCGGGACATGTTCTTTTCGTCACTCAGAAAAGACTCCAGCAGGCTGGGTTGGGCGCCTGCCTCCGCCAGGGCGATCATCTTCGCGGCGTCCAGCTCGGGAGCCGTGAAACAGAGCCAAAAGCGGCGATCGCCCGGCAGAACGCCCAGCACCATCCAGCACTCCACCCCCACGACCGGCATCGGCCCCTGCGCAAACTGAAGCTCCGGAGCGGGTCCTCCATAGGCTTGGCATTCCTTGGCCAGGGCGGGCAGGAGATGCTGGGGGATGAAGTCGGCAAACGGCAGCGACTCCAGGGCCGGGGCCTTCGGCTTGGCCGACGCGGCAGGGGGTCTCGGTTGGTCAGGGGTGGGGCTGTCCGTCACCGTTGTGGGCTCCCGTCATGGTGCGTCGGGACTCTAGGCAGGACCGACCGCTCTGCCGACGATCGCGCCCTCACACCCCTTGTGATCACCAGTCCTCCGACGCGGCGTCTTGCCAGTCCTCTGGCGCCGCCACGGCGACCGGTTCCCGTTCGGGAGCCGACGGGGCGGTTGCGCCGGGTCGCCGCAACACGCGGAACGGAACAACCACCGTGGGCGCCGGATCCCCGGGGGCCCGCGCTGGGGCGACGCTCCTCCCCGGGGCGGCCCTTCCACGGTCCACCGGGGCCCTCCAGGTCGCTTCCGAGGGCTCGGTCGGGCTGGGACGCCGCTCGTCGGGCTCCGCGAGCCAGGGTTCCGGCTCCCGCGCCCGCACCCGTTCGCTGACCACGCGGCGACCGGCACGTCCTGCGCTCTGCCGCAGGGCCAGGCCCGCGGCCCCACCGCTGAGGGCCGCCCCCCCCAGGGCCGCGGTGGCCAGCCAGAGCCCCAAGGGGGCTCGGGGCGTCTCCCAGGTGAGCACCTGAAAGGACACCCGGGGGGCGGGATTGAGGGCCGCCACCAGCATCACCGCCACCAGGGGGGAGAGCAGCGGCACCAGGAAGAGCCGTCGCGGGCTCATGACCGGGGAGACACCGGCCCCTGCCAGCGCCGCAGGGACCCCAACTGGAGGCCCAGGCTGTCAAAGATGCGGATCACGAGGAAATCCACCATGTCGTCCAGGCTTTGCGGCTGGTGATACCAGGCGGGCACCGGCGGGGCGATGCGGGCGCCGGCCTCCGCCAGGGTTGTGAGGTTGCGGAGGTGAACGAGGTTCCACGGCAGTTCCCGCGGCGCGATCACCAAGGGCCAGCCCTCCTTCAGGTGCACGTCCGCGGCCCGTTCGATCAGATCGAGCGCCACCCCCGATGCGATCCGTCCCACGGTTCCCATGCTGGCGGGGAGGATCACCATGCCCGCCGTGCGATGGCTGCCACTGGCGATCGGGGCCGCCTGATCATTCCAGCGGTGGCAACGCAGGGAACCTCCGAGGCGGCCGGTGCGCTTCCGCCAAAAGGCTTCCTGGGCCTGCGGATCCGGGGGCAGATGCACCCCCAGCTCCGCCCGCCAAACCTCCATCGCCCCCCGACTGGTCACCACCTCCACCCGCTGATCCGCCTGGAGCAGCAGGTCCAGGGCGCGCTGGGCCAGGGGTTGGGCCGAGGCGCCCGACATGGCCAGCACGATCGGCAGGGAGGGGGAGGGCATGCCGCTCAGCGGGCCGCCCCGTCGGCGTCATCCGCCTCGGCGGGCCCCTCCGCTGGCAACACCACGGACAGATCGATCTGGTGGCGCAACACATCCACCTTGTCGATCACCACCTCCACGGGATCCCCCACCATGTAGGTGCGGCGCCCTTTGCGGCCCACCAGCTGGCTCTGGCGTGAACGGTATTCGTACCAGTCGTCCTTGAGGGAACTCACGTGCACCAGCCCCTCCACCATCGATGGCGGCACCTCCACGAAGAAGCCGTAGCTCTGCACGCCACTGATCACCCCGGGCAGGGTCTGGCCCACGCAGGGTTCGGCGCAGCGGGCCTGGGCCATCGCCAGGCGATCCGCCTGAAATTCCCCCACCACCAGCCGACGCCCGTTGAGACGGAGCACCAACCCGTGGCGGAGGCTGTCCTCGAAGGGGGCGAGCTGGGTCGGGGTGAGCAGGGGCCAGTCGATGGCTCCATGGGAGGCGTCGGAGGCCAGGTCCACGCTGGTTTTGTGACGCACGGTGGGGCGATCCTTTCCCTCGGTCAGCAAGGTCACCAGCAGGTGCTGGTTGAACAGATCGACGTAGTGCAGGCTCGGGCAGCTCCACGGGGCGACGGCGATCGGATCCCCGGCCAGGGCATGGGCCCCGGGCTGGTCACTGAGCTGGGTGGTTTCCAGAGTGTCGCGAATCTGTTGTTGCCAAACACGGCTGCGGTCGGTGCTGGCGAAGGCGGCCGCCAGCTCCGCCGCGCTGGCGTTGCCGTCGTTGCTGAGTTCGAGGGGAATGTCGAGGGCGAGGGCGGCTTTGGCCACCTCGTTGATCGCCGCCGGGTCCGGTGGCGGATTCACGGCGTAGATCGCCGGCAGACCGAGCGCCGCCATGTGGTGGCCGAAGGCACGGTGGGCCACCAGCACCGCCTCCCGCAGGATGGCGGCGGGATGGGCTTGGGGCAGCTGCACCCACCAGCCTTCCCGGCCCGCGTCCGGCCCGGGGCGCAGGGCATCCCCGAGGGACTCCAGGGGAGGGGCAGGCACATCCAGATCGATGGAGCCGGCGGCCAGGCGCCGTTGCTGGAGCAGGGCCCCGACAGCCACGAGCTGCTCCAGGAGCTCCAGATGGCCTTTGTGGTTCTTCAGGGCTCCGGGCAGGGTGCGGGCCTTGGGCTTGCGTTCCGCCAGGGCCTCCAGGGCGGCCTCATCCAGGGTGGCCAGGGGGCGCACCCGACTCAGCTGAAAGCGGTAGTGCTCCAGTTCGCCATCGGGGCCCAGGTCAAGGGCGACGGACAGCGCCGACTGTTCCATCCCCGGGGAGAAGGCGCTCGCCTTCGCGAGGCTCTGGGGCAGGAGAGGCCGCCAGCGCCGACCCTGGGCAAAGGCTTCACCCTGCTCCCGCATCCAGGTGTCCACGGCGGTGGCCAGGCCCAGTCGTTCCGCCACGGCGGGGGCGTGCAGCCAGAGGCGCCAGCCCGTTTCCCGGGCCTCCAGCGAGAGGGCGGGCATCGCCGGCGCGTCGGCGGCCTGCCAGGGTTTGAGGATCAGGGTGGGCAGGCCGGTGAGATCCTCCCGCCCCTTCTCCGCGGGCGCCTTGAGGGTCAGCCGGGGTGGGGCGCCTTCGTCGTGGAGTTGATGCTTCACCAGCAGCAGCTCAAGATCAGCCTCGTCGCCCCCGTTGACGGGCAGGCTGCGCGCCACATGGCCCTCCGGCCCGAACTGGGCGACGGGAAAGCGATCGATCTCCACCTCCACCACATGGGTGTCGCGTTCCGCGAGGTGGGTGGCGTCGGTTTCCGGCAGCGCCACGGTCGTCAGCAGGCGATCATCCAGGGGAAGGGCCACCAGCCGCTCTCCCTGCCGCTCCACATGGCCCAGAAGGCGGGTGGTCTGCCGCTGCAGGATGCACTGCACGCTGCCTTCCGGCGAGCGACGTCTCCCCCCTTCCCGGGTGATCTTCACCAACACGCGATCGCCATTCCAGGCATGGTTGAGCTGGTGGTCGCGGATGTAAATGTCTTCCCCGGCGTCATCCCGCAGGGCGAAGCAGAAGCCCTTGCTGGAGCAGCGCAGCCGCGCCGGGATCAGATCGGGACAGTCGAGGCGGCGCAGTCCCTCCTCCCCCTGCTCGATCAGGGCGAGACGCTCCAGGGCGGCCAGGCCGATGCGCATCTTCTGCTGGTCTTCCGCCTCGGAGATTCCCAGGGCCTTCTCGAGCTGGGCGGGGGCCAGACCTTCGCTGGTGGACAACTGGTCAAGCAGGTCACAGACCGTGAACTTCATCGTCTGGAGAGATCAGGAGGGAGCAGGGCGTGGAGCGGGCGGGACGCGCCTGCCGCGGTCGACACACTCGGCCTTGGAGCGATGAGGGCCAGGGGAGCGACACGCGGGCCATGGGGTGGCAAGCGGGCCTTGGCGTGAAACGGCAATCTTAGGAACCCGGGGGGACCTCCTCCCCTTCAACTCCGGAGGCCCCCGGCGACTCGCTCTGACCGGAGCGCAAAATCAGCCGCAGGCCCAGAAGCAGAAAGCCGGCGGAAGCCGCCAGTTGCAACCAGTCCGTGGGAATGATCCGGGTGAGGGACCCCCCCGCCGCTGAACCCAGCAGGCTGGCCAGCACCAGGGCCAGGGCACTGCCCGCGAACACGGCGCCGGGCCGGCTGGAGGTGCCGCTGATGCTGACGATGGCCAGCTGGGTCTTGTCGCCCAGCTCCGCCAGGAACACAGTGGCAAAAGTGGAGGCCAACAGAGAGAGCATGAGGGGCTGGGCTCAGAGCAGGGGAGGCGGGATCGCGGGCGCCAGGTGAAGCACCGCCTGACGGCCGAGCCAGAGGCCCAGGCCCACCATCAGCACCCCTGCGGCGCGTTCCAGTTGCTGGGGGGCCATGACGGAGGACAGCCACCGCCCCAGGAGCACCCCGACCAGGCTGGAGCAGATCAGGGCCAGGGAGGCCCCCAGAAACACCACACCCGGCCGTCCCGATTCCGCGGCCAGCAGCAGGGCCGCGAGCTGGGTCTTGTCGCCGAGTTCGGCGAGGAACACGGTGCCGGCCGTGCTGAAGAAGACCGCCAGCCAGGCGGAGCGCTTCCCGGCCTCCGGGTCTTTGGGGTGACCCGCCCCCTCGACGGCGCCGGAGGCGTTGGCGCCCGCCGGAGGCGCGGAGGCGGCGGAATCCGACGAGGACGCCGCCGATGAGGGGTCAGGGGAGGTCATGGCTGGCGGAGCGCCCGCTGAAAGCGCCGCATCACCTTGCCACGGCCTCCGCTCTCGCTGCGGATCTGCTGTTGACAGAAGGAGATCGCCAGGTCATCCGCCGCTTCCCCCTCCGCTCCCAGCAGGGCCATGATCGTGCCGACCCGACAGAACGGCGGACGGGTCTCGTAGATCCGGCACCGACGGCTGCCCGTATCGAAGTGAATGCACCAGCCGTCTTCCCCCACCATCGCCAGATAGGCGCGACTCTGCTCCTCATCGAGCAGGGCCAGGGCTTCGGGCCTCTGCTCCGGATCCAGGCGACAGCAGGCGCCGCATCCCTGGACGCATCGCCATCGCGGTGTGGATCGGCCCATCTCCTTTCTCCCTGAACGGGCGGTTGCGGCTGTGACAAGCCGTCACAGTGCACCCCACTCTGGAGCACCGGGGCACCGCACCCTCTACGCTCCACCATGCACGCCATCCGCCTGCGAGATCACCAGCATGGGCATCGACTTTCATCTGATTTCCAATTTCCTGGCGCTTGCCCTGATCACCTTGGCGGGCCCGGCCGTGATCTTCATTCTTTTTTATCGTCGCGGCGCCCTCTGAAGGCCGATCTGGCCCGTGCTGCCGATCTTGCCCGCCCTGCCGTGGTCGCCAACTCTTTAACGTGGTCGAGGCGTGGCCTCTCCACCACGGCCGATTGACGTGGGGAATTCGTCTTGTTGGATCAGTGGGCCAGGCCCAGGGCCATCACGGCCTCCTCAAGGAGCTTGCGCACGTAGGGATGCTCCCCCTCGCTCTGGGGATGGGCCCAAGCGCCTTCCCAGGTGAGCGAGGAGCGCACCTCCCGGCCCGCCGCATTGCGGATCACGAGACGCTCGCCCTCCAGGGCGCAGTGATAGAGGCGATCTCCCTGCAGCAGAACGACGCCGTCCTCGCTCTGATGGCCCGGCCGGATGGCCACCAGATCCAGCAGCAGTCGGTTCTCCCCCTGCCAAACGTCCTGGCGGAGGCGATAGGCCACGTCCACCGTGGCGGGCAGGGGCAGATCCCCCTCCCAACGCCAGGCCATCGCCTGGCGTTGGGCCCCCTCCTGGCTGAGGAGGAGCTGAAGGTGCCCCCCCCGCAGACGTCTCTGCCGTTCCACCCGACAGCCCATGCTCCAGAACACGGGCATCGGGTGCCCCACCCCGAACGGACCCAGCCGTTGCAGCTCCCGCCAGAAGGCTGAATCGATCCGCTCGAGCCGGAGCAGGGCCTCCGGCTCCACCATCGGACCCTCCGGATGGCTCTGCAGCCACCTCTGAGCCAGGTCTTCCAGGCGCTCCTGCAGCGAGGCCAGATTCTCCGCCGCCACGGTGAAGCCTCCCGCCGCGGCATGGCCGCCATGGCGCTCCAGGAGGGGGGCGCAGGCGGTGAGGGCCGCATCCACCGCGAAGCCTCGCGGTGCCCGCACGGAAGCGCGCAGGCGGCCCTGTCCATCCCCCCCGAGCAGGGCCACGGGGCGGCCCAGCCGCTCCACCAGCCGGGCGGCGACGATGCCGATCACCCCGTGGTGCCAATGGGACTGGGCCAGAAGCACGAAGGCGGGCCGCCCGGGGCCGTCGGCATCCAGCAGGGCCATCGCTTCCGCCTCCAGGGCCTGGCAGAGATCGCGACGTTCCCGGTTCAGGGCGTCGCACTCCCGGGCGAGATGGAGGGCCCGCCCGGGATCCGAGGTGGTGAGGAGCTCCACCACGATGAGGGGGTCGCCGAGCCGACCAACCGCATTGAGCCGGGGGGCGAGCTGAAATCCCACCGCCTCCGCGTCGATGGGCGCCTCCTCCAGGCCGGCCAGTCGGATCAGGGCCCGCAGGCCCTCCAGCCGGGTGCGCGCCAACAAGGGCAAGCCCTGGCGCAGCCAGCGGCGATTGACCCCTTGAACCGGCGCCATGTCGGCGATGGTGCCGATGCAGAAGAGTTCCAGGGCCATCTCCAGAGCATCCGGCCGGGCCAGCCGTTGCGCCAACGCCGAGGCCAGCACATGGGCCAGCCCCACCCCGGCCAGGCCCCGATAGGGGGAATCCGGTGGGGTGACGGCGGGATGAAGCAGGGCCAGGCAGGGCGGTGGGGTCTCCGGGAGGGTGTGGTGGTCCGTGAGGATGACGTCCAACTGCAGGGCCCGGGCGCGCTCCAGGGCCTCGTGGGCGCTCACCCCGTTGTCGACGGTGATCAGCAGCCGTGCCCCGGCGGCCGCGAGTCGCTCCACCATGGCCCGATTGAGTCCGTAGCCCTCCTCTTGCCGGCTGGGGATGGCGGGTTGGGGAGCGGCCCCCAGCCGTTGCAGGAGGCCGCTCAGCAGGGCCGTGCTCGTCATCCCGTCCGCGTCGTAGTCGCCGCAGATGGCCACCGCCTCCCCCTGGCGGGCGGCCGCAGCCAGACGTGTCACGGCCCGCTCCAGATCGGGGAAGTGGCCGTGGGGGTCGGGCGGCTCCGGGGGGGCCAGCAGCTCCGCCAGGGCGGCCCCATCCCCGAGTCCCCGCCGACGCATCACCGCCCAGAGCTCCGGTGGCAGGCCCGGGAAGGTGTCGTCCTTGGCGGGAAGCGGCGCGGGAAGCCTCCAGGCGGAAAGGGGCACGGTGGTGCGGGGTCCGAGAGGTTTCCGCATTGTGGAGGCGCCTCGGGACAGCCGCATCCCCGGAGAGAATGGAATGACATGGAGCCGGCCGTGGCAGAGACAGCGCTTCTGTGGGATGTGGATGGCACCCTGGCGGACACGGAGATCCACGGCCATCGGCGGGCCTACAACGCCGCCTTTCGCGCCGTTGGCCTGCCCTGGAGCTGGGATGTCCCCACCTATCGCGACCTGTTGGCGGTGAGTGGCGGGCGGGAGAGGCTCCGCCATTTCTTGGGCCAAGTGGGGCGGGAGCCGGTGGAGGAGACCCTGGTGGAGTCGCTCATGGTCGCGAAGCAGCGGGCCTACGCCGATCTGGCCCGCCGGGGGGAACTGCCCCTGCGGCCCGGGGTTCAGCGGCTGGTGGCGGAAGCGGCGGCGCAGGGGTGGATCCAGGCCCTTGTCACCACCAGTTCCCGATCGGCCGTCGCGGCTCTGTTGGCCAGCCAGGGCGAGGACTTCGCCGCAGCCTTTTCCTTCTGGATCTGCGGAGAGGATGTGGCGGCCAAAAAGCCAAGTCCGGAGGGCTATCGGCAGGCCCTGGACCGCCTGAACCCGTCAGCCTGCCGGGTGCTGGCCCTGGAGGATTCCCCCCAGGGTTTGGAGGCGGCGAGGGCCGCGGGCCTCCCCTGTCTGCTCACCCTTGGCGAGGCGTCCGCTCCGGCAGAAGGGACAGGGGAGTGGTGGCGCGAGGCCGTCGCCGCGGTGGACCATCTGGGTGATCCCCATCGACCGACACGCCTCCTGCAGGGCGACCCGTGCCCCATGGCGATGGTCACGCTTCCATGGTTGGAACGGCTCCTGGAGGGAGGCTGATGGCGGCACCCCTGCAGCGCACCCGGCTGGAAAGGTTGCAACAGCGTTGGGGCCGCGTTGTTCGGGCCCAGATCGGCGACCGCTGGGCCAGCGTGAGCAGCGCATCCCTCGCCTTGCTGGCGGGCATCTTTCTCGGGCAAAACCTCTCGTCGGTTCTGCTCTGGACGGTGACCGGTGGCCGCCCGATGGTGGTGCTGGGCCTGGTGCTCAGCCATGAAGCGCTTGTGCGGTTGCGGAGCCGCATGGTCGATGATGTGCCCCCCCTGGCCTGGGTGATCCTGGACAACCTGCGGATGGGGGTGGTGTTTGCCCTGGTGCTGGAGGCCTTCAAGCTCGGCAGCTGAGGGGAGCGCGGAGCGCGGCATCCCCTGGCGCCTCAGAGGCCTCCACCGACAAGGTCACTCCTCGTCGGTCGTGTCGTTGTCGACGGGATAGACAAAGCCGCGGGCACGGCCGCTCAGCACCGCCTTGCCGATCGAGAGGGCACGCTGGGCGGCATCCCCGGCCTTGGCCTTCCAGCGAGCATGGCGCTGATTGCGCTTGCCCTTCGAGGTTTTCTTCTTGGGAACAGCCATCGCTTCGCCCGTCTTGCCAAAAACGGATCATCCTGTGTCGAGCGACCTTCCGTCAAATCGCTAGCATCAGCTTGTGATGTGTTGACCAGTGGATCCGCAGCCGCCGCCCCTCCGCCCACTGATCCCCTCAGCCTCAGTCCCCGGGAGTGCCCCGTCTGCGTCGGTCGTCCTTGTGGCGGAAGCCCCGGGGGTCCCCGCTCCCTCGGCCGGAGTCGAGGGGGCGCCGAGCCCGCGCCAGAGCCCGTCCACCGCACGCCAGGCGCGGGAGGCTTCAGGGGAGGCCCCCCGGCCGTCGCCTGGAGGTCCCGGGAAGACCTCCGGAGAGAAGAGTCGCCTCGGGGGGGCGGCACCGTCGGTGCGCCAGGGGCCGGACCGTCTGCCGACGGAACCCACCACCTCCCTGCCGCTGCGATTTGGCCTGAGTGGCTCCCGCCCCGAGCCCCCCTCCTACAGCCAGATGCTCCTCGACATCCAGAAGGGGGCGGTTCGGGACATTCTTTTGTCTCCCCGACAACGGGTGGCCACCCTCACCTATGCCGACGGCCGCACGGCCCAGGTGGCCCTCTTCAACGACAATCAGATCCTTCTGCGCACCGCCGAACAGCATCGGGTGCCTCTCTCCGTGCGGGATGAACGGCAGGAGGAGGCGATGGCCGGGTTGTTTGGCAACCTCATGCTCGCCGCCCTTCTGCTGGGGGGGCTCGCTCTGCTGATCCGTCGTTCGAGCCAGGTGGCCAGCAAAACCCTCGGCTTTGGCCGCAGCCAGCCCCGTGTCCAGCCGGAAGGCACGGTGCCGGTGCGTTTTGAGGACGTGGCTGGGATTGCGGAAGCCAAGGAGGAGTTGCAGGAGGTGGTGACCTTCCTGAAAGCCCCGGAACGGTTCACCTCCATCGGCGCCAAGATTCCCAAGGGCGTGCTCCTGGTGGGTCCTCCGGGCACCGGCAAGACGTTGCTGGCCCGCGCCATCGCCGGAGAGGCCGGCGTGCCGTTCTTCTCCATGGCGGCCTCGGAATTCGTCGAGCTTTTCGTTGGCGTGGGCGCCAGCCGGGTGCGCGACCTGTTCCGCCAGGCCAAGGCCAAGGCCCCCTGCATCATTTTCATTGATGAGATTGATGCCGTGGGCCGTCAACGGGGCGCCGGCATTGGTGGCGGCAACGATGAGCGGGAGCAGACCCTCAATCAGCTGCTGACCGAGATGGATGGCTTTGAGGACAATTCCGGCGTCATCCTCCTCGCGGCCACCAACCGTCCGGACGTGCTGGACACGGCCCTGATGCGACCGGGCCGCTTTGACCGGCGCATCACGGTGGATCTTCCTGATCGCAAGGGTCGAGAAGCGATCCTCGCGGTGCATGCCCGCAGCCGGCCCCTGGAAGAATCCGTCTCTTTGGCCGACTGGGCCTCGCGAACGCCTGGCTTTTCAGGTGCGGATCTGTCGAATTTGCTCAACGAGGCCGCCATCCTCACGGCGCGACGGCAAGAAAACCGCATTGACGACCGCGCCATCAGTGATGCCCTGGAGCGCATCACCATGGGCCTCACCGCGGCGCCGCTCCAGGACAGCGCCAAGAAACGGCTGATCGCCTATCACGAGGTCGGCCATGCCCTCCTCTCCTGCCTGGTCCCCCAGGCCAACCGGCTCGACAAGGTGACCCTGCTGCCGCGGGCGGGTGGGGTGGCTGGTTTTGCCCGCACCGTGCCCGATGAGGACATCCTCGATTCTGGCTTGATCAGCCGGGCCTACCTGCACGCTCAACTGGTGGTCTTTCTTGGAGGCCGGGCGGCCGAGCTGCTCGTCTTCGGACCCAGCGAGGTGACCCAGGGCGCGGCCGGTGATCTGCAGATGGTGAGCCGGATTTGTCGGGAGATGGTCACCCGCTATGGCTTCTCCTCCCTGGGTCCCCAGGCCCTGGAAGGGGATGGGGCCGAAGTCTTTCTCGGGCGGGACTGGATTCGCTCCGATCCCCACTATTCACAATCCACAAGCATGCGCATCGATCGTGACGTCCGCGCCCGGGCCCGGCAGTCGTGGGAGTTCGCTCTCGCCGTGCTGGGGCCCCGGCGTGAGTTGATGAATGCCCTGGTGGAGCGCTTTATCCGGGAGGAAACCATTGATGGCGAGAGTTTCCGGCAGGCCGTGGAGGCCTGGGGGAAGGCGCATCCGGAGGTGCCCCTGCCCCCGGGGCCCCGCCAGACCGTTCCCCCTCCATCGGCCTCAATCCTGTCCCGTCAACCCTCCTGAAAAGCGGATGTCCAGACTGCGCAGGTAGGTGTGGAGGCCGGCGTCCTGGATCGGCAGAAGCCGGGCCATCCGATTGCTGCTGTTCACGTGGGCATGCCAGTGGCCCGGTGGGGTGACGAACACACCACCCGGTTCCCAATCCATCCGCTGGGGATGGCGGATTTGCCCCTCCGCGTCCAGTTCCGTGCCCACCAGCGTGTAGCAACCGGGGGCGCAATCCACGATCAGATCCAAGGCCACGGATTGGTGGCGATGGGGCGCCTGCTTGGCCCCGGGGGGAACCAGACCGACCATGGCCCACAGGGTTGGGCTGATCGTGCGACTGGCGGGGAGCTCCGCATGGGCCAACAGGATGCTCAGGCGATTGCTGCGGGCCGCCGTGGGATCGGCCAGCAGTTGATCAAGAGCCTCGTTCAGGCGTGCGGCCGGGAAGTGGCAGGGCGCGAAACGGGCACCCGCAGGCGTGACGCCCAGGTGGCGCAACAGGGGTCCGTCGTGCACCCAGTAGAGAAGACTGGCCTGGCGGGCCACCAGCTCAGGGGAGAGGCCATGGGGGAGGAGGAAGACATCCCCCGCGCTCCAGTCCAGAGACGGCATGGCTGCGCTGCCACCCGCCAAGGAGGCCTCCCCGGCCGTCCCTGTGAGCCGACCTTCGCCCCGCAGCACCACAAAGAGGGAACTGGTGGCCAGGGCCATCGGCCGCAGGGGGTCTCCAGGGCAGAGCTGGAGAAAGTGGGCCGCCAGTCCCGGACTGGTGGCTGGACCTTCACAGCCGAGGGCGTCGCTGAGATCCAGGGGAAGGATGGTCGATCGGCTGGCCTCTGGAGCGGGTGGGCTCCACTGCCGGTGGGGGATCGGCTCTGTCAAACCCTTGCGAATCGGATTGGCGGCTTGCCGGTAGTCGTAGATCAGGGCCGGCTCCTGCCACAGCGCCGCCGCCTCCGGCGGACCGGCGTCCAAGAGAACGCCCGGGGAGAAGGACGAAAGAGCCATGGGGAGAACGTGATCCAGTCCGCCGACCTTAGGCAAGGCCGTCCGGAAGCGACGATCTCAGGGGAGGAGGCGCCGCGATTCAGCCGCCAGCGACCGCCGGCACGATGCTCACCTCATCTCCCGGTTGGAGGGGGGTGGCTTCATTGTCCAGGAAACGGATGTCCTCGCTGTTCACGTAGAAATTAAGAAAGCGACGCAGTTTGCCTTTTTCATCACGAATCCTGCCGCGCACGCCAGGATAGGTTTCTTCCAGAATGTTGATGAGTTCACTGATGCTGCTGGCCTCAATGCTGACAGTGGCTTGCTGCTGAGTATGAACTTGTAAGGGAGTTGGAATCAGAACTTGAACGGTCATGGAGGTAACGGACAAACGCTGGTTGAGCCAGATTTGGATCAGGCTAGGTGGGGATGGGTGTGCTGGGCCTGTTCCCAAGCGGAATGAAAACTAGCCAGCTTGGGTTCAATCGTAAAGGGCTGGCCGATGGACCCTGCCACGGCCTCGGTGGTTTTCAATCCATTGCCTGTGATGTAAACCACTGTCACTTCATCGGGATTGATTTTGCCCTGCTCTGCCAACTTCTTCAGGACGGCAATGGTGGTTCCCCCGGCTGTTTCCGTGAAGACCCCTTCGGTTTCCGCCAGCAGCTTGATCCCTTCGATGATTTCCGCGTCGGAAACGGCGGCGATGCTGCCCCCTGTGCGGTTGGCAATGTCGATGGCATAGGGGCCATCAGCCGGATTGCCGATGGCGATTGATTTGGCGATGGTATGGGGTTTGACGGGCTTGATGAAGTCTCTTCCCTCCTGGAAGGCCTGGGCAATTGGCGCACAGCCTTCAGCTTGGGCCCCACTGAAGCGCACGGGCTTGTCCTCAACGAGGCCGACCTGAACAAACTCCTGAAAGCCCTTGTTGATCTTGGTGCACAGAGAGCCGTCGGCCAGGGGGGCAACAATGTGGTCGGGAAGTTGCCAACCCAGTTGCTCGATCACTTCATAGGCAAGGGTTTTTGATCCCTCGGAGTAGTAGGGACGAAGATTGATGTTGACGAATCCCCAGCCGTACGTGTTGGCCACCTCGGAACAAAGGCGGTTGACCTGATCGTAATTGCCCTTCACGGCCATCAGGAACGGGTTGTAGACCAGGGTTCCGAGCACCTTCCCGGCTTCCAGGTCGGAGGGAATGAAAACGCAGCAGTCGAGGCCGGCATGGGCGGCGATGGCGGCGGTGGAATTGGCCAGGTTGCCGGTGCTGGCGCAGCTCACGGTGGAGAAACCGAGTTCTCGGGCCCGACTGAGGGCCACCGAGACCACCCGGTCCTTGAAGCAGAGGGACGGCATGTTGACGCCCACGTACTTGACATAAAGGGTGTTCAGTCCCAACAGGCGACCAAGACGACGGGCCCTGAGCAGGGGGGTGAAGCCGGTGCCGACGTCGATGGGATCGTCGGCCACGGGCAGAAAATCCCTGTAGCGCCAGATGGAGGCGGGACCGGCTTCGATGGTGGCCCGACTGACGCGGGAGCGGATGCGGTCGTAGTCGTAGACGACTTCCAGGGGCCCGAAGCAGACGTCCTCACAGACGTGTCGCGGTCCCGGGTCATACATCTGGCCACACTCCTTGCAACGCAGACCGGTGAAGGTGTGCTCGCTGACGCTGGGAGGGGCAAGGCTGATGCTCACATCGGGACCGGGGACTGAGCAGACGCTAACAGCGGCATCCACCAGCTTCATTTAATCCGACCTGGCAAGTCGGCATTTCTTCGATCGACCCTCCGCGGCCCTTTGGTCCCCGTGCCCTTCCGCGCCATTGGCGTCTTCGCGTCGCTGCCTACGCTCCAAGGGTGGCTCACTTCTCCTCTCCCCGTTCCTGGCGGTGGCTCGGCCTTGCCGTCCTTGCGGGCCTGGCTCTCCTGGTCGCCGCGGTTGTCCTCGGTCGGCTGCTGGTGGAATGGCAGTGGTTCGGCCAGTTCGGCTTTCAGGCCGTCCTGCTGCGGCGCTGGCTGCTGCAGTTGTTCGCCTTTTTCGGCGTCTTGGGCATCGGCTCCCTGTTGCAGCTCAAACAGCTGCAGCGCTGCTGGGCACTCCGCCAGGGCAGCCGCCAAAAGACGCTGCCGCCCCGACCGATCCTGCGCCTGGGCGGGCTGCCACTGGTGCTCTCCCTGCTCGGCCTGATGTTGTCGCTGGGGGGGGGGCTCGGTTACCTGCTGACCCAGGCCCGCGGACTCATCGCCTCCCCCTTCAGTGGAGAGGTGATGACCGGTGTCTCCCTGTTCCGGGATCTGCCCCATCCGGCCCTGGCCGGGTTGATCCTCCTGATCCCGCCCCTTTTGCTCTGGCCCCACACCTCCCTGCGGATCATCCTCACGGCGGCCCTGGCCGCCTCCGCCACCGCCCTGGCTCGGGGCTGGAGCCTCTGGCTGCCCGCCCTGCTCGCTTCCCCCTTCGGCACGGGCGATCCGCTCACCGGCATCGATCTCTCCTTCACCGTGCTGCGTCTGCCGGCGATCCATCTGTTGCTGAGCGTGGCCATCGCCCAGATCGGCGTGGGCCTGGCGGCCTGTCTGCTGCTCACCCTGAGCGAAGGCACCAGCCTTTCCGATCTCTGCTTTCCCGGCCTCTCCCGCGATCAGCAGATCGTTTTGCAGCCGCAGCTGGCGATCCTGGCCTTGGTGGTGGCGGTGAGCGCGGCCCTGGCGCCCTTTGACTTGATGGTGGAGGGCAATGGCGTGGCTTCCGGCGCGGGCTGGGTGGATTTGCACGTGCGTCTTCCCTTGCGGCTGATCCTGGCCCTCCTCCTGGCGCTCACGGCGGCGGGGCTGCTGGTGCCCGTCCCGGAGGGCTGGTTGCGCCGAGGGGTGTTGATCCCCCTCACCATCAGCACCTTCAGCGTTCCCCTGAGCGAATGGGTGCTGGCACCGATGGCCCAGCGGTTTCTGGTGCAGCCGCGGGAACTCAGCCTCGAGAGCCCGTATCTCCGGCGCAGCATCCAGGCGACCCGCAAGGCCTTCGGGCTGGAACGGGTCCGCACCCTCACCCTGGAACCGCGCCAGAAGGTGACGGCGGCCGACCTGGCCTCCTCCCCCGGCACCCTCGACAACATTCGCCTTTGGGACAGTGAGCCC
Organism: Cyanobacteriota bacterium; assembly: GCA_046340515.1. Taxonomy (GTDB): domain Bacteria; phylum Cyanobacteriota; class Cyanobacteriia; order PCC-6307; family Cyanobiaceae; genus Cyanobium. Next base: position 30,570 of record JBKDTB010000155.1, on the reverse strand, counting down.
CTGTTGGCTGCCAATCGCCAGTTGCAACAGCTGAGGCTCTACTACACCTTCTCCTCGGCCGCGGTGGATCGCTACCCCCTCCAGGGCCTCTCCCCGCGGGACACCAGCCAGCAGGTGCTCATTTCCGCCCGGGAGCTGGACAGCCAGGCCCTGCCCAAGGGCTCCCGCACCTGGCTCAACAAGCACCTGGTCTTCACCCATGGCCATGGCTTCACGGTGTCGCCCGTGAACGCCGCCGGCCCGGACGGATTGCCACTGTTTCTGGTGAAGGATCTCGGGCGCAGCGCGCGGGTGCAGGGCATTCCGCAACTGGGCATCAGCGACGCGGAAGCGCAATGGGCCCTGCCGATCGGCCGGCCCAGCCTTTATTTCGCATCGGGGCCCGCGCCCTATGTGATTGCCCCGACGCGGGTGAAGGAATTTGCCTATCCAGAAGGGGATCTGAATGTCTATACCCATTATGATGGCACTGTCGGCATTTCCCTGGCCCACAGCTGGCAACGTTTGGCCGCGGCCCTGTATCTGCGGGAGCCCAGGCTGCTCTTTACAGGTTCCCTCACCCCCCGTTCCCTGTTGCTGTTGCGACGACAGGTCACCAAACGGTTGCAGGCGCTCGCCCCTTTCCTGAGTTTTGAAAGCCAGCCCTATCTGGTGACGGCCCGCGTGAAGGGAGGCCATGGCTTTCGCGCCGCCCAACATCAATACTGGCTTCTGGATGGCTTCACAACCAGCCGCTCCTATCCTTACAGTGATCCAAATCCACAGGGATTGCGTTACTTCCGTAATCCGGTCAAGGCTGTGGTGGATGCCCATGATGGCCGACTGTGGCTCTATGTGAGTGATCGTGAGGATCCGATCCTGAAAACCTGGATCAAAGCCTTCCCAGAGCTCTTCCAACCCCTGGAGGCGATGCCGGAGGGTTTGCTGCGTCATATTCGCGTGCCCCAGAGTCAGTTTGATATTCAATCCGAAAGGCTCTTGCGTTATCACGTCACCGATGTGCGAACGTTCTATAATGGGGATGACGTTTGGAGTGTGCCGCTGGAAATCTATGGCAACAGTAATGTTGCCGTACGGCCCTATTACGTCACCATGGAGTTGCCCGGGGAGGACCGCTCTGAATTTGTGATGTTGCTTCCTTTTACGCCCTTGAAGCGAACCAACCTGGGGGGCTGGTTGGCGGCACGCAATGACCCACCCAATTACGGCGAATTGCTGCTCGTGCGTTTCCCGCAGCAACGGCTCTTGCTTGGTCCCCAGCAGATTTCATCACTGACAGACCAGGATCCAGCCATCAGCCTTCAGTTCGGACTCTGGAATCGCATGGGTTCCCGTTTGTTTCGTGGCAACATGCTTGTGTTGCCAATCGGGGAGGGACTGTTGTATGTGGAACCGATTTATTTGCAATCGCAAAACAATAATCTGCCCACCTTGGTGCGTGTGGTGGTGTCAGATGGGCGCAGATTCGTCATGGAGAGAGATCTGAAGACAGCCTTGAGCAAGCTGGTGGGAACTGCGGCGGCCTCCGCCCCTGAGGCCTTCGCTCGCGACCTGTTGCCCCCTGCGGCGCCGGCCCTCACCAGCCCTTTGCCATGAAGGAGCCATCAGGCGAACGGTTAAAAAAAAGGAGGCCCTGAAGGACCCCCCAAACAAACTTCCGAAGGGACGGAAGACTTTGAATCTCAGGCAGCTACAGCGGTTTTGGGATCAAGTGCACCCTTGGCATAGAGGGCAGCGTAGTAATTGATGTCGCGCTGTTTGATCTTGCTGGCGTTACCGGCGCACCAGAATTGCTGATAGCGATCCAGGCACACCTTCTTCATGTAGGAACGGGCCGGCTTGTTGAAGTGGCGGGGATCAAAATTGGCCGGATCCTTGGCGGCGGCTTCCCGGACAGCCGCAGTGAAGGCGAGGCGGTTGTCGGTGTCGATGTTCACCTTGCGCACGCCATTGCGGATGCCTTCTTGGATTTCCTCCACGGGCACACCGTAGGTTTCAGGAATGGCTCCGCCATACTTGTTGATCATGTCGAGCCACTCCTGGGGCACGGAGGAGGACCCGTGCATCACCAAGTGGGTGTTGGGGATGGCCTTGTGGATTTCGGCGATCCGGCTGATGGCCAGCACTTCACCGGTGGGCTTGCGGGTGAACTTGTAGGCGCCGTGGCTGGTGCCGATGGCGATGGCCAGGGCATCGACTTTGGTTTTGGCGACGAAGTCAGCGGCTTCGGCGGGGTCGGTGAGCAGCTGGCTGTGATCCAGCTTGCCCTCAAAGCCGTGGCCATCCTCCGCATCGCCCATTCCGGTTTCCAGGGAGCCCAGGCAGCCGAGTTCACCTTCCACGCTCACCCCGACGGAGTGGGCCACATCCACCACTTCCTTGGTGACACGCACGTTGTAGTCGTAGCTGGCGGGAGTTTTGGCGTCCGCTTCCAGGGAGCCATCCATCATCACCGAGGTGAAGCCGTTGGTGACGGCTCCGAAGCAGGTGGCCGGGCTGTTGCCGTGATCCTGATGCATCACCACCGGGATGTCGGGATAGGTCTCGACGGCGGCGAGAATGAGGTGGCGCAGGAAGTTTTCCCCGGCGTACTGACGGGCACCACGGGACGCCTGCAGGATCACGGGGCTGTCGGTTTCGTACGCCGCCTCCATGATGGATTGCACTTGCTCCAGGTTGTTCACGTTGAAGGCGGGAATGCCGTAGCCGTTCTCGGCGGCGTGATCCAGCAGCAACCGAAGCGGAACGAGCGCCATGGGAAAAAACCTCTTGTGGTGGAGATGCGACGGCGGTTCATTGAACCACCGGTTCTGGGCGGGAGTCTAGGGGATCCCCCCGCCGCTTTCCCGCTGGTCGCAGCGGTGAGGCGACCACAAAAAAGGCCCCGCCGGAGCGGAGCCAGAGTTCCGGGCCCGGGGGACCGGGCCGATCGCCGCCGTGGCGGTGATCAGCGCATGGCGGGCAAAGGATCAGTCGATCAGGTGCTCGCGGCGCAGGGCCGTGACCAGATAATCGTGTTCCCGGGCGGCGCGGCGGGCCTCTTCAGCCTGACGGGCCATTTGACGGGCGGTGGTGATGGACATGGAAGTGCCTCCTTGATGAACTGCCGAGAAGCGACAGGTGTGGATGGCGCGTTGCTTCGAGAGCGCAGAGCCCTCTACTTCCGCCAAGGCGTTCCGGGAAACCACGGCACCCCTCGGTCAACGATGAAAAAATGGTAGCAACCGCTACCGAGGTTGTTGGGTGTCGCGCCATGCGGCTCACCGTCTCTTCACGCACCTTCGTGAGTTCTCCTCCTCCCTGCCTTCACAGGGAGCGGAACGGCGGGGGCTGCCGTCGGGCCGCGTCACAGACCCGCTGGCTCGCCACCCCCTCCGCCAGGCCAGGCACCATGGGCGTTCCCTCCCGGATCGCCTCTTCCCACCAGCCGATCAACCGCGCCACCGGCGCAATGCGGCCGTCTTCCCAGGTGCGAGGGAAGGCAAGGGCGGGATCCGGCGGAATCGACCGCAGGGCCCGCTCCCCGGGCTCGCCGCGCCAAAGCTGGAATCCGTGCACGTAGTCGGTTTGGCTGCTGGAGCCCAGAACCAGGGTGCCCTCGCTGCCGTAGATCTCCAGCCAGCAGCCTCGGCCATGGCGGGCGACCGAGGCCAGCGTCACCTGGGCGGGAACCTCCCTCCCTCCCTCGCTCTCCAGCAGAATCTGCAACAGGGCGATGTCATCGGCATCCACCCTGGTGGGGGTCCCCTCGCCAGGGTGGGGGCGCTCGCGGATCGCCGTGCTGAGCCGGGCCGCCACCTGGCGACTGGGACCCACCAGCCAATGCAGCATGTCCGCCGCATGGGTGCCGATGGCGCCCAGCACCCCTCCCCCAGCCGCCGCCTTGGAATACCAGCTCCAGGGGCGGTTGGGGTCGGCACGACTGCTCATCAGCCAGTCGAGCTTCACCAGCCAGGGGGTGCCGATCACCCCCTGCCGCAGCAGGGTCTCCAGCTGCTGAAAAAGGGGAACGGCCCGGTATTCGAAGTCGACCGCCACCGTGAGGCCGCGCTGGAGGGCCAACCGTCGCAGTGCCTCGGCGTCTTCCGCGCGGAGGGTGATCGGCTTTTCCAGCAGCAGATGCTTGCCGGCCTCCAGGGCCGCCCGGGCCAGGGCCAGCCGGGGTTCCGGTGGCGTGGCCAGCACGATGGCGTCCACGCCCGGATCATCGAGCAAGGCCTCCAGGGACGGAGCCCCGGGCAGGTCTGCGGCCGCGCCAGCGGCCCGCAAACGCTCGGGATCGGGATGCCAGAGGGCCACGGGCTCCGTGGCGGGGCAGGCCCGCAGGGCGGGCACATGCACCTGGAGGCCGAACCCGAGACCCACCACCGCCACCCGCAGGGGAGGACCGGAAGGATCAGCCATGGACGACCTCGTCGAGGGCGGGGGACGGCAGCAGATCAGCCCCCGCGCGGCAGGAGGCCCGGAGGATTTCGGTGGTGAGGGAATCCCCGGAGACGGCCTGCCACTCCGCCCGGAAGCGAGGCAGACCATTGACGGAGATGTCGCGGTAGAGCTCCTGGCCGCAGTCCAGTTCCATGACGTAGAGCGTGCTGGCGGGGGGGCGCTCGGAACCTTCCTCCTCCCCGGTGTTCGGGGGGGCGGGCTGAAAGCGACTGAGCACGGTGAGGTTTCCCTGGCGGGAGAGCCGCAGACTGCCGCTATCCCACCACTGCCGCCCTTCCGCCGTGGCGGGCACCTCCTGCCACGCCACCGGGCCGGCCCAGGCGGTCGGGGCGATCCATCCCCAACCCAGGAGCAGGGCCGCCAGCAGGGCCAGGACCTGACGGAATCCGTTCATGCCGCCACCCGCTGCTGGATGGGCTGGCGGCTGTGCAGCCGCAGCAGGTTGGCCAGGGTGGAACGCAGTTCCGTGCGGGGCACGATCAAATCCACGAAGCCGTGATCCTGCAGATATTCCGCCGTCTGAAATCCGTCCGGCAATTTCTCCCGCAGCGTCTGCTCAATCACCCGCCGTCCCGCGAAGCCGATCAGCGCCTTGGGCTCGGCGAGAATCAGGTCGCCGAGCATGGCGAAGCTGGCGGTGACACCACCGGTGGTGGGGTGGGTGAGCAGGGGGAGATAGAGCAGGCCGGCGCGGTGGTGGCGCTCCAAGGCTCCGGAAATCTTGGCCATCTGCATCAGGCTGAGCATCCCCTCCTGCATGCGGGCCCCGCCGGAGGCACACACCACCACAAGCGGGATGGCCCGGGCCGTGGCTTCCTCCGTGAGCCGGGTCAGCTTTTCCCCCACCACCGACCCCATGGAGCCTCCCATGAAGCGGAAGTCCATCACCCCCAGGGCCAGGGGTTGCCCCTCCAGCCGACAGAGACCGGTGACCACGGCATCCCGAAGGCCGGTGGCCTGCTGGGCATCGCGGAGACGATCGCCATAGCCGCGACGATCCTTGAAGGCCAGCGGATCGGTCGGCGCCAGGTCGGCATCCAACGGCTCAAAGGACCCTGGATCCGCCAGAAGCCGCAGCCGCTCCTCACTGTCGATGCGATGGTGATGGCCGCAGCCCTTGCAGACGCTGGCATTGGCCTGCAGATCCTTGCGATACATCACCAGGGCGCAGCGCGGACACTTGCTCCAGAGGCCATCCCCATCCTCGGGGTCCTGGGCCTGGTTGCCGCGGGCTACGGGCAGGGTCTTGCGACGATCGGCAAACCAGTCGAACAGCGACATTGGTGAAGAGCGGTGAGAAGGACGGGGCCGACAGGCGCGCCCCTGGAGGCTGGTTGCGCCCATTAAAAGCCGGCGCGGCCCCGGGTCCCTCAGCCCTGGCCCAGCAGCAGATGCCGCCAGAGGGGGGATCCGGTGAACCAGACGAGGGTGCCTCCCACCGCCAGGAAGGGCACGAAGGGAATGGGTTGGTGGCGTTGGATCCGACCGATCGCCAGGCCAACGCCCCCGACGACGGCGGCGAGAAGCACCGCCAGGAGGGCGGCCATCGCCAGACCCATCGGTCCCAGCCAGGCCCCGAGCAGGGCGCCCACCTTGCCATCCCCGGCGCCCATCGCCGGTCGCCCCAGGCAGCGTGTTCCCACGGCGCTGAGCAGTTCGAATCCGATCAGTCCGAGAGCCGCCGCCAGCAGATGGGAGGCCAGCAGAGCGCGACCGAGGGCGGGGGTCTGCAGCCCCCCCGCTCCTGCTGTGACCAACCAACCGGCCACCACCCCCCATCGGCAGAACGGCTCGGGGATCCAGAGCTGGTCGCCGTCGATCAGGGCCAAGGCCAGCAGCAGGGTCACCAGCAGCCAGCCGGCGACCACCATCAGGGGCCAGGCCGGCTCGGGGCCCAACCCGTCCGGGCGGGCCACGACCATCAGCACCCAGAGGCCGGCGCAGAGGAGTTCGCAGAGGGGGTAGCGGCGGCTGATGGGAGCGCGGCAGTGGCGACAGCGGCCGCCCAGGGCCACCCAGGACAGCAGTGGCACGTTTTCAAACCAGGCCAGGGTGCTGCCGCACCGGGGGCAGTGGCTGCTCGGTCGCAGCAAGGATTCCTCCCGGGGGAGACGCCAGGCGAGCACATTGAGAAAACTTCCGACACAGGCGCCCAGGAGGGTGGCCAGCAGAGCGGCCACCCCGAGAAATTCCTCTTCCGAACCTCGGGGGAGGGTGGAGAAGAGGGCCAGCAGCGTCGGACTCACGTCGTCAGGCGGCGAGGATCTCTTCAGGCGATGTGCTTCTTCTCTTCAATCATGCGATGGATGATGGGGGTGAGAATCAACTCCATGGCAAAACCCATCTTGCCGCCATTGACAACAATGCTGGTCGGACTGCTCATGAAGGAGTCATGAATCATGTCGAGCAGGTAGGTGAAGTCAATCGCCCACTTCTCCCGAGCGCCTTTGCGGAAGTGGATGATCACAAAACTTTCGTCTGCCGTTGGAATGTTGCGGCAGATGAAGGGATTGGAGGTGTCCACAGTGGGAATCCGCTGGAAGTTGATGTCCGTGCGGCTGAACTGAGGGCAGATGTGGTTGATGTAATCGGGCATCCTCCGCAGAATCGTATCGACGATCGTTTCGGCTGAATAGCCCCGTTCCGCGTTGTCACGGTGGATCTTCTGGATCCACTCCAGGTTGGCGATCGGCACCACGCCCACCAGCAGATCGGCAAAGGAGGCCACGTCGTAGCCATCGCCTTTCACGCCGCCATGCAGACCTTCGTAGAAGAGCAGATCCGTGGCGTCCGGCAGGGGTTCCCAGGGGGTGAACTGGCCGGGTTCCAGGTTGGTGCCGATACGGCTGTTGTGATCGGCGGCCTCCTCCGTCGAGTGGAGGTAGTAGCGGCGCAGGCCGGTGCCCGTCTCGCCATAGCTGCGGAAGAGCTCCTCGAGCTTGTCGAAGAGATTGGCTTCGGGCCCGAAATGGGAGAAGTTTTCGCCCCGGGCAACCGCGGCGGCCATGGCCTCCTTCATCGGCCCCCGCTCGTAGCGGTGGTAGCTGTCGCCCTCCACCACCGCGGGCACGATGCCTTCACGGGCGAAGATGTGTTCAAAGGCGCGCTTGACGGTGCTCGTGCCCGCGCCTGAGGAACCGGTGACGGCAACAACCGGGTGACGCTTTGACATCGGACACAGGAAGGGAAGGCGTTTGAAAGTTTGGCAGGTCGTGGTCCCGCGCCCTCCCGGCTGGCACGGTCAGACGACGGCCGGGCTTGCCGTGAGTTCCGCCTCCAGTCGTTCCCCCATGGCCCGGCATCCCAGCCGGGTGGTGCCCTCGCTCCAGAGGTCCGCCGTGCGGAAGCCGGCCGCCAACACGCGGTCCACAGCCCCCTCCAGGTCAGCGGCAGCCTCCTCCTCCCGCAGGCCCAGCCGCAGCATCATGGCGGCGGAGAGCACCATGGCCAGGGGGTTGGCCCCATCCTGGCCCGCCAGATCCGGCGCGGAGCCGTGGATGGGCTCGAAGAGGCCCGGCCCGCCCTCCCCCAGCGACGCCGAGGGCAGCATGCCGATGGAGCCGCTCAACATGGCGGCCTCATCGCTGAGGATGTCCCCGAAAAGATTGCTGGTGAGCAACACGTCGAACTGTCGCGGGGCCCGCACGAGCTGCATGGCGGCATTGTCCACGTACATGTGGCTCAGTCGCACGGTCGGAAACTCCGCGTGGATGGCCTCCACCCGCTCCCGCCAGAGCTGGCTGACGTCCAGCACATTGGCCTTGTCGACCGAGCAGAGGTTGCCACGGCGCGCCGCTGCCAGGGCAAAGCCCACCCGCGCGATCCGATCCACCTCATCGGCGAAGTAGGCCATCGTGTTGAACGCGCGCACCCGGCCTTCCGCTTCCACCCGGCCCTTGGGGGTGCCGAAATACACGCCGCCGGTGAGTTCCCGCACCACGAGCAGATCCACCCCCTCGATGACGGAGCGCTTCAGGGTGCTGGCCTCCAGCAGGGCGGGAAAGATCTTCACCGGGCGAAGATTGGCGAACAGCCCCAAGGCGGAGCGCAGCGCCAACAGCCCCGTTTCCGGCCGCAACTCCCGAGGCAGGTGGTCATGGCGGGGGCTGCCGATGGCTGCCAACAACACCGCGTCCGCCTGGCGGGCCGCCTCCAGCGTGGCGGCCGGCAAGGGTTCGCCGCAGGCGTCGATCGCCGCGCCACCGAAGGGGCGCTCCTCCATCGCCAAGGTGAAGCCTCGGCGGCGACTCACCACCTCCAGGAGTCGGCGGGCCACGGCCATGATCTCCGGTCCGATCCCATCGCCGGGCCGCAGGGTGATCCGATGGGTCGTCGTCATCAGGGGGGACAGGGATGGAGGGGCGAGGGGGCGCTGGGGGCCCTGGCGCCAGGGGGCAGGCTACTCAGCCGGACCGCCGCCGCTGGCTGCTTCCGCCTGTTGCGCCTTCAGTTGCCGCAGGCTGCGGGCCATCTCCGGCAGTTTGCTGAAGGCCGCCGAGCAGCGCAGCCAGAGCCGGTTGGGGATGGCGGGGTAGCCGCTCACGACCTCCCCGGCGGGCACGTCGCCATGGATGCCGGATTTGGAGGAGGCGATGGCCCCATCCCCCAGGGTGGCCCGGTTGGCCACGCCCACCTGTCCGGCGAGGATCACGCCCCTGCCCAGGCGCGCTCCGCCGGCCAGGCCCACCTGGGCGGCCAGGGCGCAGCCGGGGCCGATGGTCACCCCATGGCCCACATGCACCAGGTTGTCGATTTTCGTGCCGGCTCCGACCCGGGTTTCACCCACCGCGGGCCGGTCCACCATCGAGCCGCAGCCCACCTCCACCCCCGCTTCCAGCACGACGCGTCCGGTCTGGGGCATCTTGCGCCAGCCCGAGGGGGTGGGCACGAAGCCGAAGCCCTCGGAGCCGATGACGGCCCCGGAATGGACAACGCATCCCTCCCCGAGACGGGTGCCGGGATGGAGCACGGCGTTGGCGTGGATCTCGCAGAACCGCTCCAGGCGCACGTCCTCCAGCAACACCACGCCAGGATGGAGCACGCAGCCGTCCAGCACCACACAGCCGGGGCCGATCACCGCGTGGGGCCCGACGTGGGCATCGGCGGCCACCCGGGCCTCCGGGCTGATCACCGCGGTGGCATGGACGCCGGGTTCCGGCCGTCGCCGGGGGAAGAGGGCCTCGAGGGCCTCGGCGAAGGCCAGACGGGGGTGGGACACCGCAACCCAAGCCAGGCCTCGGGCACTGGCCCGGGCCTGCAGGTCGGGGTCGGGAAACAGCAGGAGGGCTCCTGCGGACGTGTTGTCGAGGGCCTCGGCGGAAGCGTGTCCCGCTTCCAGAAAACTGAGATGCTCGGCCCCCGCCCGCTCCAGCGATTCCGCTCCCCCGATCTCCGGATCGGCGGCCAGGTCACAGGGGCTGGCCTCGTCCACCGCGGGAAGTTGGCTGAGCAAACGGCTGAAGCGCATGGGAATCGCAACCCGGCCCGTGGATGTGGGGCGGATCGTAGGTCGCCATGCCGGCTCCGGCCCTCACACCGCGAGCACCAGGTGATCACGATGCACCACGGCGCCACCGCTCTCCCCCAGCCGGCGGCGGATCTCCTCCCGTCCGAGCCCGAGGATCGCGCGCACCTCCTCACTGCTCCAGCGGCAGAGGCCGCGGCCGATCTCCCGCCCCTCCACGCTCACCAGCCGCACGGGGGCGCAGCGGTCGAAGCGCCCCTCCACCCCCTTGATGCCCACCGCCAGCAGGGAGGCCCCATGATGGCGCAGGGCCTGCTCCGCTCCCGCGTCCACCACCAGGGTGCCGCTGGGCACCAAGGCGTGGGCCAACCAGCCCTTGCGATCGGGCAAGGGGGTGGCGCTCGGCTGAAACACGGTGCCCACCGAGGCGCCGGCCAGGAGGGCCTCCAGAACGGCGGGATCGCGCCCGTCGGCCAGCCGCACCCTGATGCCACTGGCGGTCGCGATGCGGGCCGCCGTGAGCGTGGTGGTCATGCCGCCGGTTCCCCACTGGCCGCCTCCCCCCGCCGCCGCCTGAAGGCGTTCCAGGTCGGAGGGATCGCTCACCTCTGCGATGGGCACGGCCTCCGCGTCCGTGCGGGGGTCGGCGGAATAGAGGCGATCGACATCCGTGAGCAACACCAGCTCCTCGGCGCCGATGGCCACCGCCAGCAGGGCGGAGAGGGTGTCGTTGTCGCCGAAGCGCAGCTCCTCGGTGGCGACGGTGTCGTTTTCATTGACGATCGGCACCACATTCCAGGCCAGCAGCTGCTCCAGGGTGAGGCAGGCGCGGCGATAGCTGCGGCGGGAAGCCATGTCGGCCCGGGTGAGGAGCACCTGGGCCACCGTGAGGCCCCGCACCGCGAAGGCTTCCTGGTAGAGGGCCATCAACCGGCCCTGGCCGACCGCCGCCGCCGCCTGCAGGGACGCCAGATCGCCGGGCCGGGCCTGGAGGCCCAGGGCCGTGCAGCCGAGGCCCACCGCTCCGCTGGTGACCAGGGCCAGGCGTTCGCCAGCCCTCTGGGCCCGGGCCATGGCCGCGGCCAGATCCATGATCACCGCCGCCGTGGAGCGATCGGTTTGGCCGCGCAGCAGGCTCGTGCCCACCTTGATGACCCGCCGGGGCGGGTTCCGGTTCAAAGCCACCGTTCCCAGAGCGGATGGACCAGATGGTGGGCCAGGCCCAGTTCCAACGACTGCAGACGATCGTTGGGATGGGGAAGACCGCGGGAGTCGATCGGCTTCACGAGCACGGTGAAAAGGCCGAGGCGATTGCCGGCGAGCACATCGGTGAACACCCGATCGCCCAGCAGGGCCACCTGCGGCACGGGAACCTGCAGCTCCTGCACGACCCGGCGAAGGGGACCCCGCCGGGGTTTGGCGGCACTGACGGTGTAGGGAAGTCCGAGGATCTCCGACACGCGGCCGATGCGCTTGCGAGAGGGATTGTTGCTGAAGAGGTGGATCGGCAGCCGCCCGCTGGCCTCCCGCAGCCACTGCTCCGCCGCGGGGGGCAGCTCCGCGCTGCGGCGCGGCAGCAGGGTGCGATCCACATCAATCACCAGGGCCCGGATGCCCCGCTCAGCGCGCGCCTGCAGGGCATCGAGGGTGAGCTGGGGCAAGGCGCAGCCCGGGGCCCAATCGGGGATCAGCAACTGGCTCAACATGATCGAGCGTCAGCCCTCCCGTTCCCGCTCGTCGAGTTCGGCTTCGATCCGCGGCTGGATTCGCTCGAATTCCTCCCCCTCCACCACCAGGGCCTCGTCCCCCTCCATGCGAGCGACGACAAAGAAAGGATCGAGGGGAATGTAGAGCCCGTATTCGCGATCGTTGGCGCGAAAGGGGATCAGCAGCTCGTAGAGGTCGCTCTCCTCGTCGCCCTCCGCCCCGTCCTCGTCCAGTTCATCCTCCAGCTCCTCCGGATCCGGTTCCTCCAGTTCGCCGCTGACGGTGAGGGTGACCGCAGAGCGCACGAGGGTCAGATCGTGCTCCTGCAACACCACATCCGCCACGGAGAGGATCGGCTCCGCCCCTTCGAGGCTTTCGATCACTTCATCCTTCTCGTCCGCCCCCTCGGCGATCCGCACCAGGCAGACCGGGGTGTCCACGGGGGTGAGAAGCCCGTAGTCGTTGCCATCCAGCGGAATCAAATGCTCCAGAAAACAAAGGATCTCCCTTCCGGCGCGATCCTTCACCAACACGGTGGGCACATCTCCCGAACCGATCAGGTCAGGGGGTTCAGGGGTCATGGGGTTGAGGGGGTGGGGGTGGGAGAGGAGGCCGAATCAGGGATGAGAGCGGAACCCTCACGCAACCATTGTTCCAGCAGCAGGGCCGCGGCGGCGCTGTCGAGCCTGCCGCTGCGATCCCCCCGCAGGGCGAAGCGCTCCTCGGCTTCCCGGGTGGAGCCGTGTTCATTGACCCACACCAGGGGCAGGGCCAGCCCCCGGTCGGCCAAGACCGTCGCCAGCTGGCGTCCGTAGCGGAGACAGTGGCGGGCCTGGGTCGTGAGCCGCTGCTCCCCGTCCAGGGGCAGACCCACCACGATCACTCGGGCTTGGCGGCGCGTGGCGAGGGCGGCCAGAACAGCGCCATCCTCATCCGGTCCGCGGCGGTGGAGCGCCGGCAGGGGGGTGACCGTGAGGCCCAGGGGGTCGCATCCCGCGAGGCCGACGCGTTTGTGGCCCACATCCAAAGCGATGGCGGAGCAGGGGGGGCGGAGCGACACTCAGCGCTGCCCCACCGGGGTGGGCATGGAACGGGGCGCCGGCTTCCAGGGCTCGAGCATGGCCTCCAGGCGCCGGGTGGCCTGCCGCGCGGGCTGCGGCTCCTGCCGACGCCACACCGTGCGGGCCATCAGACTCTGCTCCCCGAGCAGGCTGGCGCCCAGGTTCTCCAGCCAAGCGTGCCGGGGCCCATCGTCACGATCAGACCGCAGGAGGAGGGGCTGTTCGCCCCGGACGAGCCCGTGGAGCAACCAGGCCCCCGCGGCGCCGTAGAGGTCGTCGCGCCCCGGCTGCAGGCTCAGCTCCGCCACCACACCCACCTCCGGGTGGTGGATCTGGTGGCGGATGGCCGCCACGGCCTCGTTGCGATCGTGGTCCAGCAACACCCAGCCGCAGCCTCCGGATTGGTCGAGCAGATCCTCGCTGCGGCGATCGAAGATCTGGCGCAGGTGGGCCGGGCAACAGGATTGCTCCAGGTGCCACAGCAGGGGGGCCGTTTGGCGATTCAGGGGATGGGCCCGCAGCTCCGGCGGCAGGGCAGGGGGGCTCCCGCCATGGGGCTGCCATTGCCAGAGCTGATCCGTGCGCACCTGTTGAAAGCCCTGGGCCCGCAGGAAGGCCAGGCGCTGGCCGTCCAGGACGGAGGCGGTGGCGATCCAGCTGGACACCCCCGAGGCGCTTTGGATCGCCATGCGCATCAGGGCCTCGGCGATGTCCGAATCGGAGGGGGCGAAAGGCTCTCGGAGGGAGGCCAGCGCCAGATGGTCCACCTCCCAACAGGTGCCCCGGCGGTTCAGGCGGCGGGTGACGATCAGCCCCAGGGGCCGGGGGGGGTGGGCCGGGCGCCGGAGCAGGGCGATGTGGACGACCGGTCCGCTGGGAAGGGAGGCAAGCACAGCCCCCAGCAGGCGCTCCGGCAATTCCCGGATCAGGGCGCGTTGCAGCTGGGGGAGCAGGGGGAGAAAGGTGGGGTCTTGCAGCAGGGGCAGATGCCAGCCCTGAAGCCGTTCCACCCCCAGTCCCCGGGGCGAGGCGCCGCGCAACCGGTCCATGCCCAGGCGCAGTTTCTCAACCTGTCTCAGACCTATGGGCATGACGGGGAAAGGCCGCACGGGGAGACCGATGAAACAACTGGAGGCTTGGGAAGTTTAGGCGGCTTGCTGGAGGGGTCCAAGGCGGCCAACCTTCAAGCTGGGCGAATCAGCACCAGGGGGGTGCGCTCATTGGCATTGCCGGCCGGGTTGGGGCGCAGGGCCCGCTCGATCAGGGCGAGGTCGCTGCCGCGACTGGCCGCCAACACCTTCACCCGCCCGAGATCATTCACATCCACCACGGCCACGGCGACTCCCAGGGCACGCGTCATCTGTTCACAGAACCGCTGCGGATCATCCGGACCCAACACCAGCGTCTGGTCGTAGGGAGGCGTTGTTCCGGTGACGTCGTCGATCAGGCGGGCCTGGGGTCCCGCGAGGCGGTAGAACCCCCCCTTGCTGCCCACCAGCTTCAACGCGAAGCCGCCCAGCCAGGCGCAAAGCACCCGGGCGGGGCCCACGATGTCAATCAGGGTCTGGAGGCCGCAGGCCGTGGCCAGGCTGCTGGTGGGGTGGAAGACGCGGCAGAGCAGGCGGGAGAGCATGGAAGGCTCCACCGTCTCCGGATGGCGGTAGCGCCCCTGCATCACCGCCAGCGGCGTCTCCCCGATGGTGAGCACGTCATGGGGCTGGATGAGCCCGCCGCAGTAGCGCTCCAGCACCTCGGCCGGGTCGTCGAGCACCCCGAGCAGGTGGGTTTTCACCGGCAACACCTGGCAGGCTTCGCCGCTGCGCCATTGGGCGGTGGCCGGGTCCCGGGGCTGGGGCTGGCGCAGGGGCACCAGGATGCCGTCTCGCCGCTTCAGCCGTCCGAAGGGGCCGTAGTGGATCGTGGCGATGTCCAGCCAGAGGGTGTCGAGCAGGGGGGCCACATCCCTGCCGGCGGGGCCTTCGAGGTTCACCCGCACCCCCGCGGCCGTGGTTTTGCGACCCTTCACGATGTAGGCCGCCCAGTAGCCGTCTGGGCGGGCCGGCTCATCGGGGTGCCGGGCCGTGATGTGGACCCGGCGGCGCACCGCGGACAGGTCGCCGTTTCCCAGCAGCACGGGCTCCATCTGGATCTCCGGCACGAACACCTCCATGCGGGGGTGGGGGTTGCGGATGCGAATCTCCCCCTCCACCACCAGGCCCTCGCCCTCGGGGGTCACCGTGAAGGGGCCCGCCTCCAACTGAAGCGGCGAGGCGGGCCTGAGGCGATGGCGCAGTTCCAGCCAGAGGAGGGTGAGGCCGAAGAGCGGCAACACCAGCAGCGGCACGGAGAAGAGCGGCGACAACGGCTCCAAGCGCGAACATCCTCAGGATCCTGGTGCAGGAGCGTAGGGGCAGGGGCCGCCCTAGGTTCCTTTCGATGGCACCGGCCCGGCCACTGGCATGCGCAAAACCTTTGTCCTGGACACCAACGTTCTGCTCCATGACCCTTGGGCCTTGATGCGCTTTCAGGACAACGCCGTGGTGGTGCCCATCGAGGTGGTGGAGGAGATCGATCGCTTCAAGCGGGACCCTTCCGAGAAGGGTCGCAATGCCCGGCAGGTCTCCCGGTTGCTGGATCAGCTGCGGGAGAAGGGCAACCTGTCGGATGGCGTCACCATCGACCCGGAGAGCGGCGGCACGCTGAAAGTGGTGTTCTGCCGCGGGGAAACCCTGGCCCAGCTGCCCCCCGAGCTCAAGGGGGGCAATGGCGACAACAACATTCTCGCCGTGGCCCTCGAACAGCGGCTTCAGGAGGTGATGGGCAGCCACTTGCCCGTGGTTCTGGTCACGAAGGACACCAATCTGCGGATCAAGGCCGATGCGGTGGGCCTCACTGCCCAGGACTACACCACCGACAAGGTGGACATCGCCGATCTCTATCCCGGTGTCTGCGAGGTCTGGGCGAGCGCTGAGCAGATGGATCGGGTCAAGGGTGCGGGGGGCCTGCTCGAAGCCGACCTGCCCGCCGGCCATCCCCCGCTGGTGGCCAACGAGGGGGTGACCCTGGTGGATCAGGCCCAGCCCAATCACACCCTGCTCGCCCGCTTCCACGGGGAGAACGGAGCCCTGCAGCCTCTGCAGCGGGCGCCGAAGGTGCGGCTGGGGGCCATTCAGCCCCGCAACCGCGAGCAGACCTTTGCCCTTGACCTGCTGCTGGATCCGGAGATCCAGCTGGTGACGCTGATCGGCAAGGCCGGCACGGGCAAAACCCTGCTCGCCCTGGCGGCGGGCCTGCACATGGTGGCGGATGAACGGGTTTACGACCGACTGCTCGTCACCCGACCGGTGATTCCTTTGGGCAAGGACATCGGCTTTCTGCCGGGGGACATCGAAGAAAAAATGGGCCCCTGGATGCAACCGATCATTGATAACTTGGATTTTCTCCTTGGGGCCAGCGACAGCCATGGTGGATCCTCCCGCGGCAGTCAACGCACGCAGCGCAACAGCTGGACTGATTTAAAGGGAATGGGATTGCTGGAGGTGGAAGCGATCAGTTATATTCGTGGCCGCTCCATCCCCCGTCAGTACATGGTCGTGGATGAGGCGCAGAATCTCACCCCCCATGAGGTGAAAACCATCGTCACCCGTGTGGGTGAAGGCACCAAGATTGTGCTCACGGGAGACCCTTATCAGATTGACAATCCCTATGTCGATGCCGAAAGCAATGGCCTCACCTGGCTGGTGGAACGCTTCAAGGGCCAGCGGTTGGCGGGCCATGTCACCCTGCTGCGGGGGGAACGGTCGGCCCTGGCCGAACTGGCCGCCAACCTGCTGTGATCACCCTCACCCCTGACCCCCGCGACACCGGGCGTCGGGCGCGCCGTCGGCTCTGGATCGCCGCCGCTCTCTTCGCCTCGGTCGGTCTGCTGATCCAGTGGTGGCGCATCCACTCCCTCACCGCCTCCTATGACCAGGGCATCTTCACCCAGGTGCTCTGGAACGGCCTCCATGGCCACCCCTTTGAGAGCACCCTCTCTTCCCAGCTCTCGACGAACGTGATCCACGGGGGGGCGGCTCCCGCTCTGGGCTACCGCCGCTTGGGGCAGCACTTCACCCCCCTGTTGGCTCTCTGGATTCCGTTCGTGGGCCCGGGGGGGCCCGCTGCGCTCGGAGTGATCCAGGTGCTGCTGATCACCGCCGCCGGCCTTGTGCTCCATCGGCTTGCGCGCCAGTGGCTGGCGGAGGACCTGGCGGCGATGGTGGCTGTCAGCTTCTATGGCGCGAACGCGGTGCTCGGGCCCACTTGGGGCAACTTCACCGATCTCTGCCAACTTCCCCTGCTGGTGTTCCTGTTGCTGCTGGCCCTGGAGACCGGCTCCCGGGGGCTGGGGGTGCCCGTGGCCCTGCTGATCCCCCTGGTGCGGGAAGACACGGGGGTGGTGTTGGTGGGGATTGGTCTGTGGCTGTTCTGGCGGCAACGCCAACGGTGGCCCACCGCCCTGGCCCTGATCCTCTGGGGGGGCGCCTGGGTGTTGCTGGTCACCACCGTGCTGATGCCGCTCTTCAGTGAAGACACCTCGCGGCGCTTCATGCTGGAAAACTTCGGCCAATATGTCGGTGCCCGGGAGAAGGCCTCCAGCCTGGATGTGCTGCGGGCCAGCCTGGGCCAGCCCCTGCTGCTGCTGCGGGAGCTGGTGAGTCCACCGGATCAAACCCTCCGCTATCTCTTGGGGCAGACCCTTCCCCTGATGTTCGTCCCCCTGGTGTCCCTCGACAGCTGGCTGCTGATGGGGTTGCCGCTGCTGGGCCTCCTGCTGGCGCGGGGCAGCAACAATCCGCTCTCCATCAACATTCGCTACACCTTTCTTGTGGTGCCCGGGTTGTTCGCCGGCGCAGCCCTTTGGTGGCGCAGCCATGCTCCGCTCTTTGCCCGACGCCGCCTGCGGGCGATCTGGTCGGGCTGCCTGGCCCTGTCCCTGCTCTTCACGCTCACCAGCAACCCCAACCGTTCCCTGTCCTGGCTGATTCCCGACAGCGTGTCCCCCCGGGTGCACGTCTCCGCCATGGAGAGCTGGCGCCATGCCGCCGCGGCCCGCCAGGTGCTGGCGCTCATTCCTCCCGGAGCCACAGCCGCCGCCACCACCCCGTTGGTGCCCGCTTTGGCCCGACGGGAGGTGTTGGTGCGCTTCCCCCAATCCCTCACCTACGTTGATCGCCAGGGGCGCACCCGGCCGGTTGACTGGGTGGCGGCCGATCTGGGGCGCTTGCGGCGCTACGCCCCCGCTTTTGACGAAGACCAGGAGATGCTGGAGGGCGCCCGCGAGCAACTGCGGGCCATGGGCGACAGCTATGGCATCCGCGCTTTGCGCGATGGGGTGGTGGTGCTTCAGCGCGGGGCCCGGGATGCGCCCGGCACCCGAGAGGCTCTGGAATCCTGGCTCCGCTGAGGCCCGCGAGGCTCCCAGACGGGGCGCCGGGGGTCGGGGGTCAGATCATCAGCCGGGGATTGACGCAGCGGTCGAACGCTTCCGTGCTGAGGCCCCCGACCGTTTGTGCGCTCTCCCGCAGGCTGAGGTTGTGCTCATGGGCATGGCGGGCAATGGCGCAGGCCTTGTCGTAACCCAGCAACGGGGTGAGGGCCGTCACGAGCATCAGGCTCTGATCCAGGTGTTGGGCGATGCGGCTCTCATCCGCCCGGAGGCCCTCCAGGCAATGCTTCCGCAGTCCATCGCACGCTCCCCGCAGGAGCTCCACGCTGTGGAGCACATTGCGGGCGATCAGGGGTTTGAAGACGTTGAGTTCGAAGTTGCCCTGGCTGGAGGCCATTTGCACGGCGGTGCTGTTGGCCAGCACCTGCACCGCCACCATGGTGACCATCTCGCATTGGGTGGGATTCACCTTGCCGGGCATGATGCTGGAACCCGGTTCATTCTCCGGCAGGATCAATTCCCCCAGGCCGCAGCGGGGCCCACTGGCCAGCCAGCGGATGTCATTGGCGATCTTCATCAAGCTGCCCGCCAGCACGGCAAGGGCGCCATGGGTGGCCGCCAGCGCCTCGTGGCCCGCCAGGGCTTGGAATCGGTTGGCGGCGGCATGGAACGGCAGGCCCATCCGCTTTGTCAGACGCTCCGCCACGGCCTCGCCGAATCCCGCCGGCGCATTCAGACCAGTGCCCACCGCCGTGCCGCCGATCGCCAGGGCGCTCACCCCCGGGAGGGTGGCGCGCAGACCCGCCACCCCAAGATCCAGCTGGGCCTGGTAGCCGCTGAATTCCTGCCCCAGGCTCAGGGGCACCGCCTCCTGCAGATGGGTGCGGCCGATCTTCACCAGGTCGGCATAGCGGAGCGCCTTCTCCCCCAGGGCGTCCATGAGGGCCTCCAGGGCTGGCAGGAGCTGCCGTTCGAGGCTCACCAAGGTCGCCAGATGCATGGCGGTGGGGAAGGCGTCGTTGCTCGACTGGCTGAGATTCACATGATCGTTGGGATGGACGGGCGTTTTGCTGCCCAGCACGCCGCCCAGGGCGGTGATGGCCCGATTGGCGATCACCTCGTTGACATTCATGTTGGTCTGGGTGCCGGAGCCGGTCTGCCAAACCTTGAGGGGAAAGTGCTGATCCAGTGCGCCGTTGGCCACCTCCTCCGCGGCGGCGATGATCGCGGCGGCCAGGGCGGGATCGAGCCGTCCCTTCTCCGCATTCACCTCCGCGCAGGCGGCCTTCAGATGGCCGAGGGCATGAACGATCGCCAGGGGCATGGGCTCGCCGAAGGGGAAGAGTTCCAGCGAGCGCTGCGTCTGGGCGCCCCAGAGCCGATCCCCGGGAACGGCGATGGCTCCCAGGCTGTCCCGTTCGAGGCGGCTGGCGGCAAGGGACGGGTCAGCCACGGGGCAGGGGCGGGGTCGGGGCGGACGGCCAGCCGGCGTTGAGCTCGTTGAAGCTCACCCCCGCCCCTTCCTCGGCGAGGTTCGGGGGCAGGGGGATCCCGGTGGCCTGGCTCAGGGCCCGATGGAGCCCGGCCAGCTCGACCTGGCCGGCCCCCCTGAAGACCACGCGGCCCGTGCTGTCGATCACCACCACCTCTGGAATGGATCCCTGCCAGTAGTGCAGGGGATCGGTCGGCCCCGTGTCCGCGCGCCCCTGGAGAGGATCGGTGACCAGGGGGAGAAGTTCGACGGCGCCCCCCCAGACCCGCTGCAGCTCCGAAACCACCCCCGCGAAACGCTTGCTCACGGCGCTGTCATCCAAATAAAAAACCAACACGGAGACGCGATGCTTCTCCATGGCCTCGGCCAGGCTCAGGCGGGGGGGCACCAGGGAGCCGTTGCCGGCATAGAGCGCAAAGATGTTGCCGTCGTAGCGATCGTTCTCCAGGCTGGCGCGGGCGGTGGCCGGCCAGGCCAGCAGGGCCAGCGCCATCAGGGCCGCCGCCAACAGGGCCGGTCCCCGGTGCCACGGACGCTGGTGGGTCGCACGGGGGGCAACGGACGGGGGAGAGCCCGGCAGGGATCGGGGAGACAAGGGGGAGGCAGCCTTCGGCACAGGGGGCAATTATCGACCTCAACGCTCGAAGCTTCGGCCCATCCCCTGGGCAATGCCCCGCCCCACCAACCCGATGGCCCGCCCCACCACCCGGGTGAGCAGCACCACGACCAGGTCGCCGAAGGCGCGCACGACGCTCTGCACCTGGGGAGCGAGGGCATCGCGGATCTCCAGCGCCAGGGTGATGAGCTGCTGGGACCCGCGCAGTCGCCGCAGTTCAGCATCGCGCGGCTCGGTCAGATCCAGCAGCCCGATCTCGCCCGGCTTCAAGCAGAACAACGGCCGCTTGCTCTCATAGAGCCGAATCGGGCGCCTCACCCAGTTGAACCAACGTTCCTGGGCATTGAGCTGATTGCGCAGGCGTTCGAGGTTGCGGGTGGAGAGGAGGGCGTCCCGCAGGAGATAGCGCCGCAGTTCCGGCCATTCGGCGCTCAGGGCGAGCACCTCGGAGCTGATCTGTTCCGCGCTGCGCACCAACCAGTTGGCCAGCAAGAGTTCGAGATAGAGCACGGCCTGTGGTTCATCGGCTGCCCGCAGTCGGCCCTCCACCACCAGGGGCCTGGCCTGGAGCAAGGCGGCGAGCATGGAGTGGGGGTCGGGGAGGTCGGGATCCTCGCCGTTGAGATCGCTCTGGCTGAGGAGGGTGTCGGCCACGGGACACAGGCGCCCCTCCCTGGGGAGCTGCACATAGGGGCCGGCCAGGTGGCGCAGGGCCTGTTGCCGCAGGGATGGTTGCAGGGCCCGCCATCGCTCCAGGAGGGTCTCCGGGGATGGATCCTGGTCGCGCAGGTTGTCGCGGAGCTGGTCGAGCTGCGCCAGCAGGGCAAGCAGCAAATCCCGCCGGCGCTCCTCCCGCAGACCATCCATCGCCAACAGTTGACCGCTCTGGTTGTCGGGCCCGGCCCGCAAGGCGGCCTCCAGGCGTTCCCGCAGGGCGAGCCAGATGCCATCGGCATTGCGCTGGGGCAGGGTGAGCGTCAGCCCGTGCACCGCCTCCCTCCGCGGTCGCCCCGGGGCGAGGGCCCCCGCGGGGGATGGGGCTTGGGCTGCGTCGGTTCCCTCCTCCCCCGGCGGGGAGACCACCCCCCAGGCCAGGGTCAGTGGGCCCCAGAGCCACAGCAGCAAGGCGCGGGCCGCCAGAAGTTCCCGGCGCCGCCCCCGCAACAGGAGCTGGGGCAGCCACTGGTCGGGAGGGGGATCCAGCAGACGGCCGCACAGTCGCAGTTCGGCGTCGATCTGCTGCAGGCCGCTCACCAGGAGCCACTGGCCGAGGCCCATCGTCGCCGGTTCGCCGGCGGGGACAGCGCCCCCGTCGCCCCCCGCCAGCTCCACCACCCGGCCGCCGGCCAGCAGGGTGGCGACGGCCTGGCGCAGGGTTTCCGCGTCGGGTTCCTCCACCACCCCCTGGAGGGGGAGATCCAGAAGAAAGGAGCGGGAGAAGCCCGCGGCCCCGGAGAGCACCAGCAGCACAGGGGCGGGATGCCAGCGTTCCTGCAGATGGCGGAGCTCCTCCAGCAGAACGGCGGGAGGAGGGGGACCGATCAGGGCCCAGATCACCAGGCGAGGGGAACCCTCCCGCGGGTCGGGACCATCGATCAGGCGATAGAGCGGAGGATCCAGGGTGAGCCAGCGCTTCAGGCCCTCCCGTGGCAAGGGATCCGCCAGCAGGAGCAAAAGAGGAGGGGCTTCGCCGGGGGGGCGACGCTGAGGATCGGGCATGGCTGCCGCGCCTGACCGCTGGACCCTACCGAAGGTGCCCGCGCTCGGACCGTTCAGGGGGTCAGCATCGCCGCTGTCGACCGAGCAGGTTGAGGGTGTAGGCCTCAATCAAGAATCCTGTCTGCCGCTCAATCTGTTCGAGGAGGGCGGGGGGGAGGCAGACATCGAGATCATGGATGACGCCGGAGTCGAGGCAGGTGAGATGGCTGTGGGGTTCGGCGCGGTATCCATAGAGGCGGCCACTGGCGCGATCCAGACACTCGATCACACCGGCGGATTGGAGAGACTCCAGATTCTGATAGACCGAGGTATGGCCAATGGTACGACCGATATTATTCAGCTTTTCATAGATGTCTCTGGCGCTGAGGTGTGTTTTTTCCGCCCACAACAGCTGGAGAACCATGCGGCGTTGCTTGCTCAGCCGCAGGCCGAGTTCGCGGCAGCGCCGATAGGCGCTCTCCACGCTGTCCGTGGACCCCGGCTCCAGGAGTGGAGGCCGATCCGCACCCTTGTCGGCGGAAGCGGTGCGGTTGGGAGGGCTCGGCTCCTGCAGGGAATCGGGGGCAATGCTGTTGGCCACAAACCTGGCGGCGGGGATGGACGGGCCGTGCGTTGTTCCCTTTATAGGAGATGTGGGCGGGTTGTGCCTCTCGAACCCATGCCTCCCGGCGCTTTGGCTGGCTAGGCCACGGGCAGCGAACCGGGATCCTGCCACCGTTCCGGACCAATGGCCTGCAGCGCTTCCGCCAGATCCACCCGGCCGTCATAGAGGGCCCGCCCGACGATCACCCCCTCCAGACCGTGGGGAGCCAGGGTGAGCAGGCTCAGCAGGTCGCTCAGGGAGCCCACGCCGCCCGACGCGATCACCGGCAGCGTGCTGGCCTCCACCATCTCGCGCAGAAAGGGGAGATTGGGCCCCGCCAGGGTGCCATCGGTGGCGATGTCCGTGGTGATCAGGGCGGCCACCCCCGTGTCCGCAAAGCGCCGGGCCACCGCCGCGGCCGTCAGCGCGCTGTTCTGCAGCCAGCCCCGGGTGGCCACCTGGCCGTTCCGGGCGTCGATGCCCACCACGATCCGGCCCGGGTGCCGCTCCGCCAGGCGACAGACCAGTTCGGGCTCCTCCACCGCCAGGGTGCCCAGGATCACCCGGTCGAGCCCCAGGCTCAGAAGCCGCTCCGCCCGCTCCAGGCTTCGCACCCCACCCCCCAGCTGCACGGGGATGGAGAGGGCGGCGGTGATGGCGCGCACGGCCGCGTCATTCACCGGCACGCCCTGCCGGGCGCCGTCCAGATCCACCAGGTGCAGCAGGCGGGCCCCCTGCCGCTGCCACTCCAGGGCCTGCTGGAGGGGATCGTCGGAAAAGGTGGTCACCTGGTTGTAGTCGCCCTGGTGCAGCCGCACGCAGCGGCCCTCCAGCAGGTCGATCGCGGGAATGACGTCCATGGCCCCTTGCCACTGGTGCCATCATCCCCCGCACCGCACAGTGGGGTCCGATCCGATCCGCCGATGGAGTCATTGCCGCCTCCCCCGATCCCGAGCCTTCGGATCGAACGTGCCGTCGCCCCGATCGCCTTCCCGGATCCCGCCCTGGAAAAGGCGCTTCAGGGCCTTCTGTTCCCCCCGGGATCCCCCGTCGGGGCCTGCCACAAGCAGGGCGGAGCGCGCTACGTGTTCAATCGATTCGACCTCGATGGCGACCGCCAACCCGAAATTCTGGTGGCCCTGCTCGGGCAGCGGCCTTGCGGCAAGGGGGGATGTTCGGTGTTGCTGCTGCGGAGCGCTGGCGAGGGCTTCATTCCCCTGCAGACGATCGCCGGGCTCCATTCCTCCCTGGTGGTTTCCGAGCGGCGCAGCCACGGCTGGCGAGATCTGATCCTGCCGTCGTCTGAGGCCTCAGATCCGGCCCCCCTGAGGCTGGAGCACAACGGCGCCCGCTATCCCTCCCGTCCTGAGGCGGCCAGAACGGGCGTCTCTGGTCAGCCCGCCCGCGGTGTGCTGGCCCTGGCTCTGCGACCCAGCCCCTGGCTGGTGCAGGGCCATCCCCTCCCCTGCCCGCCGCTCCAGCGACTGCCGCTGAAGCGGCTTTCGCCCAGACCGGCCTTGAGCCGGGATCCCCGGGCGTAGCCCCGCAGGCGGAGCCCGGCCGTTCAGCCGCTTGAATGGGCCGCGAACCGAGGTCAGGGGATTCATGGACATCTTGGTCATGGGGGGGACACGCTTTGTCGGCCGGCCCGTGGTGGCCCACCTGCTGGCGGCGGGGCACACGGTGACCCTGTTCACGCGCGGACGCCAGCCCGTCCCCGCCGATGTGCGGCACCTGCGGGGGGATCGCGGCGTTGACAGCGATCTGGAGGCGTTGAAGGGCGAAGGCTTTGATGTGATCATCGACAGCTCCGGTCGCACCCTGGACGACACCCGTCGCGTGCTGGTCCACAGCGGGGCGCCGCGACACCGGCTGGTGTATGTGAGTTCTGCGGGGGTCTACGCCGACAGCGCCGTCTGGCCCCTGGATGAGGACTCTCCCACCGATCCCGCCAGCCGCCACGCCGGCAAGGCGGAGACGGAAGCCTGGCTGCGGGAGGAAGGAATTCCCTTCACCAGCTTTCGTCCCACCTACATCATTGGACCGGGCAACTACAACCCGATCGAGCGTTGGTTCTTTGATCGACTGCTGCATGAGCGTCCCATTCCCCTTCCCGGCGATGGCCAGCTGATCACCCAACTCGGTGATGTGCGAGATCTGGCGGAGGCCATGACCCGTTGTCTGGAGGTGGAGGCGTCCTGCAACCGCGTCTACAACTGCTCGGGCCGGCAGGGGGTGACGCTGCGGGGCCTGGTGGCGGCGGCGGCGGTGGCTTGCGGGAAGGATCCGGCTGGGGTGGAGATCCGGAGCTTTGATCCTGCCGGCCTTGATCCGAAGGCGCGCAAGGCCTTTCCCCTGCGACTCTCCCATTTCCTGACGGACACCCATCGCCTGCGACGGGAACTGGCCTGGGAGCCGCGGGTGGATCTGGTCGCCAGTCTCACCGACAGCTATCGGAGTGACTATGCGCAAGAGATCATGCCATTGCCGGATTTCACGGCGGATGATGCACTTCTTAAGGAATGAGTTGTCTGTCGGCTTGGCGTCCGGTCGGTGCTGTGTTCGGGGCGCCGACTGGACGGAGGAGTGATCCTGGCTGTCGGGACTGCGCCGCGGAGGGTGGGGTGAGGCTCCAGCGGCGCATTGTGCCAACTGCACCCGAACTGCCATGATGGCATGGAAAGAATGGAGGCTTTCGTGAGTAAAAGAGTCGGCTCCAGTCAGCTGGCAGACAGTTTGCAGTGGGTGTCCTTCGCCCTCATCATTGTTTTTCTGGCCCAGGTCATCACTGCCCTCTTCCCGATCGCCATCCTCCAACCCCAGTGGATGGTGCGGGTGAGCGGAACCCTGCGGGGCACGGCGAGCCTGCCGCTGATGGCGATGGGCCTGATGATGCTGGCCCTCATGGTCGATGGCGACGTGATGCCCTCCAGTGATCACTTCCGTCTGATCCGGCGCACCGCCACCGTCGCCGCGATCGGCTTCCTGCTCCTGATTCCCTTGCAGTCCTATGGATCCGTGGCCATCATCCGCAGCGAGGTGCAGGAGAGCCAGGGTCAGTTGAAGCGCCTGGCCGATTCTGCCAACCTGCTGCAGCGCGCCACCGACGAACAACAGCTCCGGGAAGCCATCCGCGCCATTCCTGGCGGCGAACAATTGGCCAACCGACCCCTGGGCGCTGATGTGCAAACCATCAAGACCGGTTTGCTTGCCCGCTTGCGTCCGTCGGTGAAGCGACTGGAAAACCAGCTGAAGGAGAACCAGAGCAACGCCCTGCAGAACACCATCGCTCCCCTGATTCGTGATGGTTTTATTTGTCTGGCCTATGCCATCGGTTTTGCCGGCATGGGCTACTCCAAGACCGGCATGCCCACTCCCCTGCGGCGTCTTCTCAAGACCCACAATCCCTCTCTCCTCAAGGAGGATCGGACCTTCATGTGAAGGCTTGCCCCCCAGCGATGACGCCCCTGTCGTGAGAATGTTGGGCGATGGAGGATTTTTGCCAGCTCTTTCACCTCCTCGACGCGTCCACCGCCACGGAGGGCAAAGTGCTTGCCCTCGTCGCCTTCTTCCGGCAGGCCTCGCCCACTGATGGGGCTTGGTCTCTCCATGTCCTCCTCGGCCGCCGGAAGCGACGCCTGATCACCGGCCGGCGTCTGCGGGAGATCTGCCTCGGGGCAGCCCCCTGGCCCCCGTGGTTGTTTGACGATTGCCACCGGCAGGTGGGGGATTCGGCGGAAACGATCAGCCTTCTCTGGCCCGCCGAATCCGAGCCCGCCGAGCCTGCCGAGCCCCTTGGCGGCTCCCTGCGGGAGTGGATGGAGCAGCGCCTGCCCGCGTTGGCCCGGCTTGAGGGAGAGGCCCAAGCCGAGGCGGTGCGCGCCTGCTGGCGCGGCCTCCGCCGCAACCAACTGCTGGTGGTGAACAAGCTGCTCACCGGTGGCCTGCGGGTTGGCGTGAGCGAAGGGCTGGTGATTCGTGCCCTCGCCCGCCTCAGCGGGCTGGAGGAGGCCACGCTGAAGCATCGGCTGATGGGAGGGTTTGTTCCAAGTCCCGAGGCCTGGTCTGCCCTGCTTCAGCCCACGGAGCGCGGCGCCGTGCCCCCGGGTCGTCCCTACCCCTTCTTTCTGGCCTCTCCCCTTGATCTGCCGGCCGTGCAGGCCACTCCCCCCGGCGATTGGCAGGTGGAATGGAAATACGACGGCATTCGCTGCCAGTTGATCCATCGCCAGGGCGAGGTGTTTCTCTGGAGCCGGGGCGAGGATCTGATCAACGCCAGTTTCCCGGATCTCGCCGGCCCCGCCGCCGCTCTGCCGGAAGGGCTTGTGCTGGATGGGGAGGTGGTGATCTGGGGGCCGGAGGACCCTCGGCCGCGGGAGTTCGGGGTTCTCCAGCGCCGGCTGGGTCGGCTGGCCCCGGGCCGCCAACAGCTGCGGCAATGTCCGGCCTGCTTCGTGATCTACGACCTTCTGGAGCATGGGGCGGAGGATCAGCGGGGCCTGCCCCTCCAGGAACGTCGGCAGCGGCTGGAGGCCCTGCACCAGGCCGGTCTCCCCCCACCCTTTCGCCTCGCCCCTCTCCTGCCGCTCAGCCACTGGCGGGAGCTCGACGCCCTGCGCGACGGGGCCCGCCAGGCGGGAGCGGAAGGGCTGATGCTCAAGCGGCGCGACGCGCCCTATCTGAGCGGCCGGCGGCGGGGCCACTGGTGGAAGCACAAATTGGAGCCCCACCGGCTTGATGCGGTGTTGGTCTATGCCCAGGCCGGCACTGGCCGCCGGGCCAATCTGTTCACGGATTACACGTTTGCCCTGTGGGATCGGCCCCGGGAGGCCGACGACAGCGGCGCGGAGGCCCCTCGCCTGGTGACCTTCGCCAAGGCCTATTCCGGCCTGGACGACCAGGAGATCCTTCGCCTCGATCAGTGGATCCGCCGCCACACCCTGCAGCGGTTCGGGCCGGTGCGCGCCGTGGAGCCCTCCTTGGTGTTCGAGCTGGCCTTCGAGGGCATCCAGCCCTCGCCTCGCCATAAAAGTGGCCTGGCCGTGCGCTTCCCGCGCATCGCTCGCTGGCGCGGCGACAAGGGGCCCGAGGATGCGGACAGCCTGGCCCGGGCCTTGGCTCTGATGACCCCGCCAACGCCCTCCGCGTGACCGCCGCCCCTCCCACCAGCTCCGGATCCATTGCCGACGGCCCGATCGACCACCAGGCGACGGACCAGCAGCTGGCGGAACTCCTGGCCCCCATTGAGGCCTGGTTCGCTCGCCAGGGCTGGCGGCCCCAGACCTTTCAACGCCAGTGCTGGCAGGCCTATCTCCGGGGGCGGAGCGGTCTGCTGCAGGTGCCCACCGGTTCCGGCAAGACCTTTGCCGCCGTGATGGGTCCGATCGCCGAACTCCTGCGCGACGCCAGGCTGCCGGGAGGGGAGCCGGCGGGGCCGCGGCTGCTTGTGCTCACCCCTCTGCGGGCCCTCAGCCGCGATCTGCGCCTCGCGATCGAAGAGCCGATCGCGGCCATGGGCTGGCCCTTGCGGGTGGGGCTGCGCAACGGCGACACCTCCAGCGCGGAACGCACCCGCCAGCGCAAACGCCCCCCTCACATCCTGATCACCACCCCGGAATCCCTCTCTCTCCTTTTGGCCTCCGCCGACGCCTGTGCGTTCTTCGCCGGCTTGGACGGGGTGGTGATCGATGAATGGCACGAGCTGATGGGCAGCAAGCGGGGGAGTCAGACCGAACTCTGCCTGAGCTGGCTCAGTCGGCTACGGCCCGGGCTGCGGCGCTGGGCCATCAGCGCCACGATCGGCAACCTGGAGGAGGCGGCCCGGGCGGCGGTGGGGGTGGATCGGCAGCCGGTGATCCTCACGGCGCCGCTGCAACGGGCCACGACCATTCGCAGTTTGCTGCCCGATTCCCTGGATGGCTTCCCCTGGGCGGGACATCTGGGTCTGCGCATGCATGAGGTGTTGGTGGCCGCTCTGGAGCCCACCACCTCCACCCTGCTCTTCACCAACACGCGCAACCAGGCGGAACGGTGGCACCAGTGCTTGCGCTACGCCTGCCCGGAAATGGAGGGAGCGCTGGCGCTGCACCACAGTTCCCTGGATCGGGCGGAGCGGGAGGCGGTGGAGGCGGGGGTGAAGGAGGGGGAGATCCGTTGGGTGGTGTGCACGAGTTCCCTGGATCTCGGGGTGGATTTTCAACCTGTGGAACGGGTGGTGCAGATCGGCTCGGCGAAGCATCTGGCCCGTCTCCTGCAGCGGGCGGGACGCTCGGCCCATGGGCCGGGCCGCACGAGCCAGGTGTTGCTCATGCCCACCAACGCCCTGGAACTGCTGGAGGTGAGCGGCATGCGGCGGGGCCTGGAGGCGGGGGTGGTGGAGCACCGAGCCGCGCCGCAGGCCCCCCTGGACGTGCTCCTTCAGCACCTGGTCACCCTGGCCTGTGGTCCGGGATTTTCCCCCGAGGAGGAATGGCGCACCATTCGCGGGGCCTGGAGCTTCCGCCATCTCTCCCCGGAAGAGTGGCAATGGTGTTTGGCGTTCCTGGAACACGGCGGCCAGTGCCTGGCGGCCTACCCCCGCTACCGCAAGTTGGAGCGGCAGCCGCCCCCCCCTTCGGCGCAGGGTCCGGTGTCCGCCGGGGTGGGCGTGCGCTTTCGCGTGCGCGAGCCGGCCATCGCCCGGCTCCACCGGCTCAACATCGGCACGATCACCGCCGATCGCAGTGTGACGGTGCGCTTTGTTCGCGGGGCGGTGATCGGCCATGTGGAGGAGGCCTTCATCGGGCGGCTGAAGCCGGGGGATGTGTTTTTCTTCGCTGGCCGTCAGCTGGAGCTGGTGCGCCTGCGGGAGATGACGGCCCAGGTGCGGAGCACCAGCCGGAAAACCACCGCCGTGCCGGCCTGGGCCGGGGGGCAGATGGCCCTCTCCGACCTGCTCAGCCACCATCTGCGGCTGGAGGTGGATCGCTGCCGCCGGGCTTTGGCGGAGGGGGCCGACAGTGCGCTGCTCGACACCGAGGAGCTGAAGGCGCTGCTGCCCTTGTTGCGACGCCAGGCCGACCTCTCCCTCATCCCCGCGCGTCAAGAGTTTCTGGTGGAGGTGTGTCGCACCCGGGAGGGCAGCCATCTCTATGCCTATCCCTTTGAGGGGCGATTCGTGCACGAGGGGCTGGGCTTTCTTTGGGCCTGGCGGTTGGCCCGCCGGCAGCCCGGCACCCTCACCGTTTCAGTGAACGATTACGGCTTCGAGCTGCTGGCTCCCCGGGGCTATCCCTTCGCCGAGCTTCTGGACAGCCAGGCGGAGGAGCTGTTGGCCTTCGACGCCCTGGAGGAGGATCTGGAGCGGGCGATCAACCTGTCGGAGATGGGGCGTCGGCGGTTCCGCTCGATCGCTCAGGTGAGCGGCCTGGTGCAAAACGGATATCCAGGCGCGGGCAAGAGCGCGGGGCAGCTGCAGATCAGCGCGGCCCTGCTCCATGACGTGTTTCAGCGCCATGATCCAGACAATCTGCTGCTGCGCCAGGCCCAGCGGGAGGTGATGCGGGAGCAGCTGGAGGTGCATCGCCTGGCGAGCGCCCTGGAGCGACTGCGGGACTGCGCCCTGCGGGTGATGACCTGTCCGCGCCCTTCTCCCCTGGCGTTTCCCTTGCTCGCCGAACGGCTGAGCAATCGCATGAGCAATGAGTCGTTGCTGGATCGGTTGCGACGCCTGCGGGAGGACGCCGAGGCGACCGAGGGGCTGGACTAAGCCACCAGGTAGTGACGCAACTCACGGGAGCGGTTGCGGATGCCCTCCAGGGCGCGACGTTCCAGGTTGCGGGTCTTGTCGCGGCTCATCCCCAGTTCCCGGGCGATGGAGGTGAGGCTCATGGGCTCATTGCCCTCCATGCCGTAGCGCATGCGCAGCACTTGCGCCTGCAGCTCCGGCAGTTGTTCCACCAGGGCCCGCAGATCCCCCTTCAGGCATTCGCCATCCACCATCTCATCGGGCAACACCCCGTCACCCGCCAGCAGATCCAGCAGCTCCGTGTCTTCCCCGTCCCCCACCTTTGTTT